>JBBQEU010000049.1:0-23097 GCA_038321235.1 Acidimicrobiales bacterium | reverse complement strand
CCGACGGTCACCGGTACGACGGTCACTGGGGACGCAGCCCCCATCGGGTCGATGACGAGTTCGAAAACCGTGCGATCGACAGCGCCGACGTCGAGTTCTCCTGCGCTCGAGCGGCGTCCGGGGCCGATCCGGTAGCGGCCGGGCCCGAGACGCATCACGCGGCCAGCACCATGGCCGGCGATCTGGACGATCTCGACGTCTGCGATCGAGATGCCGGGAGGAATCGCCGGCTCCGTCGTCACGACAGCGCCGACGACGAGTTGGGCGTCGTCGAGCAAGGTGCTCGCATCCACAGCTCGAAGGTCGACCAGCACCAGTCGGGGAACCGCTTGTCCGGTCACCGCGGAGACGACCTCACCAATCGTGGTGGTCGGTGAGTGCGACACGATCGACACGTCTGCGTCACCGTGGGGGGTGCGCACGACGATCTCCATCGAGGAGAACACTACGGAACCAGACCGGCGTCGGGTGACGTCTCGACTCGGTGAACTCGCCTGCCGTGCAGCATCTGAACAATTCCTCGAGTTCGCGCGCCCACGTGCCGATGAACCATGGTGAGTTGCCGCCACTCGCCCTACCGTTGAGGTTCTCGTGACATTGTCGACCGTGACCTGGCGCCAAGCCGTCGCTGCGATCGCCGCGACGCTGTTGACGCTGTCCGCTCTCATCGTGGTCGTGCGCGCCGATGGACTGCCGGCCGTCGATGCCGCTTCCGCTCGGGCCACGGCATGGTTCGTGCACCAGCCAACAGGTCGCGTCGTACTCGTCGACGGCTACGGAGGCAGGGCGCTCGCCAGCCTGGACGCCGGCACCTCGGGTGAACAACTGGCGGTGGCCGAGGGCGGTCCTGGCGCTTTCGTGCTCAACGACACCACCGCCGAAGCGCGAGCGATCGATTCCGTGGAACTTCGCCTCGGCACGCCGTTCGGTCTGTCGGCGCTGGGTGCAGGACGCGCCCTGTCGGGCGTGGGTCAGGCTGGTCTGGTCGTCGTCAACCCGGATGACAACCAGGCCGACGTGGTACCAACCGACGGCGAACAGCTTTCGTTTGCAGTGCAAGGCGGCACCGCCACGCAGGTTGCACCGGACGGATCGATCTGGTCGCTGGTCGACGGCGATCTGGTCCGTACGACGTCGTCGGCCACGCAACGCAATCGACTGGGTCTCGATGGAGATGCGCTGCTCTCCCTGGTCGGCAACGTGCCCCTGGTCGTCGATGTCTCAGGTCGTCGGGCCCGCCTCGGCGACGGTGCATGGCGATCGTTGGGCACCGACGCCGACCCCAGCGAGATCCTGGCCCAGGTACCGGGCCCACCCAACGAATGCGGCTGGGTCGGAGCGAACGACGATCTGTGGTGCGTCTCGGCCGGCGGCATCGACGAAGCGACCACCGTGCCCGGGCTCGACCTCGACGGCGGCGACTTCCTGGGGATTGCTGGGGAAGCGGCAGCCGTCGTGCGGCGAGGGCCGAGTTCGGTGGTGCGATTCGATTGGCGCACTGGCGAGATCCTCGACGACCTTCCGGCGTCGGTCTCGTCCGACGCCACCCTGGCGGTGACTGCGACGGTCGACCTCGTCTGGGTCGACGACGTCACCGGCGACTTCGTGTGGGGCGTGAATCCCTGGGGTGTTCAGGCGATCGACAAGAACGCACAGGGCATCTTGGTGCTCGGTGACGACGGCGACATCGTCGAACCCGGTGAACCGCGCCGAGGCGCCACCGGCGCCGACGACAGCGCCGTCAGCGAACCCGAGGTGCGTGAGCCCGACGACAATGGCATCGACGACCCACCGGTGGCCGTCGACGATCCGGTCACCGCGCGTTCTGGTGCTTCCGTTCCCGTGCAGGTCACCGCCAACGACTACGACCCCGACGGCGAGGCGATTGCCGTGTCGTCGGTCGGTGTGCCCGGCCACGGCTCCGTCGACATCGGTACAGCGACGAAGGTCGTCTACACACCCGAACCCGGCTACGTGGGCGTGGACCGATTCGAGTACACGATCGTCGATGGTGACGGCACGACGGCGTCGGCGACGGTGATCATCGAGCTCCTCCCGCCTGGATCCACCAACAAACCTCCAATCGGCGTAGCCGATGCCGCGGAGACCGGCCCCGGCGTCGCCGTGATCGTCGACGTCCTCCTCAACGACGTCGACCCTGAACGCGACGCCCTTCGCCTCGGCGGGTTCTCGCCGCCGCAGAGCGTCGGCCAGGCAACCCTGGGCGAGGTGACCGAGACGCTCGGTCCATCGGGTCTGCCGGCGCTGCGGTTCGCCCCGACCGAGGGTTTCGAGGGCACCGCGATCTTCACGTACCGACCGATCGACTCACTCGACGCGGTCGGTGAGGACGTCGAGGTCCGCGTCGAGGTGGCACGAGTCGGCGACCCCAACCGCCCTCCGTTGGTGCGCCCGGACGCGGTGCGCCTGCGACGCGGTGCTCCCACGCAGGTACCCGTACTCGTCAATGACTCCGATCCCGACGGTGACACGATGACGCTGTCGGTCATCGAACCGCTTCCCGCCGGCCTGGAGGTCGCCGTGGAGGGAGAAGCGCTGGCGGTCACCGCGCGTGCTGGTGCCGCTGCACTCGTACCGTTCACCTACGCCGTCGATGATGGCAACGGCCACGTCGTGCGCGGCTCGGTGTTGGTCGGTGTGATCGACGACATCGAACCGAACCGTCCGCCCGTGGTCGCCGCCGACACCGACAAGGTCGTCGTCGGGCAATCGCTGATCCTCGACGTCACGGCGAACGACGTCGATCCCGACGGCGACCCGCTCACCGTGGTGTCGGTGACCCAGCCAGGTGACGACAGCGGCCAGGCGATCGTGTTCAGCCGCGAGAAGATCCAGTTCTCGCCGGCACCGGTCCTCGACGAGGAGGGTCAGGCAACCGCCAGGTTCACGTACACCGTCACCGACGGCAACGGCCACGAGGTCGTCGGGGAGGTGACGATCACCGTGCTCCCCGAAGCCCTGGTAGAGCCGCCCTTCGCTCGCGACGACTCGACGTTCACGTTCGTCGACGTGCCGGTGACCGTCGACGTGTTGCGCAATGACGGCGACCCGTCGGGTGGTCGCCCGACGCTGGTTGGTCGGCCGGGGTGCCCGTCGGGAGGCCAGGCGACCGTCACCGCCGATGGGCAGGTTCGCTACGACCCACCGTCGGGTCAGTCCGGCGCGTTCCGATGCACCTATGAGGTCATCAACACCATGGGTCTCACCGCCTCCGCCTCGATCATCGTGTCGGTCCGCGAACCGGCGATCACCAACCTGCCTCCGGAGGCCAACCTCGACTCGTTGACCGTGGAGGTCGGTGCCACCGCGTCGGTCGACGTTCTCGCCAACGACCGCGACCCGGACGGCAGAACTGCCGATCTCCAGTTGTTGTCGTCGACGGCCCCCGTGCTCGGCACGGCGACCCGTAGTGGGCGCACCATCACCTTCGTTGCCGGCAGCCAGACCGGCAACGCCACGATCAACTATCAGGTCGCCGATGCCGAGGGCGCGGTCTCGCTGGGTCGGCTCCGAGTCACCATCACCGAACGCGCCAACCAGGCGCCGATCGCTGTGGTCGACACCTCGACGATCTTCGGGCCTGCGACGCCCCAGCAGTTCAGCGTGCTCGCCAACGACGCCGACCCCGACGAGACGCCGGGCGGGCTCTCGGTCGTGTCGGCCGCCCGAGTCTCCGGCGACGCTCTGGTGTCGCTCGCTGGTTCGGTGGTCACCGTCTCTCCTGCAGCGAACTTCCTCGGTCAGGTCGTGGTGACGTACACGATCCGCGACGGAGCGGGTCTCACCGCCACATCGAACATCCTGCTGACGGTCGAGAAGCCGCTCAACCGTCCGCCGGATGCCCGCGACGACGGTGCAGACGTCGTCAACGGTGGCTCGACGACGGTGTCGGTGTTGCTCAATGACAGCGATCCGGACGGTGACGCGCTGTCGGTGTCGATCGTGTCGAGCGCCGACAGCTCACTGGGTTCGACGTCGGTGAATGCGAACAAGTCGATCAGCTTCACCGCCGCACCTGGCGCCTCGGGAATCGCGGTGATCACCTATCAGGTGAGCGACGGTGAACTCACCGACGCCGCAGTGCTGCGTATCAACGTGCGACCGTGTTCGGAATCGTCGCCGGTCGCCAACGATGGCTTCTTGAAGACCGGCTTCCAACAGCCGATCGCCATCGATCTCACCGCATTCGGTTCGAACGGCACGATCGTCGACGTGAACGGGCCACCAGGATTCGCCAACGGTCTGTACACGCCGCCGAACGGCGAGAACGGCAACGTGGTCATCAGCTATTCCGTCGTCAACGCCTGTCGGCTCAGGGCGAACGGTCGGGTGACCATCGACGTCAACCAGGAGCCGGTTGCTGCACCGAAGTCGATCAACGTGTTCCGAGCCGAGCCGGTCACGATTCCGGTCACCGATCTCGCCACGGACGACGAGGCCTTGACCATCGCCTCCCTGAGCGGCGCACCATCGTGGGTGGAGCGCCAGGCCGATCGTCTGGTGATCAGCCCGCAGAATGGAGACGACCGGGGAGCGTTCAGCTTCACGGCGACGGTTGCGGATCCCGGCGGGCTGAGCACCGCGGTCAGCGTCACGGTGACCATCGAGAACCGTCTGCCCGTTGCAAACTCTGACACGGTCGACGTGAAGAAAGACGAGCAGCGCACGGTCGATCTGGCCGCCAACGACACCGACGGTGACTCGCCTGGCGACCTCACCATCAGCGAACTGTCGACAGGCATCTTGACCTTCACCGGCGGCGGATCTGGCAGCGTGTCCGTGCAAGACGCACGCAACGTCACGATCGATGCCGGCGATGGTAGGGGCACCGCGACATTCATCTATCGGGTTCGCGACGGCGACGGCGGAGACTCAGCGCCCGCGACAGTGACCGTCAACGGCCCGCCCGCCAACCAGCCGCCGATTGCGATCGACCAGGCAGTCTCGGTGACCGTCGGGACCTCGACGGCGGTCGATCTGAGTGCGAGCGATCCCGACGGCACGTCGCCGAGCATCGTCGAGGCCACGTTCTCCGACCCCAGCGGCGTCGTCACGACCCGCAGCGGTCTCCGACTGTCGATCCTGGCGACCGCCCCTGAGGTGTTCGTGATCACTTACCAGGTCACCGATGGTCCGGCGACCTCGAGGACGGCAACGCTGACGATCACCGCCTCGGCACCCACGACGACCAGCACGACGACGACCACCCCGCCGTAGCCACCTCCTGGGGAGAGTCGATGAGATTGTGGGCCGGACTCTCATCGCCCCTTCTGTGTGAGCGACAACGCATTGCCACGAGGTCATCGCCCGCACAGAACACCCTCCGGACATCGACGTTCGAATGGCTCGATCGGCTGGATCGTCAGTCGGACACGGGTGAGCGGGTGGCGGGGCGCAGCGAACGCAAGCTCAGACGCCAGCGCAGTCGCTGCCACCGCGTTCGCACCGAGGTCACCCCCAGCTCGATCGAGCCGAGACATGACACCGCGTCCTGGGCGACGAGGTCGGGGTGGCGTGGCGACCCGAACGTTGCTGCGCTCGACATCGTCGCCAGCCGCCGGAGCTCTGGTGAGGCGTCGCTAACCAACGGTGCGCCGTGTCCGGCGATCTCCGAGTCCGATGCGGATACACCGATGTCGAGACCAGCGTCCACGAGGGCGTCTGTGGCAGACGCCCATGCGCCTCTGATCCGATCGGCGGGATCATGTGCGCTCAGGCGCCGCTTGCGGCGTCGATACTTCGCTCCGACTATCAGCCCGGCCGCGAGCAGGACTGGCAGCACCACGACAGCGAGAGCGAACGATCCGCGAAGCACCCAGGTGAGTGCCGTCGACAGCGCTCCGTCGGACGTTGTTGCATCCTCGTCATCGGGTGTGGCGGCCTCGTTGTCGGACTCCGGCGGCGGCGCGATCGGCGGCTGGGGGGCGGCCGGTGTCTGGACCTGAGGTTCGGGTGGTGGAGGAGCGCCGTCGGCGGCCTCCTCGGGCGGCACCGGGTCGTAGGCGATCCAACTGCCGTCGGAGAGCTGGATCTCCGGCCAGACCTCTGCGTCGGTCGACGCCAGCACCAGGGGTTCACCCGCAGCGACGACGGTGATCCCTTCATCGCTGTCGGCGACGAATCCGGTGGCCACCCGAGATTCGATCCCGAGCGAGCGGGCGAGCAACACGAACGACGTGGCGAACTGCTCACTGGTGCCACGCTGGGTGTCGCGGAGGAACCGGTCGATCAGCGCCTGTTCGAGACCGCCTCCCTGCACGTTGCTGTCGAGCACGAAGTCCTCGCGCATGGTCGTCTCGAGCCGGCTCAGTCGCTCGAGGTCGTCACCGGCCCCGGCGAGGCCCTCGGCGAGTTGCGTGAGGCCCGACGTCGACTCGTCGACCAGACGAGGAGCGATGCCGATGGCGTTCGCATCGCCGGCCGCGTCCGGGGCGTTGGCGATCACGCCGATCACGTCGCCCGGAGATGGACGGTCGGCGAGCCTGACGACGGTTCGGTCACCGTCGGTCTCGACCATCGCGGCGACCTCCACTGGTGGCCCCGGAAGTGGCACGAGGGTCAGGTTGTCATCCAGGAAACTGACGTCGGCGTCGATGGTCGGCCCCGACGCTGGACCCAGCGTCGACCCGATCGGGCGGAGCGTGAGACTCGGCGACCACCGTCGCCCGTCGTAGCTCGACAACGCTGCCGTGCGCCATCGAGTCGGCAAGGCGCCGTTGTCGTTCGACGTCACCACATGGAGATCCACGGGGGGATCGAGGTTTCGCAGCGCCAAGGTCGCCTCGATCGGATCCAGCAACGGTGCGGTCTGCTGGGCCGGATCGTTGCGCCGTGGGTCGGCACGAATGCCGAGCGACAGCGGCAGTGCCGCCACCGCCGCCAGGACCGTCGCCGTCGCGATGAGCGGTACGAGCCGTCGCTCGCCACGCAGCAGTACCAGGCGGTCACCGAGCGGTCCGTCGTTGCGGAGCAGGGCGAAGGCGATCGAGCTGGCGGCGATGCCGACGAGCGACCACCACTGCACGCCGAGTGGCGCGCTCAGAGCGACGACGCCGAGGTAGGCGAGCACCAGCGGGAGCAGGCCGAGGAGATGGAACCGTCGGCGAGCGGCGATCTCAGCGCTCACGGCGCAGGTGGTGGCGAGTGCCGCCGCGATCGTGCCGAGGAGATCGGCGCGTGCGGGGCTCGGCCAGTCGGTCGACAGCACACCTTGCAACCCGGACGTGAACGCTCGAACGAGGTCGCCCGCCGCTCCACCTGCGACGGCAATGGTGACCACTGTGCCGAGCAGCACTGAAGCGGCTGCACCACTGACCCGGGCGACAGCCGACCTCCCCACGACGATCGCGGCCATCGCCGCTGGGAGTAGCGGAGCGACCAGGAAGGTCCAATCATTGCGGTCGAAGATGCCGCCTGCCGCGACGCCGACGATGGCGAACCCCATTGCGATCACGCCAATGCGCACACGCGCGAGCCAGAGGTCGTTGGTCGTGTCGACCTCTGCCTCGCTCATCGCAGCCACGTCAACCCCACGACCTCCATCGCCGTACGAACTCGCGGGCATCGCCCGCTGCGAGCACGATCCCCAACCCGCCGACAGCGCCATCGCCGATGCGGACCACCGACATGCGCTCGGAGGTCGCGAACCGGCTCGACGGTCCTGTCGGCCCGGTGACGAGGACGAGCGATGTCTGGTCGAAGCCGCCGGTGAACAACGCAGCGACCGGCACCAACGTGTGATCGTCGGACTGCTGCACCGGCGTCAACAGGTCGAGCACCGAGGCATCGGTGGTCAGCGGCGTCGGACGGCCTGTATGGTCGCGGTCGGTGGTGCGCACCACCACGTCGAGACCTGACCGGATCGCATGCACGGCGAGTGTGGCTGCGACATCGACCGCCTCTTCGAAGTCGTCGGAAGTACCTGCTGTCGGAGCGGTATCCAGCACTACGGTGAACTCGGGACGGCGTACTTCGACGTGCTCGCGCACCATCAGGGTGCCGGTGCGTGCGGTGGTCGGCCAGTGGATCAGGCGCGGGTCGTCGCCGGCGACGTATTCGCGCATCGACACGAACCCCGACATCGGGTCGGAGGTGGCTCGTCGCAGCACCGAGTCGTTCTCGACGACCCGAACGGCGCCGTGAGGACCGACGAGGTCGTAGATCTTGGGATGCACGATCACCGAGCTTCGTTCGGTGTCTCGGCGCCGTCCGACGGTGAGCCAGAACGGATCGATCCGTTCGATCTCGAAGGGGCCGACATCGAACACGCCGCGGTGGCGCGTCGGGATCGCGCCCGTCACGACGCGTTCGGAGTTCGCAGCGACCGGGGTGATCGGCACGCGCGTCACCGCCTCGTCGCAGCGATCGATGATGGTCGCGCGGCCCGAGCGGAACCGGGTGGAATTGCGCACTTTGTAGACGACCACGATCGGATCTCCGCGCGGTACCCGAATCGCGGGGAGTCGTCGGGTCACGACGGCGCGTAGGGGACGCTGCGACACCCAGATCGCCGTGAGGAGGATCGCCCCGATCGAAAACGCAGCGATGACGATCTCCTCGTAGTTCCATCGCCATCCGAGGACGGCGAGCACCAGCGCTGTCAGCACCGCACCGAGGCCCGACCTGGTGAGCACGCTCAGCCCTCTCGGGTACGCGGCACCGGGACGTCGTCGATGATGTCGGCGAGGACGGTCTCGACCCGAGCGCCGCGCAGTTCGGCTTCGGCGGTGAGTGCCATTCGGTGAGCACACACCGGCGCCGCGATGGATTTGATGTCGTCGGGCGTCACATAGTCGCGCCCGTCGGTCGCCGCGAACGCTCGAGCGACCCGCAGCATCATGAGCGTGCCGCGTGTCGACACACCGAGGCGCAGGTCCGGGTGGCTGCGTGTCGCATTGGCGATCTGCACGATGTAGCTGTTGATCGACTGGACCACGCCGATGCTGTCGATCTCCACGATCGCCCGATCGAGTTCGGCCGGGTCGGTGACCGGTGTCAGGTCGTCCTCGGCGCGGTGGCGATGGAAACCCTCGAGGATCGACACCTCGGTCTCGGGATCGGCATAGCCGAGCGTGAGCCGCATCGCGAACCGGTCGAGTTGGACATCCGGCAGCGGGAACGTGCCCTGGAAGTCTCGCGGGTTCTGAGTGGCGATCACGAAGAACGGTCGGGGGACCGGTCGGCTCACTCCGTCGGCGGTGACCTGGCGCTCTTCCATGACCTCGAGCAGTGCGGACTGCGTCTTCGGGCTCCCTCGGTTGATCTCGTCGCCGATCAACACGTTGGTGAAGACGGGGCCCTCGCGGAATGCAAAGGTGCTCGAGCGCTGGTCGAACACCATGACGCCGGTGATGTCGGTCGGCAGGAGGTCGGGGGTGAACTGGACACGGGTCCACGTGCCGGCGATCGAGTTGGCGATCGCCTTCGCGAGGCTGGTCTTGCCGGTGCCGGGCACGTCGTCGAGGAGGAGATGCCCCTCCGTCAATAAACAGCAGAGCGCAAGTCGGATCTCGTCGCGCTTACCGCGCACCACCTGGTCGACGTTCGACAGCAGCGCATCGGCGACCTGAGCGGCGTTGACGACCATGCGCCGAGTGTAGGGGTGCGCTCACGCTGCGTGGAGGCCACCGGGCCCATTGCGTTCAGTCCCACTCGATGCGCAGGTGACCCAACGCGTCGCGTAGGACGGTCGCGAGTTCGCGCGACCTCGGCAGCTGCGGCTCGATTCGTTCGATGTCTGCGACATCGGGGAGCGCTGCGCCCTCGGGGATCCCCAACAGCGCCTCCAGCGGGTCGACCCGCGGCGTCGGCGGCTCGGGCTGCCGGTTGCGGTCGGTGGTCTCCGGCCCGACGAGGCGGAGGTGTCGCCGTCGGCGTTCACGAGGACGCTCGTCGTACTCGGGATCGCCGAGGTCGTCATCATCGCGGTCATCGCGGTCATCGCGGTCATCGCGGTCATCGCGGTCGTCGCGTTCGACCGCCCGGTCGCGCCACAGGTCGAGGAGTTCGGGTTCGAGGAGGAACTCGTCGCTGAGGGTGAACAGCGTGGCGACCACGTGCTTGCAGGCGAAGTTGTCCCAGTTGTCGTTGTCCGGGCACGTACAGGTGAACTTCACGTCGCGTCGCAGCGGCATGCCGTCGCCCGGCTTCACCGCGACCACGGCGATGTAGGGCGTCGAACGTGAGCCTTGGATCTCGCAGGTGACGGTGCCGGGATCGATCACGATGTCGAGCACGGAGCCGTCTTTCGCGTACTGCTTGCCGCGGCGCAGACGTGACGGGTCGCTCATCTCGGCGGCGAGCACCTTCATCATCGTCGCCGGCAGACGCCCCGGATGGTTGGCTCCGAACGGTTTGCGCGGCCTTGTCACGAGTCCATCTCCAACACCACGAGATCGCGGAGTTCGTCGGTGGACAGCTCCGACAGCCAGGCCTCACCGGTGCCGACGACGGATTCGGCGAGCTTGCGCTTGTCGTCGATCACCACGCCGATGCGCTCTTCGACGGTGCCTTCGCAGACGAGTTTGTGGACGTTGACGGTGCGGTTCTGTCCGATGCGCCAGGCCCTGTCGGTGGCCTGATCTTCGACGGCGGGGTTCCACCAGCGGTCGTAGTGGATCACCTGGCTGGCCGCAGTGAGGTTGAGTCCGGTGCCGCCCGCTTTGAGCGACACCAACAGCAGCGGTGGACCAGAGCCGTCCTGGAACGCGTCGACCATTCGGTCGCGGCCGAGCCGTGAGACGCCGCCGTGCAGGAACGGCGCGTCGAAGTGGAATTGTTCGCTCACATGGGTGCGCAGGAGTTCGCCCATCTCGCGGAACTGCGTGAACACGAGTGCTCGCTCGTCGGCGTCGAGGAGTTCGGTGACGAGCTCGTCGAAGCGAGTGAGCTTGCCGGAACGCCCGGCGAGACGTGAGCCGTCGCCGAGAGCGTGGGCGGGATGGTTGCAGATCTGTTTGAGGCGCATCAGCGCGGCGAGCACGAGGCCTCGGCGGCGCATGCCCTTGGCCTGCTCGGCATCCGCGAGCAGCTGGTCGACGACCTGCTGGTACAGGGTGGCCTGCTCGCGGGTGAGTTTGGCGTAGGCGATCTGTTCGATCTTGTCGGGGAGGTCGGGAATGAGACGCTTGTCGGCCTTGGTGCGCCGAAGGATGAAGGGTTGCGTGATGTGGCGGAGTCGAGCAGCGGCGTCGACGTCGCCGTGGCGTTCGATCGGCGTGCCGAAACGTTCGCGGAATTTTGCCAGGCTGCCGAGCAGTCCGGGGTTGACCGCATCGAGGATCGACCACAGCTCGCTCAAGCGGTTCTCGACGGGGGTGCCGGTGAGGGCGAGCTTCTGCCCGGCACGCAACTGACGTACCGCTCGCGCCGCTTTGGTGTTGGGGTTCTTGACCATCTGCGCTTCGTCGAGCACCACAGTGGACCAGTCGATGTCGCCGAGGTGTTCGAGGTCGCGTGGCAGCAACCCGTAGGTGGTGATGACGATCTGGCGTTCGGGATCGGTGGTGAACAGCGTGCTGTCGTCGTCGGCCTGTTTTCGGTTGGCTCCGTGGTGGATCGTGACATCGAGCTTCGGAGTGAACCGGGCGGCCTCCTGGCTCCAGTTGCGTACCACGCTGAGCGGGCACACCACCAGGTGCGGACCGGGGCGTTCGAGGAGATGGGCGAGCGTGGTGGCGGTCTTGCCGAGGCCCATGTCGTCGGCGAGGCAGCCGCCGAGGCCGAGCTTGGCGAGGAACTGCAACCACGACAGCCCTCGCCGCTGATAGTGGCGCAGCTCACCGACGAACTCGGGAGATTCGTGGGTCTCGTCGAGGCGCTCGTCGGGCAGTCCAGCCAGCAGGTTGCGCACCCAGTCGTTGTCGTCGATCGCTGTCCGAGATGTGCTCGGGACCGTGTTCGCCGAGTCCCCAGGCACATCTCGGACAACAACGTCATCGACCTCGTCACCGAGTGATTCGTCGTTGGCGAGGTGCAACAGTTCGATCGGAGTGACCACGGCCTTGGTGGTCTGGAGCTCGGTGAGCTTGGCGCGCTTGCGGCGCAGCTCGTCGGCGTCGATGCGAACCCATCGGTGGCCGGTGTGGAGCAGGGTGGCGCCCACCTCCTCGGCTCGGGCGATCTCGGCTTCGGAGATCTCCTCGTTGCCGATCACCATCTTCCACTCGACGAGCGCCTCCTTACCGAACTGCTTCTTGCGGTCGTCCGACGGCGTAGGGGTCGCCTCGCCGCTGATACTGACCCGCGTTCGGATCAGCCGTTCGGGCCCGATCAGCTCGATACCCATCCGCTGCAATTCGACGGGGGCGATGTCGAGGAAGTCCTCGGCGACGTCGAGTTCGAGTTCGACCTGGGTCGGTTCGTGATCGAGCGCGAGGTCGGCGAGGCCGGGGATGACCTTGACCTGCTCGGCCGTGGCGCCGACCAGCTCGCGGAGCCGGTCGAGGTGTTGGGCGCCCTTGGCGACTTCGGTGGCAGTGTCGTTGGCGTCCCACACGTCGTTGGCGGTGCACCAGCGCGAGCTGTCGGTGTCGTCGACGAGTTCGAGCCGCACGATCCACGGGTCGCCCGCATCGTCGGAGATCAGCAGCCGGATCCGGGGTACGACGACCGGTTCGCCCGCCAGGCGGCGCTGGTGTCGGTCGAGTTCGTCGCGCAGCTGGCGCAGCGAGTCGTCGAACTCTTCGGTGCCGCCGCGTACGACGTGATCGGGTTTGGCGAGAGCCCCGAACATGGCGCGCAATGCTTGGGCCGCAGGTTTGCGTTGCCGGCCGAGGTCGGCCTTCCACCCATATTGGAACAGGAACGCGCGAGCGATGCCATCGACGAGTTGCGCGTAGATCGTGGCGGCGTCGACGCCGGACCCTGCGGTGCAGATCGGCGGCATCGACGCGTCGAGCGCAGCGATCGTGGTGTCGATCGACTGGGTGGTGATGGGCCTCCATCGCGCCACGGTGAACGGGCCTTCGTCCACGATCGCCGGCGTGATGCGACCGGCCGACACCGTGCGTCGGGCCAGCTCGGCGACCCGGGCGAACCAGGCCAGCGAGTCCGACAAGAACTCGGCGCCCGGGAGTTCCGACAACCAGACGGCGGTGCCCATTGCGTCGAGCTGCACGGACGACGCATGGAGCGATGGTCGGCCGTCGAAGTCGAGGCTCAGGCGCCCGATGGCGCCGTACGAGACGGGAGTGTCGTGCCAGCCGCTGCGGAGCCCATCGGCGTCGAGGTGGCGGAACCCACCGTAGAGCCACGCCATCGGTGCGCTGTCGATGCCGTTCCAGCCCCACACGTGCAGCGCGCCGCTTCGCCAGGTGCCCTGCGCGAGGTGCGCAGGCCGGTGACGCGACAGCGAAGCCATCCGACCGACGCTACCGAGGGGCTGTCACAGTCAGCGCCGGCACGCTCGGTGTCTGACACCGCAGGTGTCCGACACCACAACTCGTTCATTCGGCGCGCTACGAACGGCCTCTCACCTACGCCGACAGTACTGACGAGGTATCCCGAGCGAATCCAGCCAGCGCGTCGGCCATCGCCGCCCGGGCGTACTCGGAGGTGACCATTGCGTCGACGGCGGGGATTGCCGTATGGGTCTGGCCCGGGCACTGCAGGTGTTGCACCGCGACGCCCGCGGCGGTGAGCGCGTCGGCGTAGGCGTTGCCCTCGTCGCGCAGCGGGTCGAACTCGCAGGTGATCACCAACGCCGGTGGGAGGCCCGACAGGTCCTCGGCGAGCAACGGTGATGCCTTCGGGTGCGAACGTTCGGCCGGGTCGCAGTACTGGTCCCAGAACCAGTTCATCACGGCCATGGTGAGTGCGTAGCCGTCGGCATTGTCGGTGTGCGACTGCCGCTCGGTGGTGCCATCGGTGACCGGGTTCAGCAACACCTGACCAGAGATCCTCGGGGCTCCGGCGAGCTTCGCTTGCTGCGCAGTGACCGCCGCCACGTTGGCGCCTGCGCTCCAACCCGCCACCGCGAGTTGGCCGGGCACTCCGCCCAGTTCGTCGGCGTGGTCGGCGATCCAGTTCGCCGCAGCGAGGCCGTCGTCGGCGGCTGCCGGGAACCGAGCCTCGGGGGCGTGACGGTAGTTGACCGACACGATGATCGAGTTCGAGTGGACGCACAGGTAGCGGCACAGGGGATCGTCGGAGGTGGCGCTGCCGAGTACCCATCCGCCGCCGTGGTAGTAGGCGACGATCGGGTGCGGCCCGTCGGTCGCCGGGCGGTACAGGCGGTACTCCAGCGTCGATCCGTCGGCGCCGGGGAGAGTACCGTCGACGATCGCGCCGACCTCGGGCCCTGGCGGCATCGCCGCTCCCGACGCCTCCATGAACGCCCGGGCGCCGTCGACGCCCATCGTCTCCAAGGGCGGGAGTTCCATCTCGGCCATCATCGTCAACATCGCCTGCACGTCGGGCTTCAACGGCCGGATGACGCCGTCATTCGTTTGCGTGCCGCCGGCACCGTCGAGCGTGAAGCCGAAGTAGTCGCGCTCCACCACCTCGTCGCAGATGTCTCGATAGCCGCCCACACCGCCGGGGTAGGGCAGGAACACCTGCGGTTTACCGGGCACGTTCGCGCCCATGTACCACGAGTTCGCTGACGGGAGCAGTGTGAGGTCGGCAATCTCGTTGCTGTGCTGCACCCATCGGCGCTGGGCCAGTTCGGTCGGCTCGATCGTGTCGACGTGATGCGAGCGCAGATGGTCGATCGTGTCGCTGATCAGGTCGACGTGCTGCTCGATCGACACCATCATGTTCGACAGCACCGATGGGCTGCCTGGCCCGGTGATCATGAACAGGTTGGGGAAGCCGACCGTCATCAGCCCGAGGTAGGTCTGTGGACCATGGGCCCACGCATCGCGGAGCGACCCGCCGTTGCGGCCGGTGATGTCGACGCCGACGATCGCGCCGGTCATCGCATCGAAGCCCGTCGCGAACACGATCGCGTCGAACTCCATCGACTCGGCCGCGCCATCCTTCGTGGTGTCGATGCCCGTCTCGGTGATCGTCGCGATCGGCTGTGTGTGGAGGTCGACGAGGCGCACGTGCGGGAGGTTGTACGTCGCGTAGTAGCCGGAGTCGAGGCACGGCCGCTTGGTGGCGAAATAGTGGTTGGTCGGACACAACAACTCGCCGACGTCCGGGTCGTTGACGATGTCGCGGATCTTGGTGTGGATGAAGCGACGCATCGTGTCGTTCGACTCGGCGTTGGTGCCCATGTCGTTGTACGGCTGGAGATGTGCGAGTTCGCCGAGTTGCCACACGGCTTCGTATGCCGCGAGCCGCTCCTCATCCGACACGTCGAGCGCACCGACCTCGGGCGGGACGCGGGGCACGCCGATGCCCGAATGACGTGCCTCCTCGCGGTAGGCGGCGGGATCCTTGCGATACTCGACGAGGCGCTCGTCGGAGACTGGGCCGTTGTGCGCTGGGATCGAGAAGTTGGGGGTGCGCTGGAACACGGTGAGCTGGTCGGCCTGCGATGCGATGATCGGGATCGACTGGATGCCTGACGAGCCGGTGCCGATCACGGCGACTCGCTTGCCGGTGAAGTCGACGCCGTCGTGGGGCCAGCTGTTGGTGAAGTAGACCTCGCCCGCGTAGCGGTCGGTGCCGTCGATGTCGGGCACCTTCGGCAGCGACAGACAGCCGGTGGCCATCACGTAGAACTGGGCGATCACGTCGGCGCCGGTGTCGGTGTGGATGGTCCAGCGATTGGCGGCATCGTCCCAACTGGCAGACGTGACCTTCGTGATGAACCGGATGTCGCGGCGCAGGTCGTGCTTGTCGGCAACGAACTGGGCGTAACGGAGGATCTCGGGCTGGGTCGCATAGCGCTCCGACCAGGTCCATTCCTCCTGGAGTTCAGGGTCCCAGCTGTAGGAGTAGTCGACGGTGAGGATGTCGCAGCGGGCGCCGGGGTAGCGGTTCCAGTACCAGGTGCCCCCCACGTCGTCGGCAGTTTCGAGCACCACTGCGCTCAGACCCGCTCGACGCGCACGGACCAGTTGGTACATGCCGGCGAATCCGGCCCCGACGATCACCACGTCGACGTTGGTGGTGTTGCTGTTCATCTCCTGCTCGGTCATCAGGTCCCCTTCGGTCGTTCCTCGAGTCGGCGCTGCGCGCACGACGTGTGCACAGTGTCGCGCCCACCCGCCCTCGCCGCCGATCCGGAGCGGCGCGCTCCGACCACGCTCGTGTGTGGATTCGGGTGACCCGTGCCACCGAGAAAGCAACCCGAACGAGGTTTCAGACGGTGATCGGGTCGTGGGCGTCGGCGAGGAGGTCGACCGAGCGGAGGCGCTGGTCGATGGTCGGCGACGAGTGGGCGGTGATCAGCTCGTCGGCGCCGGACAAGGCTGCGAACTCGTCGAGGTACGCAACGACGTGGTCGGGCGTGCCGACGGCGGAGTAGTGCATCATCTGGGCGATCTGCTGGCCTTGCGGTGAGGCGAGGATGGCGTCGGCCTCGTCGTCGGTGAGGTCGCGGCCGGGCGCCACGAAGCGGGCGATCCGCCAGCGCCGGACGGTGGTCCACTGCTCCTGCGCCTCGTCGTCCGAGTCGGCGGCGATCACGTTGACCGCGGCGATCGCGTAGGGCTCGGCGAGCTGCTCTGACGGGCGGAACTCTCGGCGATAGAGCTGCATCGCGTCGATCAACGAGCCCGGCGCGAAGTGCGACGCGAACGCATACGGCAGCCCGAACATCGCAGCGACCTTGGCGCCGAACAGCGACGAGCCGAGGATGTACAGCGGCACGTTCGTGCCGGCGCCGGGAACGGCGGTGACACCGGGGATCGTGGAGTGTCCGCTCAGGAATCCCTGCAGTTCGAGCACGTCCTCGGGGAAGCGGTCGGACGAGTGGGCGTCGCGCCGCATTGCTCGCATCGTGTTCTGATCGCTGCCCGGAGCCCGCCCGAGGCCGAGGTCGATCCGCCCGGGATGCAGCGTGGCGAGCGTGCCGAACTGTTCGGCGATCGTGAGCGGCGAGTGGTTCGGCAGCATCACTCCGCCGGCGCCGAGGCGGATGGTGGAGGTGTGTGCAGCGACGTGGGCGATCAACACGCTGGTGGCCGACGACGCGATCGAGGCCATGTTGTGGTGCTCGGCGTACCAGACGCGCTCGTAGCCCCGAGCCTCGGCCCGCTGCGCCAACGTGACGCTGTTAGCGAACGCATCGGCCGCCGTGTCGCCGCGTCCGATGATCGCCAGATCGAGAATCGACAGTGGGATCGAGCCGCTCATCGATCCAGCATGCCGCCCGACCCGCCTCCCCCCACCCGCCTGCGGTGAGAGTTATGTGTAACCCTCCCGCTCACCGCTCACCGGAGGGGCTGGAGCTCGGGTTGCGGTGAGAGTTGTGTGCAACCCTCCCGCTCACCGCTCACCGGAGGGGCTGGAGCTCGGTTGGGCGGGGTTAGCGTTCGGGGGATGGAACCCGTCGGGGCGACCGTGGCGACGCCGCCGTACCTGCCGTTCATGGACGGGCCGGCGCCGAACGGGCCGGAGTCGTTCCGGTGGCGACTGGGCGTGCGCCCGCTCGACGTGCGCGACTGGATCGAGCTCGGCCCCGACGCCGACGTCGCGATCGTCGCGAAGCCCCGACTGATGGCCGAACACCCCGACACCGTGTTCGCCGTGCTCGACGACATCGAGCCGGAGTCGAGCGAGGTGGCCGAGGCGCTCGTCGGTCATCTCCGCGATCGATGGCCGGAGCGGTACGGAGCAACCGAACTCGACCCGAGCCTGCATCCGCTCGACGCCGCGGCTCGACTCGTTCCCGAAGACCTCGTGCTCCTCGTCGAACGTGACTGCGAGCTCGTGTTCGGCGGCGGATCGGTGTGCTTCCCCAATCGGTGGGATCTGCGTTCGAAGCTCGGGCTGTCGATGTCCGGGGTCCATGCCCCGGTGGCGAAGCTCAACGAACAACTCGAAGCGCCGATCGACAGTTTCTTCGCCCGGCTCACCCCCCAGCGCAGCTTCTGGCGCCTCGGCTGGGGCATCCTCGACACACCCGACTGGTACACGCCCGTCGATGGCACCGCCGCTGCCAGACCGACGGCTCCGAGCCCGGACGAGCACTTCCTCCGAGTCGAGCGCGAGACGCTTCGCCGGTTCCCACGCACCAACTGCATCTTGTTCACGATCCGCACGTACGTTGCGACGATCCCGGCGGTCGCCGGTGACGTCGATGTGGCGCGCCGACTCGCCGACGCTGTCAGATCGTTGCCGGGCGACGTGCAGAGCTACAAGGACGTCGTCACCAGCGCAGATGCCCTGATCACGTGGTTGCGTGGATCCTCTCCGGAAGTTGATACATTGACACTCAAGTTTGTTGAGTAGCACGTCGAATTCGGAGGGAGCAACGTCATGGCCATCGATCCGAAGAAGTGGACCCTGAAGACCCAGGAGGCGTTCGCGGCCGCCATCGACCAGGCCAAGGAACTGTCGAACCCGGAGATCACCCCCGATCACGTCCTCGGCGCGATGATGCGCCAGGAGGGCACCATCGTGCCAGCCGTGCTGGCCAAGCTCGGCCAGGCGCCGCTGATGGTTCGCAACCGTGTCGACGAAGCGGTCCAGAAGCTCCCCAACGCCTATGGCGGTGCCGAGCCGCGGATGAGCAAGGAGCTCGACAACGTCGTCGACAACGCCGAGAAGTACCGCAAGGACCTCCGCGACGACTTCTTGTCCGTCGAGCACCTCCTACTGGCGATGAACGCCCGACTCGACGTCGGGTCCGAGGAACTCCTCCAAGTACTCAAGGACGTCCGTGGTTCGCACCGCGTCACCGACCAGAGTCCGGAGGACAAGTTCGCCGCGCTCGAGAAGTACGGCCAGGACCTCACCGCCCTCGCCGAGAGCGGCAAGATCGACCCGGTCATCGGGCGCGACGAGGAGATCCGGCGCTGCATCCAGGTGCTGTCACGGCGCAGCAAGAACAACCCGGTGCTGATCGGCGAGCCTGGCGTCGGCAAGACCGCCATTGTCGAAGGCCTCGCCTCGCGCATCGCCGCTGGCGACGTACCCGAGGGCCTGAAGGGCAAGCGGCTGATCTCGCTCGACATCGCCTCGATGCTCGCCGGCGCCAAATATCGCGGCGAATTCGAGGAGCGCTTGAAGGCCGTGCTCAAGGAGATCACCGACGCCGAGGGCGAGATCATCACCTTCGTCGACGAACTCCACACGATCGTCGGCGCTGGCGGCGCCGAGGGTGCGATGGATGCCGGCAACATGATCAAGCCGATGCTGGCGCGCGGCGAGCTCCGCATGATCGGGGCCACCACACTCGACGAGTACCGCAAGCACGTCGAGAAGGACCCTGCGCTCGAGCGTCGCTTCCAACAGGTGTACGTGGGTGAGCCGTCGGTCGAGGACACGATCGGCATCCTTCGCGGCCTCAAGGAGCGTTACGAGGTGCACCACGGTGTTCGTATCCAGGACTCGGCACTCGTCAGCGCGGCAGTGCTGTCCGACCGCTACATCACCAGCCGGTTCCTGCCCGACAAGGCGATCGACCTGATGGACGAGGCCGCCTCGAAGCTGCGAATCGAGATCGATTCGCTGCCGACCGAGATCGACGTCGTGCAGCGCCGCATCTTCCAGTTGGAGATCGAGCAGGTCGCACTCGAGAAGGAGACCGATGCTGCGTCGAAGGACCGTCTCGACGCGCTCCACACAGAACTCGCCGAACTGAACGTGCAGGTCGGCGAGATGAAGCAGGTGTGGGAGCGCGAGAAGCAGGCGATCGACGCCATCCGCTCGCTCAAGGAAGAGCTCGAGAGCCTGCGATCCCAGGTCGATCGTGAGACCGATCTGGCTGCTGCCGCCGAGATCCGCTACGGGCGGATTCCCGAACTCGAACGGCGCATCGAGGAAGCCACCGCACACCTCGCCTCGATCCAGAGCGGCGGAGCGATGCTCAAGGAGGAAGTCGACGCCGAGGACATCGCCGAAGTCGTTGCCCGTTCCACGGGCATCCCGATCAACAAGTTGATGGAATCCGAGACCTCGAAGCTCGTCCACCTCGAAGCGCTGCTCCACGAACGCGTCATTGGCCAAGATGACGCCGTCGTCGCGGTCGCCAACGCGATCCGTCGCAGCCGGGCCGGATTGTCCGACCCGAACCGGCCGATCGGGTCGTTCATGTTCCTCGGCCCCACCGGCGTCGGCAAGACCGAGCTCGCCCGAGCGCTCGCTGCGTACCTGTTCGACGACGAGAAGTCCATGGTGCGCATCGACATGGGCGAGTACATGGAGAAGTTCTCCGTGTCGCGCCTGATCGGTGCTCCTCCGGGTTACGTCGGCTACGACGAGGGCGGTCAGCTCACGGAAGCGGTGCGCCGCCGCCCCTACTCGGTCGTGCTGCTCGACGAGATCGAGAAGGCGCATCCTGATGTCTTCAACGTGCTGTTGCAGTTGCTCGACGACGGTCGCCTCACCGACGGCCAGGGCCGCACGGTCGACTTCACCAACGTGGTGTTGATCATGACCTCGAACCTCCCGGGTGATCCAGGCGAGTTCTTCAAGCCAGAATTCATCAACCGCGTCGACGACATCATCCGATTCCGGTCGCTCACCGAGGCCGACCTCGAACGAATCGTGCGGATCCAGCTCGCAACGCTCGTGAAGCGGCTCGCGGATCGACGCATCGTGCTCGACATCGACGAAGGCGCGATGGCGCAACTCGCTCGTGAGGGCTTTGATCCAGCGTTCGGTGCCCGCCCGCTGAAGCGAGTGATCCAACGTGAGATCGGCGACAAGGCATCGCTGCTGATCCTCGGTGGCGACATCGCGGACGGCGGCACGATCAACGTCCGCGCCGGCTCAGCCGACGAGGGCCTCCTGGTCACCCCCGCCTGATTACAACAGGGGTCAGACCCGCGATGTAATCGCCGGGGGATTACATCGCGGGTCTGACCCCTGTTGTAATCCGGATGTCGCCGGCACGAGGGTGAGGCGGAAGATCGGCGGGCGTGGTTGCACGAGGTCCAGGCGACCGCCGTCGGACTCGGCCAGCCGGCGCGCCAGCGCGAGGCCCCTGCCGTGGGCGGCCTGATGGTCGCTCGGGCGGTCGAACAGCGTCGTGGCACGATCGTCGGCGATCCCCGGACCCTCGTCCTCGATCGTCACGCACGAGTCCTGAACGAGGATGGCCACCGTGCCGCGTCCGTGACGCAACGAGTTCTCGAGCAGCACGTTGAGCACCTGACCGATCAGTCCGGGTGTCGCCATCACGTGTTGGGTGATTCCCGTCGTCACCACCACTTGGCGGCGCTTCTCCGCGAACCGCTGCTGCCAGTCGGCCACCTGATGGTCGACCATGGTGGTGAGGTCCAGCTCCGTACGCTCCTTCGTGCTGCCCGTGCGGGCGACGGTGAGCAGCTCGTCGAGTGTGGTGTTCAGCTCGTGGGTCTGCGCCAGTGCGGCGGCGGCTTCGGCGGCCACCCCTGCGTCGCTGGAACGTTCCAACAGCTCCAAGCGCATCGCGATGCCGGTCAAGCCGGTGCGCAGCTGATGGGTGGCGTCGGCGGTGAAGCCGCGTTCCGATTCGAGCATGCGGTCGACCCGGTTGGCGCTGAGTCGGAGTGAGCGAGCGATCGCGTCGATCTCCTCGATGCCAGACGGTTCCGGTGCCGCAGCGCTGAAATCACCGTCACCGACGCGTGAGGCACTGCGGGCGAGCCGTTCGAGCGGTCGTGCCAATTGGCGGGCCTGGACGCCAGCGAGTAGCGCCGCTGCCCCGATCGCGGCCAGCGCAACCACTGCGAGTCGCGACACGACGCTGGCGGGGAGTTCGCCTCCCTCGGCGTCGCGAATCACGAGGAGGACCGGGATGATCAGGACCACGATCACGACGACGACCACGGAGATCGTCGACAGGACGAGCCGGCGACGCATGCCGATCAGCTCCTGGTCGACGGCGTGGCCGACTCGGCGCCCGGGTCGAAACGGAAACCCACGCCGCGCACCGTCACGATCTTCGAGGGGGGATCGCTGTCGTCGTGGATCTTGCGGCGCAGTGTCGAGGTGTGGGTGTCGAGCGTGCGGGTGGAGCCCCACCAGTTCTCGTCCCACACCTCGCTCATGATCCGTTCTCGCTTGAGTGTCACGCCGGGCTCGCGCATCAACAGCTCGAGGAGGTCGAATTCCTTCGTGGTCAGCTCGATCTCCGTGCGTGCGTTGTCGCAATCGGTCACGAAACAGCGGCGGGCGTCTGTGTCGAGTTCGATCCCGGCGCCGATCAGCCGCCCACTGGAAATCGCCGCCCTGGCATGTTCGATGATCCGCAGCCGTGCGCGGATTCGCGCGACGAGTTCGGCGAGTCGGAACGGCTTGGCGACGTAGTCGTCGGCACCGGCGTTGAGCCCGACGATCACATCCATCTCTTCCGCTCGAGCCGTCAGCATGATGATCGGCAGGTCCGGATGCTTCGCACGGATCTTTCGGCAGACGTCGAGGCCGTCGATGTCAGGCAAAGTCAGATCGAGCAGGACGAGATCGGGTCGGACCACCGCAACCGACTCGATCGCGGGGATGCCGGCGCCCACGTGTTGCACTTCGAAGCCCTCCGAGCGCAGCACGCGGATGAGCGGCTCGCTGATGCGATCGTCGTCCTCGACCAGCAGCACGGCGGTGCTGGTACCGAGGACGGCGGTGTCGCCGGGTGCGCGAAGCGTCGATTCCATCGCCCGTTCATCGGCACCCGACCACCTCGACTTGAACGTCAGGAACTCGCCCACTGACGAGCGGGCGATGTGTTTCCGCGCGACCTGTCCGCGCGGGAACTCATCGCTGGCGGAGTCGGAGCGCGTCGCCGTGGGCGGGGAAGCCTTCGTGGTCCGCGAGGGCCAGCACCGAGGGTGACATCCGCGCGAGCGCCGCAGCGTCGGAGCGAGCGATCGCGGTGCGCTTGAGGAACGTGTCGGCGGTGATGCCCGAGGACACGTGCGCAAAGCCCGAGGTCGGGAGCGAGGCCGGGCAGCCGATCACGAAGTTGGCGGCGCTGAACGGTGTGTGCTGGCCGATGAGGATCTCACCGGCGTTGATCAAACCGTCGACGACCTCGTC
>JBBQEU010000048.1:0-23114 GCA_038321235.1 Acidimicrobiales bacterium | reverse complement strand
CGAAGTGGCCATTCGACCGGGCCGACCCGTCTCGCCCGAGGTTCGCCTTCTCGACGATCAGGCGGGCAGCTTCGCTGCGCTGGTCGTTGGCGAACGGCGGCGCCACCATGCACAGCGTGTCGGCCTGATCCTTGATCGCCTGGATCATCTTCGGATGCTGGTGCCCGAGGTTCATGTTGACGAGCATCGACGTGAAATCGATCCACTCCCGGCCGGTCTCGTCCCAGAACTTCGAGCCGAGCGCGCCGGTGATCACGGTGGGATTCAGGGCGCCCTGTGCGGACCATGAATGGAAGACGCGGGCACGGTCGTTGGCGTAGGCATCGCCCAGTAACGCGGAGTCGGCAGAGGCGGGACGATCGTCGAGTTGGGTCACAGGTGCGATCGTATGGCATGAGGCGAATTCGGTCTACGGTTGTGCCATGGGAGACATCGTCGAATTTCCGAGCAATGGCAACAACGCGTCGGGGTACCTGGCGCTTCCCGAGGGCGGAACCGGCCCCGGCGTGATCGTGATCCAGGAGTGGTGGGGCCTCGATTCGGGCATCAAGGAGATGGCCGACCGGCTGGCTGCCACCGGGTTCGTGGCGCTCGCGCCCGACTTGTACCACGGTGAACTCGCCGGCCACACCGAGATGGACCGTGCCAGCGAACTGATGACTGCGATGCCCGCCGATCGTGCCGGGCGTGACATGAGCGGTGCGGTCGACTTCCTCGCCGACCACGAGGCGACCACCGACAACGGCATCGGCGTCGTGGGGTTCTGCATGGGGGGCATGCTCACGTTCGTCCTCGCCGCGCTCCGTCCCGACAAGGTGAAGGCCGCCGTGCCGTTCTACGGGTTCCCGTCAGGCGACAGTCAGCCGGACTACTCCAAGATCGAAGCAGCGATCCAGGGGCACATGGCCGAGCACGACGACTTCTTCCCGCCGTCGGCAGCGATGCACCTCCAGGAGGAACTGACGGCGCTCGGCAAGGACTCCACCATCACCGTGCACCTCGGCACCGGCCACGCCTTCATGGCGCCGCACAACGCGCTCGGCACACAGGACCAGGCGAAGTACGACGAGATCTGGCCGCAGGCCACGTCGTTCCTGCACGACAAGCTCGGCTGAGCCGACGCTGATGACGCGCTTCGACGCGATCCTCTTCGACGCGGGCGGAGTCCTCGTGCTGCCCGACCCGACCGTGATCGGCCCGCTGCTCGCGTACTACGGGGGCGATCCGTCGATCGACGCCCACCGCCGCGCCCACTACGCAGGGATGAAGGCGAAGTCCGACGTCGGCGCCTCCGAGACGACGTGGGGCCCGTACAACGATGCCTATGTGCGAGCGGTCGGTGTGCGCGACACCGACCTGCGAGAGGCCGCCGACGTGTTCGACGGTGCCCGGCACTCACCGCTGTGGCGGTGGCCGATCCCCGAGTCGATCGCCGCGCTCGGAGCGCTCGCAGCGGCGGGCGTGCCGATGGGTGTCGTGTCGAACGCCGCTGGCCAGATCGAGGGCATGCTGGTCCGCGAGATCTGCCACGTCGGCCCGGGTGACTTCGTCGAGATGCGGTGCATCGTCGACAGCCATGTGGTCGGCGTCACCAAGCCCGATCCGCGGATCTTCGACTTCGCACTCCCGTACTTCGCCGAGTTCGAACGGTCACGGGTTGCGTACGTCGGCGACTCGGTCACCATGGACATCGGTGCAGCGACGGCAGCGGGGCTGCACCCGATCCTGCTCGACCCCTACGACGACCATGTCGGCGCCGACTTCGAACGCATCGGCGCCGTCTCCGAACTCCTCTGACGCCCGTCCCCGACCGAGTTCGTGTGCGGATTCCGGTGGCCCGCCCCACCGGGAATGCAACGCGTGTGTGGCGGGAACGTGCCTGGGATCAGATGACGCCGGAGCTCAGAGCTTGTCGTCGACCTTGGAGCTGGCGATCGCATTGCCGAGGGCCATGAACGTGGGTGCCCACAGGCCGACGAAAATGCCGAAGCGCTCGGCGTGTGCAGCGTCGCCCGTCGACCGATGCGTCGAACCTCAGGTGCTGGCGGAGATGAGCTGGCGGGCGATCACCTTGAGGCACAGGGTTTCGTCGGCGCCTTCGAAGATCGACAGCACGCGAGCGTCGACATACAAGCGGCTGACCGGGAACTCTTCGGCGTAGCCCATGCCGCCATGGATCTGCATCGCTTCGCGACTGACCCACTCGGCGGCCTTGCACACGTAGGCCTTCACCATCGAGGCCTCCATCGCACCTTCACCCTTGGCCATCAGCGTGGCGACGGCGTAGGAGAACTGGCGGCCGGCCTGGGTGAGCACTGCCATGCGGCCGAGCTTGGCCCGGGTGAGCTGGTAGTCGATGATCGCCTCGCCGAACACCGTGCGGTTCTCGGCGTAGCTGAGCGCAGCTTCGTAGGCGGCCTGCATCACGCCGACGGCACGGGCGGCAGTCTGCAGTCGGCCGTTCTCGAAGCCGGCCATCTGGTAGTAGAAGCCCTTGCCGAGCCCGTCTTCCATGCCGACCTGGTTGGCGGCGGGCACCCACCAGTCTTCGAGTGCGATCTCGTAGGAGTGCATGCCGCGATAGCCAATGGTGTCGATCGGGCGGCCCTCCATCTTGCCGACCCGCGGGTTGCCGTCGACGTCGACCGGGTCCTGGGTGAGTTCGAAGCCGTGGCTGTCGCCGCGGGGCTTGGGCACGATGAACAGGGTGAGGCCGCGGTGGGTTTTCGAACGGTCGGGATCGGTCCGGGCCAGCAGCGTGAGCGCATCGGCGCGGGCGCCGAACGTGCACCAGGTCTTCACACCGTTGATCACCCACCCGTCGGCGCCGTCCGGGCCGGGCGCTCGGGTGGCGGTGACCTTGATGCCGGCCACGTCGCTGCCGTAGTCGGGCTCGGTGACCGCGACGGCTGGCATCACGTCGGCGGTGGCCAGCTTCGGCAGCCACTCCTGCTTCTGCTCCTCGGTGCCGCCCTTCACGAGCGCACGGGTGAGGATCTCGGGCCGCGTGATCAGCGAACCACCGATGCCCAGGCTCGCCCGCGAGAGCTCCTCGGTCGCTGCCACCATTGCGATGTACTCGGCGTCGCCGCCCTCGCTGTAGCCGCCGTACTCGACGGGCACACTGAGGCCGAAGGCTCCGAGTTCGGCCAGACCGGTGATGATCTCCTCGGGCACGTCGCCATTGGTGCGATGCACGTGCTCGGCGTGCGGGGCAATCACGTTCTGGGCGAACGCACGGAACGTGTCTGCCACCATCTCCATGTCGTCGTCGAGGTGCCGGGGTCCGGCGGTGTCGGCGAGCGACGCGAGGAACTCCGGCGCGCAGAACTGCACCATGAAGGCGTGAACATTGGCGAGTGCATCGCGCTCGACGCCCCACTCGGCTTCACGGCCGAGGATCTTGCCGGCGAGATCGTGGAGCATGTCGGCAGCGAACGCGCAGGTGATCTTGGCCTCGACCTCACCTTTTGCGCCGTAGTCGAGCAGGGATCGTGCGGTGGCCACGGCGGAGGCTGCGTGGGCGACGTCGTATGCGAGTACCTGGTGGACGTCGGGGCCGTCCGAAGCGGCGAGCTGGCGAACGGCCTTGCCGACCACTCTGTCGGCGAGATCGATGGCGTCGGCGGCAGCAGGAAGGTCGGGGGCGGCGATCTCGGTCATGGTGCTGACGTTACTGGCCGGTAATCGGAGCAGCCATTCGAGCGCCACCCTCGCCCACTGTCACACGGTGCCGGGCCTGGCGTGACGCTCGGCGCCGATCGCTGACGCCATGATGGGGCGATGGCAGCCATCTGTGTGTTCTGTGGATCGAGCTCCGGCAACGACCCCGTCCATACGGAGGCGGCACGCTCGCTCGGTTCTGCGATTGCAGCCGCTGGCCACGAACTCGTCTACGGCGGCGGCCACGTCGGGCTGATGGGGGTGGTGGCGGACGCCGCCCTCGCCGCTGGAGGCGCAGTCACCGGTGTGATGACCGAGCAACTCGTCGGCGCCGAGGTGGCCCACACGGGTCTCACCCGGCTCGAGGTGGTTGGTTCGATGCACGAACGCAAGGCCCGCATGGCCGAACTGTCGAACGGGGTGATCGTGCTCCCCGGTGGCTTCGGAACGCTCGACGAGACGTTCGAGATCATGACCTGGAACCAGCTCGGACTGGTCGCTGTGCCCGTTGTCTTCCTCGACGTCGCCGGCTACTTCGCGCCGTTGTTCGAGTTCATCGACGCATCGGTGTCGGCCGAGTTCGTCAGTCCGGCCAATGCTGCCATCGCTCGTCGCGCGACGACGGTTGACGACGTGGTGCGGCTGGCCACCTCGCTACCAGACGCGTTCACACCGAAGTGGCTGGGTTGAACCGACCGCGCGAGGTCGACGAATCAACTGCACGGGCTGCCGGGAGCAGCGACGACTGCGCCCTCAGCAGTGATCTCGAAGCGCACCGACAACTCGCGGATCATCTGGGCATCGAGCAGTTCCTGCTGAGTCGTCGGCAGCGTGCCGTTGAGCAACTCGTAGGCCTCGACCGCGACCTGGAGAGTCTGTCGATCGATCGTGCACGCAGCATCGGCTGCATCACCTGGCGCCCCGGCTGCGACTTCCATGGCGTCGCGGAGACTGCCGCCACCGTCGCCGGGAAGCGGCGCATCACCCACGGCGACCAGGTCGCCGTCGACGGTCGCCGACGCGACGTCCGAGTCGGAGTCGCTCGACGACCCGCACGCGCCGAGTGTGGCGACGGCGGCGAGGACGAGGACGGCGAATCGGCGCTGCGACATGCATCATCATCGGCGCCGAACCGGCCGGACTGAAGCAGGTCCGGTGACCGGTCGGCCAGCGGATCGAGAGATAGCGTCGCGTCGTGCGTCGTGTGCTTGCTCTGGTGGCGCTCCTGGTCGTGTCCGCCTGTTCGCCCTCGCCCGATGTCGTCACCGTGGCCGTCGACCCACTCGACGGCGCCGCGCCATCGATCGACCCCGATGCGACCACTCCCGCTGCGGACGACTCCGACGTCACCAACCCGGACACAGGCACGCTCGACTGGAACTCGTGCGAGGGTGCGGCCCGAGCGCTGATCGACCTCGAGTGCGCGACCCTCACCGTTCCGCTCGACTACGACGCCCCCGACGGTGACGCGATCGACATCGCGGTCGCACGCACCGCCACTGCGGAAGCCGACGCCCGCATCGGCTCGCTGGTCTTCAATCCGGGTGGGCCCGGAGGGTCGGGCATCGAGTTCCTGACGTCCGCAGCGACACTCGTGCCGGCTGAACTCGCGGCACGATTCGACCTGGTGTCGTTCGATCCGCGAGGCGTGGGAGCGAGCACGGCGATCGATTGCGAGGTCGACTTCGACGACGACGTGAGCTTGTTGTCCAGCGACGACGATGCCGGCTGGGATGCATTGGTCACCGACGCGCTGGGACGTGCCGACAGCTGCAGCGCCGAGACGCTGGCGTGCGAGCCGTACCTCGGGACGAACAACGCGGCACGCGACCTCGACGAACTGCGTGCCGCCCTCGGCGACGACCGCCTGAGCTACGTCGGGTTCTCGTACGGCACGCGACTCGGAGCCACCTACGCCGAGCTGTTTCCCGATCGCGTGCGGGCCCTCGTGCTGGACGGCGCCGTGAAACCGACCGACGATTCTGCGCTCATCGGTCTCGATCAAGGCCCCGGCTTCGACGCTGCGCTCGAGAGTTTTGCGGCCGCCTGCGACGCGGATGCCGATTGCGGACTCGCCGAGCTCGGACCGACACTCGAGGTGTACAACGGTCTCGTCGACGAGATCGCCGACGTCGGCAGCTTCCCGACCGACGACGACGCTCGGGTCCTCACGCCGGGTGAGCTGCAGCTGGGTGCGGTCGCTGCGCTCTACAGCACCCAGCTGTGGCCGGTGCTCGCCGATGCGCTGTTCGTCGCCGACACCCAACAGGACGGCTCGTTGCTGCAGGTGCTCGCGGATTCGTACCTGGGCCGCCAGCCTGACGGCACCTACGACAACAGTCAGCTCGCCGGGCTGGTGATCAACTGCGCGGATGAGCCTCGACGCCCGCCGGCCGACGAGGTCCGTAATCAGGCCGAGCAGTCGGCCCAGGCGTCGTTGTACTTCGCGGACTTCCTCAGGGCGGGCACCGGCTGCATCGGCGCCGCCGATCCGCTCGATCCCATCGCGATCGGCCCCGCCGCTGGCGCTGCTCCCATCCTCGTGATCGGTACCACCGGCGACCCCGCGACCCCCTACGAGTGGGCGATCGAGCTGGCCGGCCTGCTGTCGTCAGGCGTGTTGTACACCGTCGAGGCCGAGGGGCACACGGCGTTCCTGTCGGTGCCATGTGTCGACGAGGTCGTGATCGACTATCTGGTCGCACTCGAACTCCCCGACGAGGGGTCGTCGTGTGCGGCCGAGGCGTCAGACGACGTGTTCGCTTCGTCTGGCGAGGGCGAACTCGACCAGGTGGTCGCGCTGTTCGACTGCCTGCGCGACAACGGGGTCGATCTGCCCGAGATCACCGTCGGTGACCTGCTCGCGGACCCGAACGGTGAACTACTGCTCGATCTGCTCGATCCGACCGATCCGGCCTTCGGTCGAGCGGCGCTTGCGTGTCAGGACCTGATCCCCGGTTTCTGATCTGGAGATCGTTCGGCGTTCACCCACAGGTGCCACACAGATCTGCGCACTTGTCCCCAGACGTGGCGGAGAAATTCACAAGCAATCGGCACTGACGCTCCACAGGCCCGGTGGTTCAAGATGGCCCCATGGTCGCCCGAGCCCTTCCCTCGCCACGTCAGCGCCTGCTGCGGCAGCGCCAACACGGCGCGATCCTGCAGCAGGCCGACCGTCGCGAACTCGAACGGGCGGGATGGCGAACCACGCTGGAGTTCCGCGAGAACAACGTGCGCGGACGCGACGGCCGCTTGCTGCAGGTCGAAGAGATCTGGCACGCCGAAGCCGAACGGGACCCTGGTCCGCGCGAGGTTCGGGGAGTCGATTTCGTGCATGCGACGGCTGAATCGGTCGACGAGGTGTGGTCGAAACTGCGCCGCCAGGCCGAACTCGCCGACATCAAGCGCCGCGACGACTCCGGATATCGGGCCGCTGTGCGCAGGACAGATATGGCCACTGTCCAGGCATGTTGACGGTTTCTCGACGAGACGGTTGACACGCCCGTAGTTTCACTGCTGTAATTACGAACCCGTTGCCACGACATGTGGTGCCAACGGCGGGGGATGGCCACGACATCTGGTGGTCGACAGCAGTAACTGGGCCGGTCCCAGACAATTTCCGACCACCCGACGACGACGCAACGAATGAGCAGGAGAACCCACGGTGACAGTGATCGATGACAATGCCGCAACGACCGAATCAGCGCTCGGAGCGGTCGCAGCACCGACGCTGACCGACACCGCGAAGGCGCCGGTCGCAACTGCGCAGCCCACCGCTGGTGGCATGCGGGTCAAGAAGCGCAGCGGTGCGCTCGAGCCCGTCGACGTCAACAAGATCGTCAATTCCATCGCTCGGGCGTCCGAGGGTCTCCTGGGTGTCGACCCGATGCGTGTCGCCACCCGCACCATCTCGGCACTTGCCGACGGTGCCACCACCCGTGAACTCGACGACCTGTCGATCCGTACCGCCGCTGGCCTCATCGTCGAAGAGCCCAACTACTCCAAGCTCGCCTCGCGCCTGCTCGCCACGGTGATCGACAAAGAGGTCCGCAACCAGAACATCCCGTGGTTCTCCGAGTCGATCGCCGTCGGCCACGCCGAGGGTCTCGTGTCCGACGAGGTGCTCGCCTTCGTCGACGCCAACGCGCCCGCCCTCAACGCGGCCATCGACTCCGACCGCGACCGCAGCTTCGAGTTCTTCGGACTGCGTACCGTGTACGACCGCTACCTGCTGCGTCACCCGTCGCGCCGTGAGGTCATCGAGACGCCGCAGTACTTCTTCCTGCGCGTCGCCTGCGGCTTGTGCACCGACGTCGATGAAGCGGTTCGCTTCTACGACCTGATGTCGTCGCTCGCCTACCTGCCATCGAGCCCCACCCTGTTCAACTCGGGAACCTCGCACAGCCAGATGTCCAGCTGCTACCTGCTCGACTCTCCCGAGGACAGCCTCGAAGGCATCTACAAGCGCTACACCGACATCGCGAAGCTGTCGAAGTTCGCCGGCGGCATCGGTGTGGCGTGGCACCGGGTTCGCGCCAAGGGCAGCCTGATCCAGGGCACCAACGGCCTGTCGAACGGCATCGTGCCCTGGTTGCGCACGCTCGACTCCTCCGTCGCCGCGGTCAACCAGGGCGGTCGCCGCAAGGGTGCCGCGTGCGTCTACCTCGAGTCGTGGCACGCCGACATCGAAGACTTCCTGGAGCTACGCGACAACACCGGCGACCACGCTCGCCGCACGCACAACTTGAACATCGCCAACTGGATCCCCGACCTGTTCATGGAACGCGTCGAGAAGGACTGGCAGTGGAGCCTGTTCGACCCCAAGCAGGTGCCGCACCTCACCGATCTGTTCGGTGACGACTTCGAGCGCGCCTACGTGGCCGCCGAAGAGGCCGGCCTCTACGAGAAGCAGGTCCCGGCCCGTCAGCTCTACTCGAAGATGATGCGCACACTCGCCCAGACCGGCAACGGCTGGGTCACGTTCAAGGACGCATCGAACGAGAAGTGCAACCAGACCGGTGAAACCAACGAGGATGGATCACCGCGCGTCGTGCACCTGTCGAACCTGTGCACCGAGATCCTCGAGATCACCGACCAGGACAACACCGCAGTGTGCAACCTCGGCTCGCTCAACCTCGGCGCCTACTTCGATTCGAACGGCGAATTCGACTACAACCACCTGGGCGAGGTCGTGCGACAGGTCGTGCCGTTGCTCGACCGGGTGATCGACATCAACTATTACCCCACCTCCGAAGCCGAGTTCTCGAACCACAAGTGGCGCCCGGTCGGTCTCGGCCTGATGGGGCTGCAGGACGTGTTCTTCAAGAAGGGGTTCGCGTTCGACTCGGCCGACGCCAAGGACCTCAGCCGCACGATCAGTGCCCACATCTACTTCCATGCGCTGTGGGCGTCGACCGAACTCGCCGAGGTCGACGGGCCACACGAGGCCTACGAGGGCACCCGCGCCGCCAAGGGTGATCTGCAGTTCGATCTCTGGGACAAGGCGAATGGCGGCATCACCCCGCCGGCCGAACTCGACTGGGATGCACTGCGGGCACGCATCAGCGCCCACGGCCTGCGCAACAGTCTGCTGATCGCCATCGCCCCGACCGCCACGATCGCGTCGATCGTCGGCTGTTACGAATGCATCGAACCGCAGGTGTCGAACCTGTTCAAGCGCGAGACGCTCTCGGGTGAGTTCATGCAGATCAACCGGTACCTGGTGCGCGAACTCCAGGCCCGCGGCCTGTGGGACGAACAGATGATCAACGACATCAAGAAGGCCGAGGGATCGGTTCAAGACGTCGATCGCATTCCCGACGAACTGAAGGAAGTGTTCCGCACTGCCTGGGAGATCCCGCAGCGGGCACTCATCGACATGGCCGCCGAGCGTGGCGCCTTCATCGACCAGAGCCAGTCTCTCAACTTGTTCATCGAGACCCCCACGATCGGCAAGCTGTCCTCGATGTACCTGCACGCATGGAAAGCGGGGCTCAAGACCACGTACTACCTGCGAAGCCGTCCAGCGACGCGGATCAACCAGAGCACCACGTCTGGTGGTGTCAAGGCAGCAACGCCAGCGCCGCCGTCCGGTGGCGGGCAGCCCGCACCATCTGCTGCCAAGACCATTGCGCCGCTCGTCGGCGAGCCGACGAACAAGTCCTTTTCCGATGAGGAAGCCGTTGCGTGCAGCCTCGAGAACCCCGAAACCTGCGAGGCATGCGACTGATGGCCCTCATCGACCCGATCACCGACTACATCCCCAGCACCGGCCCCGGTGAAACTCTTGCCGACACGTTCGAGTCGGCGCCGCCGGTCGGTGCGGCCCGTCCGAAGAACATCCTCGATCCGGGCTACGACCTCACGTTGCGGCCGATGCGGTACCCGCAGTTCTTCGACATGTATCGCGACGCCATCAAGAACACGTGGACCGTCGAGGAGATCGACTTCTCCGACGACTTGGTCGACCTCGATCGCAAGCTCATGCCGGCCGAGAAGCACCTCGTGTCGCGTCTGGTGGCATTCTTCGCCACGGGCGACTCGATCGTGTCGAACAACCTGGTGCTCAACCTGTACCAGCACATCAACGCTCCCGAAGCCCGGATGTACCTGTCACGCCAGCTCTACGAAGAGGCGCTGCACGTCCAGTTCTACTTGACGCTGCTCGACAACTACATCCCTGACATGAAGGAACGTGAGGCGGCGTTCTCCGCGGTCGAGAACATCGCGTCGATCCGGGCGAAGGCAGAGTTCTGCTTCAAGTGGATCGACTCGATCCAGGGCCTGCAGAAGATCGAGACGCCCGAGCAGCGCAAGCAGTTCCTGCTCAACCTGATCTGCTTCGCGACCTGTATCGAAGGGCTGTTCTTCTTCGCGGCGTTCGCGTACGTCTACTTCTTGCGATCGAAGGGCCTGTTGAACGGGCTGGCCGACGGCACCAACTGGGTGTTCCGCGACGAGAGCTGTCACATGAACTTCGCGTTCGAAGTGGTCGACACGGTGCGCAAAGAGCAGCCCGAGCTGTTCGATGCCGACCTCGAAGCCGACATCCGCGCGATGCTCAACGAGGCGATCGACGCCGAGCACCTGTTCGCAGCCGACGTCCTCGGCGAGGGTGTGCCTGGGATGAGCCTGGGCGACACTCGTACGTACCTCGAGTTCGTCGCTGACCAGCGCCTCGCGCAGCTCGGCTACGCCCCCGAGTTCGGTTCGAAGAACCCGTTCAGCTTCATGGAGCTGCAAGACGTGCAGGGCCTGTCGAACTTCTTCGAGCGCACCGTCAGTTCGTACCAGACCGGCGTCGAGGGCAACGTCAGTTTCGACGAAGACTTCTGATTACAACAGGGGTCAGACCCGCGATGTAACCCATCGATCGATCTGACGGCTTCCACTGTCGAGTGCTGTTACATCGCGGGTCTGACCCGTGTTGTAATCAGCGGTAGTGCTCGGTGTGTTCGCCGAGGGTGGGGCCGACGTCGGTGATGCTGCCGGGCGTGCGGGAGAACTTCGGCACGACGCCGAGCATCGGGGTGTCGATCCCCGTTCGCGCGGCGCGACGCTGCACCATGTCGCGAGCGGCGTAGTGCTCGTCGTCGAGCATGTCGGCTGCGGTGTACACCCGTCCGGCGGGCACGGTGTGCTCGCGCAGGAGCACCAGCAACTCGTCGGAACCCATCGTCGAGGTCCACGCACCAACCAGTTCGTCGAGTTCGCGTTCGTGCTCGCCTCGGGCGGCATGAGTGGCGTAACGCTCATCGATGGCCAACTCGGGGCGATTCATCGCGGCGCACAGGCGAGCGAAGACCGTGTCGGCGTTGCCGGCGATCAGCACCTCCGATCCGCCGCTCGTCGGGTACGCGTTTGACGGAGCGACCCCTGGCAGCGTGCCACCAGAGCGGCCGCGCAGCACGTCGGCTACTTCGAAGTCGACCATCGACGACTCCATCAAGGCAGCCACCGCTTCGTAGATCGCAACGTCGACCTCTTGGCCCCGGCCGCTCGCTGATCGTTCGTGCAGCGCTGCCAGCGTGCCGATCACGGCGAACATCGCCGCCAACGAGTCGCCGAGGCTGACGCCACAACGCGCCGGAGGACGATCGGGGTCCCCCGTTGTGTGGCGGATGCCGCCGACAGCCTCGCCGATCGAACCGAATCCGGCCTCCGCCGCCCGCGGCCCGGTCTGGCCGAATCCCGACACGTGCGTGACGACGATGCCCGGATTGGTGGCTGACAACGTGGCGTAGTCGAGCCCGAACGTGGCGAGCACTCCCGGCCGGAAGTTCTCCAGCACGACGTCGCACTCGCCAGCGAGCCGTTGCACGAACGCCAGATCGGTGGGATCTTTGAGGTCGGCGACGACCGATCGCTTGTTGCGAGCGATGATCGGCCACCAGAGGCTCGAGTTGTCGACGCACACGCCCCAGGTGCGCATCGGGTCGCCGCCGTCGGGCGCCTCGATCTTGATGACCTCGGCGCCGTAGTCGCCGAAGAGTTGCCCGGCGAACGGTCCGGCGATGAAGTTGCCGAGTTCCATCACCCGAACGCCGAGCAGGGGTCCCGATCGTGGCGGTGCGTGCGCGTCCATGGTTGTTGTCTACCGAGTCGACGGCGCTGTCACGAAAGCGGGAGACTGTCGAGGTGTCCACCGCCCCACGCCTGCCATCGACCGTGACGCTGCGCGACGTCAGCCTCCGCGATGGTCTGCAGGACGAGGCGCCGATTGCCACCGACGCCAAGTTGGCGATCTTCGAAGCGCTCCTGGCCGCTGGGGTGCGAGATCTCGAGCTGACGAGTTTCGTCCGCCCCGATCGCGTACCTGCGATGGCAGACGCCGAGTCGTTGTGTGCGGCAACGGCGGCGTCGGCCGATTTGGCCGGCGTCGTTCGATGGGGTCTCGTCTTGAACGTCCGAGGCGCCGAGCGGGCGCTGGCAGCAGGCCTCACGCACCTGCAGTACGTGGTGTCGGTCAGCGACACACACAGTCGGCACAACGCCGGCGCAGGTACCGAAGAAGCCCTCGACCAGTTCGCCGACTTCGCGCGGACGGCGATCGAACACGGAGCGGTGATCGAGATGACCCTGGCGACATCGATGGGCTGCCCGTTCGAACATCGCGTCGACCCTGCTCGGGTCGCCGCCGTCGCTCGCCGAGCGGTGGATGCTGGAGCGTCGTCGATCGGCTTGGGTGACACGATCGGTGTGGCCGTGCCCACCGAGGTGGCGATCCTGGTCGATCTCGTCAAGGCGGGTGTCGACGTCCCGATCGGAGTGCACCTCCACGACACCCGTGGGCTGGCCATCGCGAATGCGATTGCCGCACTGGAACACGGAGCGGTCCGACTCGATGCCAGCGTTGGCGGTCTCGGAGGCTGCCCGTTCGCGCCCAACGCCAGCGGCAATGTGCCGATCGAGGACCTGGCGCACGCGCTCGAGGCCATGGGAGTGTCGACCGGGTTGTCGGTCGATTTGCTCATCGATGCCGCACAGGTGGCCTGTGGAGCGGTGGGCCGGCCGGTATCCAGCCACGTCGGTCTCGCCGGGCCCCGCTTTGCCGAAACCGTTACTCCTGGTGTCTGACACCATCAGTAACGGTTTGTCGTCGGATCGGGCCGGTACCGTGATGGGTGATGGGTGCACCTGACTGGTTGACCAGCACGCGTGTTGCGATCGTCGCCGGCAAGGGCGGTGTCGGATCGTCCACTGTGGCCGCCGCATACGCGCTCGCCGCCGCGCGTGAAGGCGCCGACGTGCTGTTCGTGGCCGTCGATGGCCGTCCGGGGATGGGTCCGTTGCTCGGTGGGCGTGAACTCGACTCGAACGATCGGATCCTGCGGCGCATCAAGGGCGCCGGCCAGGTGCGGGGTCGCACGATTCCCGCCGATCAGGCCTTTGGTGACTATCTCGAGCTACGGGGTGTCGGCGGAATGTTGCGGCGCGCAGCATCGGCTGCGTCGCTGCCGATGATTGCCGCAGCAACGCCAGGACTCGAACACCTGCTGGTGCTCGGCAAGATCAAGGAACTCGAACGCGAACGGGCCGCCGATCTGATCATCGTCGACGCCCCACCGGCCGGGCATGCGGCGTCGTTCCTGCGTTCGGCAACCGGTCTGTCCGAGGTGGTGCAGTCGGGACCGGTGCGCGACCAGTCGGTCGAGGTCGACGCGATGCTGCGCGATCCGGTGCGGTGTCAGGCCATGATCGTCACGCTGCCCGAGGAGACTCCGGTGACCGAGGCATTGGAGCTGGGCGAAGAACTCCGCACCGACATCGGGCTGGCGCTGATGCCCGCCATGGTCAATTCCTGCTGGACCGATCGACCCGGCCTCGCCAAGACGCCGGCGATGGCAGCCCGCTCGCACAAGATCACGCTGTCGGCCTCCGCCAAGTCGGCACTCGCATCGTCGACCGACTTCGGTCGCGAGCGACTCGAACGCCAACGTCAACAGATCGAACGTCTTGCCGCTGGCATCGGTGTCCCGATCGTGGCGCTACCGCGACTGGCCACGCCGCGCCTCACGCTGCACCACCTCGGCGAACTCGCCGATGCGCTCGTCGGACCGATGCTCGGAGGTACGCCATGACCGACAACGCCGTCGCTGAGTCGTTCCGAGACGAGGTCGCCAGCGCCGAACTGATCGTCACGTGCGGCCCTGGGGGCGTCGGCAAGACCACCACGGCCGCCGCCCTCGGCGTTGCCGCCGCCCTCGCTGGTCGACGGGTGGTCGTGGTCACCGTCGATCCGGCCCGGCGGCTCGCCGATGCGCTCGGTCTCGAAGCGGGTGCTGCCGCCGACGCTCCACACCGGGTCACCGGGATCCCCGGTCTCGCCGATGGAGCCGCAAACGGATCCAACGGCACGTCGACGGACGCCGGCGAACTGTGGGCGTTGATGCTCGACGCTGCCTCGACATTCGACCGGCTGGTGCACGAACAGACCACGAACCCGAAGCAGGCTGCAGCGATCTTGGAGAACCCGGTGTACCGGGCGATCTCGGGTTCGCTCGCGGGTGCACAGGAGTACATGGCGATCGAGCGACTGCACCAGCTGTACACGAGCGGCGAGTGGGATCTCGTCATCGTCGACACGCCGCCCTCGCGCCACGCGATCGACCTGCTCGAAGCTCCCGACCGGCTCATTGGTTTCCTCAGCCATCCGGTGTACCGGGCACTCACCGTTGGCCAGCGAGCGTTCGCGAAGGTCACCAACGCAGCGGCATCGATGTTCCTGTGGGCGGTGCGTCGACTGGCCGGTCCGCAGATCGTGGAGGACACCGTGGAGTTCTTCCGGTCGCTGGCCAACATCGAACCTGGTCTGCGCAGCCGGGCCCAAGAGGTCTCGGTACTCCTTCGGTCGGACGTCGCCTCGTTCATCGTCGTCTCGAGCCCGCGCGCCGAGGCGATCGGTGAGGCCGAGCACCTCATTGGAGCGTTGCGCGATGGCTCGTTCCCGTTCGCTGGCGTTGTCGTGAACCTCATCCATCCGATGCCCGAGCCGTTCACGGCCGCCGACCGAGCGGCGCTCGCTGACCTCGACGACGGTCCGCTCGCCGAACAGGTCGCCTGGCACGACGAACTCACCGAGCTGGCAACCGCCGAGCGCGACGAGATTGCCGGCCTCGCCGATCTGGCTGAGGATGTCGTCGTGGTCGAACTGCCGTTGCTGGCCGTCGACGTGCACGATGTCGACGGTCTCGTCGGCCTCGCCGACCGTCTGGTGAGCGGGAACTAACGTCGGTCGCGTGTCTGCTCTGACCACGCTCGTCGATGAGCTGTGCCAACGCCCCGCCGACCAAGGCGTCACGCTGGCACTGCTGATCCAGCATCGCGGAGACATCGTCGCCGAGCGGTACGGCATCCAGCCCGAGAACATCTTCCAGCCGGCCATCGAGATCACCGCCGAGTCGACCTTGACGTCGTGGAGCATGGCGAAGTCGATCACCCACGCCGCCGTCGGCATCCTGGTCGGCGACGGCCGGCTCGACATCGAAGCGCCAGCCCCGGTACCCGAATGGATCGGTACACCGAAGGCGGCGATCACCACGTTGCAGTTGTTGGAGATGCGCTCCGGCCTGCGCTTCGTCGAGGACTACGTCGACGACGAGATCTCCCACTGCATCGAGATGTTGTACGGCGAGAGCGGTCCGAGCCACGCCGCCTACGCAGCTGCGTTGCCACTCGACCACGAACCCGGCACGCATTACAGCTACTCGTCAGGCACCACGAACATCATCGCTCGAATCATCGGTGACATCGTGAACGGCGGCCCGGGAGGCGACCCAGAGCAACGCCGCGCGGCCATCGAATCGTTCCTGCGCGACCGGCTGTTCGCACCGATCGGGATGGACTCGGCGACCCCGAAGTTCGACGGCGCCGGTGACTTCGTCGGTTCGTCGTACGTGTTCGCCACCGCGCGTGATTTCGCGAAGTTCGGCGAGCTCTACCGACTCGAGGGTGTCGCCGCCGCCGGCCAGCGGATTCTGCCGCACGGCTGGTTCGACCACGCACGCGCACCGGTGTCGCACGATGACGAGAACGGTTGCGACTACGGCCGTCATTGGTGGATGTGGCCCGAGGTCCCCAGCAGCCTCGCCTGTCACGGCCACGAGGGCCAGTACATCGTCGTCGTCCCCGAACGCGAGCTGGTCATCGTCCACCTCGGCAAGACCGACGCGTCGGTGGCACCGCAGCTGCGCGCCAGGCTCCGGCAACTGATCGACGTGGTCTGACCGATGCGAGATCGGCGTCGGCGGTGAACGAGGAAGAACAGCACGGCCCGGACGTGGCGCGTGGCAAGGGGGCCGGACTCGACGACGTCGACGACGACCGCACCCACGAGATGGACCGCGACGTCCTGCCCACCGGTGAGCTGCCCGCATTGATCCGTGACGAGACCAGGCCGGTCCGGCGGATCAAGCCGATTCGCTTCACGATCAAAGTGCTGCTGCTGATCGTGATCGTGGTGTTCCTGCTCCCCGGAGTGCTCAGCGGGTTCAGCCAGGCGATCGACACCATCAGCGAGGTCAACCCCATCTTGCTGGTGGCCGGCTTCGTACTGCAACTGCTGTCGTTGCTGTGCTATTCGCTACTCACCCGCGCCACGCTCGGCACCGCTGCGGGACGTCTGTCGTTGGCGAGGATCTTCCGGATCCAGTTGAGCACCAAGGCGCTGTCGAACATCGTGCCGGGCGGCAACGCCGCCAGTTCGGCACTCGGGTATCGGCTCCTCACGCTCTCGGGGATCAGTGGACCCGATGCCGGTTTCGCACTCGCCACTGCTGGCATCGGCTCGGCGGTCGTGCTGAACATCATCTTCTGGACAGGGTTGACGATGTCGATTCCGTTCCGCGGGGTGAACGAGGGATACGCCCTCGCTGCCCTCGCCGGCATCATCATCATGGGGCTCGCCGCAGGATTGGTGGTCGGGGTGATGGATGGTTCGGGCCGGGCCGAGCGCGTCGTGCGGTGGTTCGCTCGCAAGACGCGCCTGGACGAGGATCGGTTCGCAGCGGTGCTCCATCAGCTCGCCGAGCGCCTCGAAGAACTGGTGAGCGATCGGCAGCTCCTGTGGCGCGTCGTGTTCTGGGCGACGGTGAACTGGTTGCTCGACGCTGCGTCGCTGTGGGTGTTCCTTCGGGCGTTCGGCGTGACGCTCCCCCTCGACGCACTGCTGGTTGCGTTCGGTCTGGCGAACGTCCTCGCGGCCATCCCGATCCTGCCCGGCGGCCTCGGTGTCGTCGAAGCGACCTACGCCACTGCGCTCGTCGGCTTCGGAGTTCCTCGCCGGGTCGCGCTGCCGGCGATTGCCACGTACCGCTCGGCGCAATACCTCATGCCGATCGCGATCGGCGCCATGGCGTATGCGTCGCTCCGGGTCGGCCCGTGGAAGATCGAGAAGCGCGACCGGCTGGTGCGGCTGCGCGACCTTGCACGAAGTGAGTCGGAGAAGGGTGAGACCAAGATCGACTTCGCACTGCGGTTCGGTGGCAAACGACCAGTCGCCGACCCCGAGTCCGACCCCGCTTTCGTGGTAACGCTTCGGCCCGATCCCGACGTCGACACCGTCGCCGAGCGCGACAGCTGACGCTTTCGCACCGCTGCGCACTCGGCAGTACGGTCAGCACCATGACAGTGCACGAACGCCCCTTCGGCCGGTATCTCGAAGACTTCACACCCGGCGACGTCTTGCGCCACTGGCCTGGCAAGACCATCACCGAGTACGACGACCATCTGTTCTGCATGATCACGATGAACCATCATCCGTTGCACACCAACGACTGGTTCGCCGCCGAGTCGGTGCAGGGTCGCAACGTCGTGGTCGGCAACCTCGTGTACAGCCTGTGCCTCGGCATGAGCGTGCCCGACGTGAGCGGCGCGGCGATCGCGAACCTCGAAGTCGAGACGCTGCAGCACAAGTTCCCGACCTTCCACGGCGACACGATCCACGCCGAAACCCGGGTACTCGAGGTGAAGGAGTCGTCGTCGAAGCCCGATCGCGGCATCGTGAAGGTGGAGACCAAGGGTTTCAACCAGGACGGCAAGGAAGTCTGCTACTTCATCCGCAAGGTGCTGATCTGGAAGCGCGAGTTCGCCCCTGACCGTAAGCGCCCGTATGACGGCACCGACGTCTGGGCCGACTGAGTCGCGGCGTGTGATCGATCCGGGCGCCGTTCTCGCCTGGGGAGTGCCGCAACTGCGCGACCTTCCATGGCGATCCGAGCGCGATCCGTGGAGGATCCTCGTCGCCGAAGTCATGCTGCAGCAGACCCAGGCTGAACGCGTGATCCCGAAGTGGCTGGCGTTCCTGGATTCGTTCCCGACGCCGGATCGCTGCGCTGGCGCCCCGCTCGCCGAGGTGCTGCGGCTGTGGCAGGGCCTCGGCTACCCCCGCCGGGCGCGCAACCTCCACGTGACCGCCGGACTGGTTGTGGAACGCCACGGCGGTGCGGTCCCGGATGACCTCGACGTGTTACTGACGCTGCCCGGGATCGGCGCGTACACCGCTCGGGCGGTCCTGGCGTTCGCGTTCGAACGTGACGTCGCGGTGGTCGACACGAATATCGCTCGGGTCCTCGCCCGAACGGCTGGCGAGCGACTGACGCCGACGCGTGCCCAGGCGTTCGCTGACGATGCGGTACCCGTCGGTGATGGCTGGATCTGGAATCAGGTGTTCATGGACCTGGGCGCCACCGTCTGCCGACCGGCCCCGCGGTGCGGTGTCTGTCCGTTGTCACGATCGTGCCGTTGGCATCGTGCTGGCCATCCGGATCCCGATCCGGCGGTTGGGTCAGCCGGGGTCAGCACCCGTCAGGCGCCGTTCGACGGCAGCGACCGGCAGGCCCGCGGCCGCGTGCTCGCGGCGTTGCACGCCGGACCGAGACTGGCGGTCGAGTTCGACGCACGGATCCTCACCACGCTCGTCACCGACGGCCTGGTCTCGATCGTCGGCGCGCACGCATGCCTTCCGCAGTGACGTCGACCTGAACCTCCATCCCCAAAAATCCCGAAAAATCGCGCCATCGTTGCGCTCAGCGCAACGATGGCGCGCTATTTCACTCGAAACGCACGGCGGTTGGCTGGTCGTGGGCCGCGACGCGTACGGTTGCGTCGTGCGTCCAGCAAGAGATTTCTTCCGTCCACTCGCCGTCGGGGCCCCCGAGCCCGTGCGTGAGATCCCGTTCCCGCCGAGCCGGATGATCCACTTCTTCCCGGCGGCGAACGAGAAGATGCGATCGAAGGTGCCCGAGATCGCGCCGACAGTCGACATCTTGCTCGCCAACCTCGAAGACGGTGTGCCCGCTGATCAGAAGGAGGAGGCGCGCGCCGGTCTGGTCGAGGTCGCAACCACGGTCGACTTCGGTGACACCCAGTTCTGGACCCGCGTGAACAGCCTCGACTCGCCGTGGGGGCTCGACGACCTGACCGCCGCCGTGCTCGAAGCCGGCGAGGCGCTCGACGTGATCATGATCCCCAAGGTCGAGGGCCCCGAGGACATCCACTACGTCGATCGGCTCCTCGCGCAGCTCGAAGCCAAGGCGGGTCTCACGGAGCCGTTGTTGGTGCATGCGATCCTCGAGACCGCTCGCGGCGTCGCCAACGTCGAGGAGATCTGTGCAGCGTCACCGCGTATGCAAGGTCTCTCGCTGGGCCCGGCCGACCTCGCCGCCAATCGCCGGATGAAGACCACCCGCGTCGGCGGCGGCCATCCCGGCTACCTCGTGCGCGCCGATCCGGATGTCGATGCCGACGGCCACACCGACATCGAAGCGCCTCGCACCACGTACCAGCAGGATCTCTGGCACTACACGATCGCCCGTATGGTCGACGCCTGTGTGACCAACGGGATCCTGCCGTTCTACGGGCCGTTCGGCGACATCAAGGACACCGTTGCCTGCGAGGATCAGTTCCGCAACGCCTACCTGCTCGGCTGTGTCGGTGCCTGGAGCCTGCACCCGGTACAGATCGGCATCGCCAAGAAGGTGTTCAGCCCCGACCCCGCCGATGTCGCACACGCTCAGCGCGTGATCGACGCCATGGGCGACGGCACTGGCGCACTCATGCTCGACGGCAAGATGGAGGACGACGCCTCGGTGAAGCAATGTCGCGTGGTCGTCGAACTCGCCCACGCCCTGTCCGAACGCGACCCCGAACTCGCCGCCCAGTACGGCTTCTGACGACCCACAAACTCGACGCGATGAGTTTCCGCGCGACCTGTCCGCGCGGAAACTCATCGCCATGAAGGAGATGACCACCATGACCGACGATCTGCGCCCCCGCCGTTCCGTGTTGTACATGCCGGCGGCCAACGACCGCGCCATCGAGAAGGCCCAGGCGATTCCGGCTGACGCGATCATCTTCGACCTGGAAGATGCCGTCGCCCCCGACGCCAAGCCCGAGGCCCGTGGTAAGGCGGTCGCGGCGGTGCAGTCGGGCCTCTACGGCAATCGTGAGCTGACGATTCGCTGCAACGGTCTCGACACCGAGTGGGGGAGCGACGACGTCACCGCCGCCGCTGGGGCGCGACCGTCGGCGGTCGTGATCCCGAAGGTCGATTCGGTCGAGTACGTCGACCGCGTGGCGGCGCTGCTCGACGAGTCGGGAGCGACCGAGGTGATGATCTGGCCGATGATCGAGACACCGACGGCAATGTTCAACGTACGCAAGATCGCGGCGCACCCGAGGGTCTCGGTGCTCGTGATGGGTACCAACGACCTGGCGAAGGAGCTGCGCTCGCCGCTGGTGCCGAGCCGCCACCCGCTCGTGCCACATTTGGCCACAGCGCTCCTGGCAGCGCGCGAGGCGGGCAAGGTGATTCTCGACGGCGTCTACAACGACCTGAAGAACCCCGAAGGTTTCGAGGCGGAGTGCCGCCAGGGGATGGAGATGGGCTTCGACGGCAAGACGTTGATCCATCCCAGCCAGGTCGAGCCGGCCAACGACATGTGGGCGCCGTCTGCCGACGACATCGACGACGCCGGGCGCGTGATCGCGGCCTTCGACGAGGCGGTCGCCGACGGTCGAGGCGTGGTCACTGTCGACGGACGAATGATCGAGAACCTGCACGTCGACAACGCCCGACGCCTGCTCGCCACTGCGGCCGCCATCGCCGCCCTTTCCTGATTGGTCGGGCCCATCCGACCGTCGCATCCGAAATCCGGCAGAAATCGTTCGCAAAGCGAACGATTCGCACCGGATTTCGGATGGTTGCGAGGGTTACAGGCCGGCGAGTTGTGCAGCGAGGTGTTCGGGGACCACGGGGTTGAAGTACTCGCCCGTGGCGACTTCGGCAGCGGCGATGAACCGGGGGACGCCGGCCGCACGCCACGGCGACACGATGTCGATGCTGAACCACGCCTGGGGCCACTCGTCGCCGTCGGTGGGCCGCTGGTTCAGCCACATCATGTACGGCAGCGGCTGGTCGAACAGCGAATCCAGTCGGGTGAAGGTGTCGACGAGCACCGCGGCGAGCGACGACCGGGATGCCCTCGAGAGCGACACGACATCCGGTGCCTGAGTGGCCGGCGCGATCGACAGCGCAATCGGGAACGGACTCGCGACCGGGACCGACACGGTCCAACCGTCGAGCGTGGTCACCAGGCGATCTCCGGGATCGACCTCGGGCTTCCAGCCAGCGGTGAGTGCGGTGAGCTGGCGCTCCGGTACGTGATCGAATGCATAGATCTGACCGTGCGGATGAGTGATCGTCGCGCCGATCTCGGGTCCGCGGTTCTCGAACACGAGGACGTAGTGGACGTCGGCTCGCCGACCGAGTTCGGTCGTACGATCCGCCCAGAGATCGATCACCCGGCAGGCACCCTCGACTCCGAGCGAGGCGAACGTCGCATCGTGCTCGGAGGTGTAGAGGATCACCTCGCATCGTTCGTCCGGCATCGCCGGCCAGCGGTTCGGGAACCACCGCACGTCGTAGGGATCGGGCGCCTCGACGCCGCCGACACAGAATGGGCAGCCGCTCGACGGAAGGTTGGGCCGCCCCTGTCGCGCTCCGACGACGTGGACACGCGTGCCGAGATGCGGGTCGATGCGGAGATCCTCGGTCGTCATGGTCTCAACGCAGCGGGCGACCGTCGGTCGGGTCGAAGAAGTGGGCGAGGTGGGTCTTCAACGCCAGTCGGATGCGCTGTCCCATCGCGACGACGTGGATGCCGTCGATACGGGCGATGATTCGGGTGCCATCGACGGGCGAGTCGTCGTCGGGGTCGATCATCTCACCGTCGATCGACACGGGCGGGACGTCGAACGTCGCGTGGACGTGCACCTCGGCGCCCATCGCTTCGGCGAGATCGACGCCGACCTCGATGATCTGGTCGTCGCCGACGTCGATGTCGCCAGCCAGCGCGAAGTGTTCGGGGCGCATGCCGAAGATGACCTGCGAGCCGTCACGTTCGAGCAACCCGGGGTACCGCTCGACCGCTCCAGACGCGAGACGCACCCGGTGCTCGGCGAACGACAGCGTGACGACGCCGTCGGTGATTGCGACATCGGACGTGATCAGATTCATCGCCGGGCTGCCGATGAACGCCGCCACGAACAGGTTGGCCGGCTCGAGGTACAGCACCTGCGGTGGAGCGACCTGTTGCAGGATCCCCGCCCGCAAGACGGCGACCCGGTGACCCATCGTCATTGCCTCGACCTGGTCGTGGGTGACGTAGACCATGGTGGTGCCGAGGCGCGCTTGCAGCTGGATGATGTCGGAGCGCATCTGAACGCGCAGCTTGGCGTCGAGGTTCGACAGCGGCTCGTCCATCAGGAACACCTGTGGTGAGCGAACGATCGCACGACCCATCGCCACGCGTTGGCGCTGGCCACCCGAGAGCGCCTTCGGAAGCCGTTCGAGGTACTCGGTGAGCCCGAGCAACTCGGCGGCGTCTTCGATCATCTTCTTGGCCTCCTTCTTCTCGACCTTTGCGACCTCGAGCGCGAACCCGATGTTCTCG
>JBBQEU010000047.1:0-23342 GCA_038321235.1 Acidimicrobiales bacterium | reverse complement strand
CCCCCCCCGGGGCCACATGGGGCGCCCCTCCCCCCTCGGTTTTACATCGCGGGACTCCCCCCTTTTGTAATCTATAACACCCGGGCCAACACCCGCGATGTAATCAGTCGAGTCTCGTGCTCAGAGGAGACCCTTTGCCTGCAGCCATTCGGTGGCCACCTCGTCGGACTCGCGGAACTCGATGTCGGTCTCGGTGTTCCAGGCGAGCAGGTCGGCGGTGGTGATCATCGCGCTCAAGGCGTTGATGTCGGCGGCCAACTGGTCGCCGTAGGCCGCGAGCAGTTCGGTGGAGATGATCGGCGCGATGTTCTGAGCCGGGAAGAGGCCCTGGTCGTCGTCGAGCACCTTGAAGCCCTGCGCGGTGATCTGCGGTGCCGTCGTGTTCCAGATGACCGCGTCGACCTCGTTGTTCGCCAGCGCCTCACCGAGGAGGGGACCGAATTCGAGGGTGACGAAATCGGCGAAGGTGATCCCGTAGATGTCGGGCTCTTCCAGACCGATCAGGCACTGCGGGCGCTCGGGGCACTGCGCTGACCCGCCGAGCACGTAGTCGAGACCTGCCACGTCGGAGATTGTCGACGCTTCCGAATCGCCGCGGACGACGAAGGCGTCGCCGTCGACAGCCGGGGCGTAGTCGAGCAGCGTCGCGCCCATCGTCGTGAGCGGTTCGGTGATGGCGGCGACGATCTCGTCGGCGTCGGCGGTGGCCTCGGCGTCGGGTGCCAGCGCAGACTGGGTGCCGCCGATGTAGTCGACGATCAGATTGAAGTCGCCGTTCTGGAGCCCGTCGAGCGCTTCAGTGCGGAAACCGGCCGGCGTGAGGATCTCGACCGGGTACCCCTTGGCCTCGAGATACTGGCCGTAGACCTCTGCGATCGTGATCGCCTCGCTGAAATCCTGGCCGCGAATCTGGATCGTCGCGCCATCGGTCATGTCCGAGGTGGCGTCGGGCTCGGCGTTGTCCGAGGTGGCAGCCGTGGACACGGGTTCGGTGTTGCCGGACGACGAGTCGTCGTCGCTACCGCAGGCTGCGGTCACGAGACCGAGCACGGCAAGCGGCGCCAACAGACGCACGAAGCGTCGGCGTGTCGAGGGGGTGGTCATGGTGATCTATCTCCTTGTTGTCGAGCGAGTCGGCGAACGCCGTTCGGCAGCACGAGTCTTTCCAGCGCCACGAATATGAACCCAGTCAGGGCGGCGAGCCCACCGATGAGGACGATCCCACCGATGACGAGCGTGTTGTTGTTCTGCCCGAACCCGTCGCGAACATAGCGCCCAAGTCCGTCGCCTCCGAGGAATGCTCGGATCGGCTCGGTGGCGACGACCTGGATTGCCGCCACGCGAACGCCGGCGAAGATCAGCGACGACGCGAGCGTCAACTCGACCTTGGTGAGGATCGACGGCTCGCTGTACCCCAGCGCCCGGGCGGCATCGACGGGACCGTCCGGCAACTGGCGGATGGCCGTGTAGGTGTTGAGATAGATCGGCACGAGCGCCAACAGCAGCAGCGCGATGAAGATCGGCCACGGTTCGAATCCCCAACCTCGCTCCAACGACCATGGCACCAGCAGGGCGGCGATCGCGAAGGTGGGAACGGCGCGGCTGATGCTGACCAGCCAGGTGCTCGACACCTCCGCTCGGCGCAGGTGGGCGAGGACGGCAGCGATCGGCACCGACACCGCGGCTGCGACCAGCGTGACCGCAGCGCACAGGATCACGGTGTCGAGCAGCGATGCGAGGATCCCGGTGTCGCCGGTCCAGGTAGCGGCATCGAAGAACCACTCGAAGAAGCCGATGTCGCGCGGTACCGCAGTCTGCGACGGGCGCACCGACGTCATCGGTGCCAGTAGTGCAGTCATGGCGCCGCCCGTTTTCGGTGCCGTTGCCACGGTGAGAGCCACAATCCGATGACGAGGATGACCGCGTCGAGCGCCAATGCGAGGACGATGGAGAGCAAGGCACCCACTGTCATCGGCGTCCAGAAGGCACGGCGGAGCCCGCTGAAGATCAGCCGTCCGAGTCCACCCTGCCCGATGATCGCCGCCACCGTGACCAGACCGACCGTCGACACCGTGGCGATTCGGATCCCGGTGACGATGTAGGGAACCGCGAGCGGCAGGTCGACCGTCCGGACCCGGCGCGCCCGACTCATCCCCATCCCGTCGGCCGCGTCACGCACCGATGGCGGTACCGCCTGGAAGCCGGCGACGATGTTGGTGACCAGGATCAGCATGGTGTACCCAGCCAATGGAATCACGGCGGTCCACCGCGACAGGTTGCCCCACACCGGGGCGAGCAGTGCGAACAGTGCGACGCTCGGCAACGTGTAGATCAGACTGGTCGTGGCCGTGATCGGCGTCATCGCCCAGCGGTGCCGGAGTGCGATCGCTGCGAGGATCGACGACGCGACCAGCCCGAGGGCCATCGCCATCATCGTCAAGGTGAGGTGTTCGACGATGGCGTCCCAGATCTGATCCCACTCCTCGCTCACCCACTCCCATCGGATGATGGGGTTGGTCGCCTCTGCGACCAGAGCGGACGGGAGCGAGCCGACAGTCATACCGTGCCGTGTGCACCTTCGATGTCCGCGCTCGAAAGTGCTCGCCGGATGTCTTCGAGGGTGACCACCCCGCCGAAGCGACCGCCGTCATTGATCACGGCGACCGACGAGTTCGACGACATGATCAGCTCCATCGCTGCCCGGAGCGTGCTCGACGGTTCGATCTGCGCGATCGGGTCGAACCGTTCGACCTCGGCCAGCGCCGTTCCGTTGTCACGAGCCGCGCGCGCGTCGGCCACCTTGGTCCACCCGGCGAAGCGTCCGTCGACCGTGATGCCGAGCCAGTCGCTGCCCTCCCTGGCGATGGCCCGCTCGGCCTCGTCGTAGCTGTCGTCGGAGGCCACCACTGGCCCCTGATGGAATCGGAGGGCCGAGACGGTGTTCAGTGCGAGACGTCGCAGACCGCGGTCCTCCCCGACGAAGCTCTTCACGAAGTCGTTCGCCGGGGCTCGCATCAGCTCATCGGGAGTGGCCAGCTGCTCGATGACCCCGCCGACGTTCATCAAGGCGATCCGGTCGGCGACCCGCAGCGCCTCGTCGACATCGTGGGTGACCAGCACGATGGTCTTGCTCACCTTGTTCTGCAGGTCGAGCAGCTCGTCCTGGAGTCGGCCGCGCACGATCGGGTCCACCGCCCCGAACGGCTCGTCCATCAGCAGCACCGGCGGGTCCGCGGCCAGGGCACGTGCAACACCCACGCGTTGCTGCTGGCCGCCCGACAGTTCGTCGGGATATCGCTCGAGGAGTTCGTGATCGAGGCCGACCAGTGTGGTCAGCTCCTCGACTCGGGCTGCGCTGCGAGACTTGTCCCAGCCCAACATCGTCGGGACCGTGGCGATGTTGCTCGCGATCGTGCGGTGCGGGAACAAGCCCACCTGCTGGATGACGTAGCCGATGCCCCGCCGCAGTTCCTGGGCGGACTGGCTCATCACGTCGACGCCGTTGATCTCGATGGTTCCGGACGTCGGCTCGATCAGCCGGTTGATCATGCGCAGTGTGGTGGTCTTTCCGCAGCCGGATGGACCCAGCAGCGCCATGATCGTGCCGCGCTCGATGTCGATCGACAGGTTGTCGACCGCTGCACCGGATGCCCCTTCGAACTCCTTGGTGACGCCCGTGAGGCGAATTGCCGGAGTTGACGGCGCCGAGTCAGTCACCCTTGATCACCCACTCGGCGCCCTCAGGTGTGTCTCGTACCTCGATCCCTGCGGCTACGAGCTGGTCGCGAATGGCGTCGGAGACGGCGAAGGCCTTCTCGGATCGCGCGACCAGGCGGGCGGCGAGCGCCGCTTCGACCACCGGACCGAGCACTTCACGCACGTCGCGCACACCCTCGGTGGCAGCGGCACCGAGACGCACGATCATCGAACGCAGCGCGGCGCGAGCGCGGTCGACATCATCGGACTGGAGGGTGTCGCGCGACCACTCGACGATCGCCGACTCGAGCTCGAGGATCGCGGCGACTGCGCCATCGGCGTCGCGGGCGTCGATCGCTGCCCCGAACGTCGCCTCGTGGATCTTGGCGGCGCTGGCGAGCGAGTCGGGGGTGTCTGCGTCGAGCGTGGTTGCTCCTCGTCCCTTGCCGCTTTCACTCTGGCCAGAGGTCAGACCGAGGTCTGACCTCGGTGCGCCGGCGTCGGCGAGATGATTGATACTGGTGCCGGCGCTCGAAGCAGGGCCGGCGCGAAGGGTGTCGATGGGGACGGTTTGGCCGGACTCGATGCGGACCGACTCGCCGTTGCGTCGCAGCGTGATGGCGCCCTTGCCGACGATCTCGGCGGTGTCGGCATCGAGATCCATCACCACGCCGGTGTGCTCGTCGATGCCGAGCACGAAACATCCCTCTGGCAGCGTCGGCTCCAGCATGGCCAGACGCCGCTCACCCAGATAGCAGAAGCGTGTGTCGTGGTTGCCGCCCTCGGCATTGTCGTAATGGGGGATCACCGCGACGTCGAGGCCCACCTCGGCGAGCACGTCGAGGCCCTCCAACCAGTAGGGGTCGACACCGACCTTGTAGATCTCGTACACGGGAACGGTCGCGTTGCCGAGTGTGAGCGCTGCAGCCGATGAGAACACGACGGCGCCGCCGGAGCGCAGCTTGTCGATGAGCGCATCTGGGACCGGCGTGTTCTTCCACTGATCGAGCGCGAACGTCGGGCTGCCGGGCCCGGCGAACACCCAGTCGGCCGAACGCACTTTTGCCACACCGCGCTCGACTGCCAGCGTGTCGGCGGTGTCGGTGCGCGTGAGCCCGGCCGCCTCGACCTGTCGACCGATCGCGTCGCGGAAGTACTCGATCGCCTTCGCCGCGATGATCGGCGCGTTCTCCTGGAACCCGAACGGGGTGTCGAGCAGCACCGCCTTCGCGTCTGCGCCGAGACGCTCGAAGATCGCGCGGTGGGGAGCGTTCATCGTGGGCGCTGTTTCGCCCGAGCCCATGATCGCGAGTAGTCGGGGAGTGGTCGTCACGTGGCCTCCGAGGGCGTGGGGGTCGAGGGGAAGAACGTCGGCTCGGTAACGGCCTGCAGCAGTAGGTCGCCGACGGCGGCGGGCTGCTGAGCGTGAACATCGTGATGGGCGGGGCTGAACCACTCGGCTCGACCCCGTGGCAGCGCGGCGATCGCGTGATCGACAGCGTCGTGCTTCGACGAGCTCCAGGCGACGTCGCCGGTGTCGGCGCCGATCAGCAAGGTCGGGACCCGGACGTCGGGGTAGCGGCTCGACGGCTGGTGCTCCCACAGACCGCGCAGCACCGTGAGGTGCCGGTCGAAGGTGAGCCATGGGGCGATCGTGCCGTCGTCACGGACCTCGAAGTTCGCGAGCGTCCCCTGCCGACCGGCTTCTGGCCAGTCGGCGGCCGACGCCTCGAGCCATCGGGTGATGTCGGCCAACGGTGTGCCCGCGAGACGTGGGGGAGCGAGTGCGGTTGCGGCGTCGTTCCAGTCGGGGAACCGGCCGGCGAGGTCGATGAAACCACCGTCGACGCAGGCGATCATCGACGCCGAGTCGGGATGCGCCCAGCCGAGTTCGAGCACGACGTTGCCGCCCCACGACTGGCCGACGACGACGGGGCGATCCCAGCCGAGCACGTCGATCAGCAAGCGCAGATCGTTGGCGACGGTCGACATGTCATAGCCGTCGTCGGGTTTCGACGAGCGACCGTGGCCGCGCTGATCGACGGCGACGACCGCATGTCCTCGCTGCGCCAGGTGCTGCGCAACTCCGTCCCACAGTCGGGCGTTCGATGCGAGGCCGTGCACGAGGAGGAACGGCACGAACTCGTTGCTGGACGATGACCTCGAGTGGGTCGATGCGGGCGGATCCCAGTGCACGCAATACAGTTCGACACCCGACGCCAGTGCGTGCCATTCGTGGCGGGGCTCGATGCCCGCCACATCGCCGGTCACCGGCTTGCGTCCTCGACCTGGCTCGCGCTCGCGATCCGCTCGATGAGGGTGAGAAGTTCGAGGGTCGAAGTCATGGGTCGTGGCCAGGGTGCGTCGCCTCGGACGGCCCGGGCGAATGTGTCGACCATACCCAGGTACGGATCGGACCAGGTCACCGAGGTGGTCGACACACGACCATCCGATTCGGCCAGTACGAATCCCCGGGCTCGCTCGCCACCGGTGTGGGCGTGCGCCTCGATGATCAACGACGCCTTGTCGCCGATGATCTCGATGCGCTGCTCCTCGGTATCGACGAACGAACAGCGGATGCGCGCCTCGCGCCCATCGACCCACGACAAGGTCGCTTCGGTACGGGCGTCGACGCCGGTGGTGTGCCACAACGCCGTTGCGTCGATCACGTCAGGATCGGCTCCCCACACTTCGACGATCGGGCCGAGACAGTAGATGCCGACGTCCAGCAGGGCGCCGCCACCCTGATCGGCCGACCACCGGTAGTTGTCGCCCGCCTCGATCGTGAACGTGAACGACGAATCGACGTCGATGATCGTGCCGAGTCGACCCTGGCGCGCGGTATCCATCGCGGCGCTCCACCGCGCGTCGAACGGTGTCATCCACGCCTCGGCCAAGGCCACGCCGGCTGCATCGCACGCAGCGGCCATTGCAGTCGCGTCGTCGACCGTCGGGGCGATCGGCTTTTCGCACAGCACATGCTTGCCTGCGGCTGCGGCCCGCTCGACCCACTCGCGGTGCATGCCGTTCGGCAGCGGGATGTAGACCGCCTCGACGTCGGGGTGAGCGAGCACGTCGTCGTACGTGCCGACGGCGAGGTGGTGCCAAGGGTCGGGAACCGGACCGCCGAGCGACGACACGGCCACCAGCTCGGCCAGATCGGAGGTGTCGATGGCTGGCATCACGGCCCGGGTGGCGACCATCGATCGTGCACCGATGACGCCGATGCCGACGGGCGTTGCCTCGTTCACCATCACCCGATCTCGACGAGCTCGCCGCCGTTCTTGCCCGACCGGTGGCCGGCCTCGAGCACGTTGACGACATCACGCGATTCCTCCGGGCGTACCGCAAGCGGTTCACCGAGCAGCAGATGGTCGGCGAGGTTGCGGTGGAAGGCCCAGCCTGGGCTGGGTGCGGGTGCCACTGTGGTCTCGCTCACGCCGAGCGTGCCGTCGTAGGTGGCGACGGTGAGGTCGACGGGGGCCTCGGCATGGTGCGAGACCTCGGACACATGGCCGCGGCCTGGGACGACGCGGTCGTTCACGAGCGGGCGGTAGTAGCCCTCGATCGTGCCGCCGGTGCCCTCGATGTGGAACTTGGGACGACGGATCGCGCACGCGTCGCTCTGGCGGAAGGTGGCCTCACGGCCGTCGTCCCACTGCATCCACAAGCTGAGCTGGTCGGCGTTGGTCGTGTCGTGCCACACCCGGGTGTGGGCACTGCACAGCACGCGAGCCGGCGACGATCCGTAGAGCTGCAGGATCCAGTCGACATGGTGGGAGCCCCAGTCGTAGATCGCTCCGCCCGAAATCGACTCTTCGGAGTGCCAGGCGCGGCATGGATGCTCGAAGCCGCCGACGAATGTCTCGGTGTTGAACACCTCGCCGATGTCGCCTCGAGCGATCACATGGCGCACTGCCAGCCAGTCGCGGTCCCATCGCCGGCTCTGGTGCACGGTGACGACCCGGTCGCGTTCGGCGGCCGTGGCGATGATGGCATCGGCGTCCGTCTTGCGGAGACACATCGGCTTCTCGATCACGACGTGTTTACCAGCGCGAAGGAGTTGGAGTGCAAGTTCGGCGTGCAGCACCGGTGGGGTGGCGATGATCGCGATGTCGACCGCAGGGTCGGCGGCGAGGGCGTCGGCAGAGCTGTGGGCGACGAGATCGGGGAAGTCGGCTCGAGCGGCAACCAGACGCTCGTCGACGGAGTCGGCAGCGGCCACGAGGGCCAGGCCGTCGGTTTCGGTGGCGGCGAGGCCGTGCAGGTATCCCATTGCGCCGAAGGGCCCGTAGCCGACGATGCCCACGCCGAAGTCGGTGGTTCGTTCCGGTGTCGACGGCATGAGCAACCGGCCAACGAAGGGTCCGAGGGTCGGGTGGTGCCGCAGGGCGTCGATGTCGACGATGCCGGTGGTGACGATCCGACCGGCACCCACGCAGCGGACGGTGATGGTGGGGTGATGGACGAAGCGGACACTGGTGGTGGCAGCGACGGTGATGCCGCCGTCGATCGGCGCCAACGTGCGTAGTGGGGAGGCGATCGGCACCTCACCGTCGAGGCGGGCGGAGGCCAGGTCGTCGGCCAAGGTGATGAACCACTCGGTGCGTGGCAGATCCGACACGACGACGACACCAGCGAGCGCCGCAGCAACGTCGTCGTCGGGCTCGATGACGAGGAGTACGGAGCCACCGGACTGAGCGGTTCGCTCGATCTCGATCGCGCGATCAGCATCGACTCGTCCCGTGACGAGCACGGTGTTGTTCCAGCGATGGGCGGGCATTCGAACGACCCTATCCAGGCCTCTGGATCGACGCTTCGCGGTGCTCGAAATGCCTGGTCAGAGAACATTCTCGGCACAACTGCACTTGCGAACAGGTCGCAACTACAATCCGACTCATGTCGCCGATCCGTCCCACTCGCCGTGCCGCCGCGTTCGTCGCAGTCCTGGCCCTCGTTGCTGCCGCATGCGGGAGCAACGATTCTGGCGGCTCCGATGGCGATTCTGGCGATTCGGCATCGGGCTTCCAGGTCGTCACCACGGTTGCGCCGATCACCTCGATCGCAGCGAACGTGATCGGCGACTGCGCCGACATCGTCGGCATCGTGCCGGAAGGAACGAACTCCCATACGTTCGAGCCGCCGCCGTCTGCCGCCGAGGTGATGACCACCGCCGACGTGGTGTTCATCAATGGGCTGCAGCTCGAGGAGCCCACCAAGTCGCTCGCCCAGGCCAACGTCGCCGACGGCGTACAGATCATCGAGCTCGGCGACGAGACGATCACCCCTGAGCAGTTCAAATACGACTTCTCGTTCCCGGAGGACGGCGGCAAGCCCAACCCGCACCTGTGGACCGACCCCACCCTGGTCAAGGTGTACGCCGACATCATCCTCGAGACGATGGTGGCGGAGGTGCCGGAGTGTGCCGACGAGATGAGCGCCAACCACGAGGAGTTCCTGGCCCTCATCGATGAGTTCGACGTGGCGATCCGTGAGGCCTTCGACACCATTCCCGAAGACCAGCGCAAGCTCGTCACCTACCACGACGCGTATGCATATTTCGCTGACACGTACGGCTGGAACGTGATCGGGGCTGTTCAGCCAGCCGACTTCGGCGACCCGACGCCTGCTGACGTCGTCGACCTGATCGAGCAGATCGAGGCCGAGAAGGTGCCCGCCATCTTCGGTTCCGAGGTGTTCCCCTCGCCGATCCTCGAACAGATCGCTGAGGAGACCGGCGCTGTCTACGTCGATGATCTCCGTGACGACGATCTTCCCGACGCTCCTGGCGATGCCGATCATTCGTGGCTCGGGCTGATGAAGTTCAACTTCATCACGATGACCGAAGCGCTCGGCGGCGATGCAACTGCGCTGATCGAGTTCGAGGTCCGCAACGTGGCCACCGACGACGCCGAGTACCCACAGTGACGGTACGTGCGACACCCGTGATGAGCAGCACGGAGTTGGCCGGCGGGCTGATCGTCGTCGACGATCTCACCGTCAACTACGGCGGTGGACCGCCAGTGCTCATCGACGTCGACCTCACGATCGAGCCCGGTGACCTCATCGGGATCGTCGGGCCCTCGGGGTCGGGCAAGTCGACGCTCCTGAAGGCGATGCTCGGCACGGTCGCGCCCGTGTCCGGGAGCGTCCGACGCGCCCCTGGGCTCGCCGTTGGCCTCGTGCCGCAGGTCGAAACGATCGACTGGAACTTCCCCGTGACCGTCGCCGAGTGCGTCGGCATGGCGCGAGCGCGCGGACTCCGGATGCCATGGATGACGCGCGCCGAGCGGGGAGAGATCGCCGATGTCCTCCATCGGCTCGGTATGGACGGCCTCAGCGGCCGCCACATTCGTGAACTCTCGGGCGGCCAGCAGCAGCGGGTGTTCCTCGCCCGCGCCCTCTTCACCAATGCGCAGGTGATCTTCCTCGACGAACCGACCTCCGGCCTCGACGTGCGGACCCGACACGACGTGCTCCACTTGCTCGACGAACTGAACTCCGACGGCCTGACGATCGTGCTGACCACCCACGACCTGAACGGCATCGCCGCGCACCTGCCCACCGTGGTGTGTCTGAATCGATCGGTGATCGGCGCCGGCCGCCCGGACCAGGTGTTGGTGCCAGACGTGCTCGAGCGCACCTACGGATCGCCGATGGAGGTACTCGAGCACGGTGGCATGCGTGTCGTCGTCGATGCACCCCTCGGCGCCAATGTGACCCCGCTTCGTCGCACAGGCTCCGCCGGTGGGGGAGCGACCGCGTGAGCTGGGACGAATTGCTCCGACCGTTCGAGTTCGAGTTCTTCCGCAACGGCATCTACGTGGCCACCATCGCGGGTGCGCTGTGCGGGGTGGTCGGCTGCTACGTCGTGTTGCGCAACATGAGCTACATCGGTCACGGCCTGTCGCACTCGATCTTCGGCGGCTACGCCGTGGCCGGACTCGTGGGCGTCAACCTGTTCCTGGGCGCCGGGATCTGGGGTGTCGTGACCGCGTTGGCGGTCGGCGGGATCGTTCGGCGGCGCCCGATCGGGTCCGACGCCGCGATCGGGGTGGTGACCACGGCATCGTTCGCGCTCGGACTCGCGCTCGTGCAGTTGTACGGGTCGCCGGGACGGAACGCGGACGCGCTGCTCTTCGGCAACGTGCTGGGTGTCACCACGGCCGACGTGTGGCTGATCGTCGGTGTGGCGCTTGCCACTGCAGCGGTCGGGTTCTTCTTCTACCGTCCGCTGCTGTTCACCACGTTCGACACCCAGGTCGCTGCCGCCACCGGCGTGCGTACCGCGTGGATCGATGCGCTGCTGATGGTCGTGCTGTCTGCCACGGTGCTGGCCACGATGAACGTGATGGGGGTGACCCTGATCGCGGCGGCGCTGGTGGTGCCAGCGGTGGTGGCACGGATGCTCACCGACAGCTTCGCCAAGATGCTGGGACTGTCGGCGGTGATCGGCGCCATCAGCGGGTTCGTCGGCATGAACGCCAGCTATCACCTCGACGTGGCGTCAGGCCCCACGATCGTGCTGACCGCGGCCAGTTTCTTCATCGTCGCGTACGTCGCCGGGGGCAGCCTCCGGCGCCGCGCCGGCGCCGTCGGCCACGCCCACTGACCGCGCGAGCGGGCATCCGCGGTGAGAGGTGAGCGTCGCTGGTGCACACAACTCTCACCGGTGGGTGTGGTCCAACGGTTGCGGTGAGAGGTGAGCGTCGCTGGTGCACACAACTCTCACCGGTGGGTGTGGTCCAGGCGTCTGGCGGAGTGGATCAGGCGGCTCGGAGGGCGGACATCACGGCGGCCCATCGGTCGGGATCGCTCGAATAGGGGGCGTAGAAGCTGATCCGCTGGATGACGTCGCCGTATCGATGCGTGAGTTCGGGGGCGATGTCCTCCGGGGCGCCGACGACGGCGAACGTGTTGAGGATCTCGTCGTCGATGAGGGTGCCCATCTTCGCCCACTCACCCTGCTTGGAGAGAGCATTCAACACGTCCTGTAGGCCACCCCACCCATGGATGTCGAGCACGTTGCGGTACGCCGGCGTCGAGCCGTAGAACGCGATCTGCTGGCGGGTGCCGGTGGCCGCCGCCTCGAGTTCTTCGTCGTTGTTGCCGGTGACGACGAACGACGGGCCCACGATCTCGAAGCCCTCCAACGACTTGCCGACCTTCGCTCGGCCGCGCTGGAGCGCCGGGATCGTGACCTCGCGCAGGTACTTCTCGGTGGTGAAGCCGTGGCAGAGGAACCCGTCGCAGACCTCGCCGGCGACCTCGGTCATCAGTTCGCCGACGCCGGCGAGGAACACCTTGGGCGGGCCGAAGCCCTCGAGATCGGAGGCCGACGGCGTGAAGAACGGTGTCATCAGGGTGTGGGTGTAGAACTCGCCGCGGAAGTCGAGCTTCTCGCCGGTGAGCCACGTGTTCCAGATGGCCCGCATGGCGAGCACCATCTCGCGCATGCGCGCAGCCGGATGGCTCCACTCCATCGAGAACCGCTTGGTGATGTGGGGCTTGATCTGGCTGCCGAGGCCGAGGATGAAGCGACCTTGCGAGTACGCCTGCAGGTCCCACGCGGTGTTGGCCAGCGTCATCGGATTGCGGGCGAACGCAACGGCGATCGACGTACCGATTTCGAGTCGCTCGGTGTGCTCGGCGGCCAGGAGTAATGGCAGGAACGGGTCGTGCGACGTCTCGGCCGTCCACGCGCCCGAGTATCCCGCCGCTTCGACCTCCTGTGCCTTCTGCGCAACGCTGCGCAGGTCCATTCCGATGTTGCCGTCGACCTTCATGTCGGCCGACCGTACTCGGAGACCGGTCGACGATTCCTGCCCGAGGGTCAGTCCTGGTCGCGGAGGAAGGCTTGGATCTCGTCGGCGAGTTCGTCGCCGGATCGCATCTCCATCGCCGGTCCAGGAGTGACCTCGCCGTCGATCGAGGCGTCGTAGAGTTCTTCGAGCTGGCGCAACATGCCGAGATGTTCGGCGTTGCCGTCGATGCTGGCATCGATGCGGTCGCGTTGCTGACCGACCGCCGCGCGTAGGTCGTTGGCTGCCACCTCGATTCCGGTCACCTCGGTGAGACCGTCGAGCAGTGCCACTGACGCAGCGGGATATGGCATGGCGACGACGTAGTGCGGCACCTGTACCCAGATGCCGAGCGTGGGAATGCGGCGGGCGTGCAGCGCGTGCTCGAGTGCCGCTGCCATTCCGGCTGGCACATCCACCGAGCTGCGGGCAAAGGTGACGTTGGCGAGGACCTCCGTCGACGGCGACGAACACGACAGACGCGGCGTGCGTGTGTGCGGCGCAGCGAACGGATACGCACCGAACGCGACCATCTTGGTGACGCCGAGCTCGACCGAGATGTCGCTGACTGCCCGGGCGAACCGGTGCCAGGCCATGTCGGGCTCGGGTCCGGTGAGTACCAGCACGTCACGTCCCGAACTCGAACGCCCGGCACGCAGTTCGATGGTGGACCACACCAGGTCGGTGTTGATGCCGTCGCGCAGCTCCATCACGGGTCGGCGGGCACGGAAGTCGATGAACGTGTCGTCGTCGAAACGCAGGATCGGGCTCGTCTCGCACTCCTTCGACAGAGCGTCGGCCGCAGCGGCCGCCGCTCCGGCGGCGTCGATCCAGCCCGTGAGCATCACCACGAGGAGCGGCTCGTGGAGCATCGGCTCGTCGACGAGCCATTCGAACGAGCCCTGCGGGTCGATCATGTCAAGGCGTCCAGGTACTTCTCGGCGGACCCAGCTGCCTGTTCGACCTGCAGCTTGAACGGAGCCAGTTCCTCGGGCGGACGGTCGCCGAGGGCCCCGCCGAGATAGCGCGAGTAGACGCCCTCGATGATGCAGGCCAACTTCCAGAACGCGAACGCGACGTAGAAGTCGAGCTGCGAGAGGTCGCGACCCGACACCTCGGCGTAGTGCTCGGCGAGCTCGCGTCGATCCCAGAACCCGGGCGCCGAGGTCGACGTGCCGCTCCACGCGCCGGCGTCGTCGTTCGGGCCGTTCCAGTACACCTGGAGGAGCCCGACGTCGGCGAGCGGATCGCCGAGGGTGCAGATCTCCCAGTCGAGCACGGCGATCACGTTGCCGTCGCTGTCGACCATCGAGTTGTCGAGGCGGTAGTCGCCGTGGACGATCGTTGCCGGACCCTGTTCGGGAATGCGCGCCAGCAGGCCCTCGTACACGCGGTCGACGGCGGACAACTCGCGGGTCTTGCCCTGATTCCACTGGCCGTACCAGCGCTTGAGCTGACGCTCGATGTAGCCCTCGTGGCGTCCGAGTTCGTCGAGCCCGACCGCTTCGAGGTCGACGGCGTGGATGGCGGCCATCGTGTCGACGATCGAACGGCTTGCGTTGCTGCGCGCCTCCTCGGACAGAATGCGTTCGGCGGTTTCGCGATCGCGCAGCACGTGGCCGTCGACGAAGCGCATCACATAGAAGGGTGCGCCGTTGACGGCGAGGTCGTCGCAGAAGCCCTCGACGCGCGGAACCGGGACAGCGGTGCCCTGCAGCGCCGAGAGGATCCGGTGTTCGCGACCCATGTCGTGCGCGCTGGCGAGCACGTGGCCGAGCGGCGGACGACGAAGCACGAGATGCGGCCCGCGGGCGCCCGTGACGCGAAAGGTCAGGTTCGAGTGGCCGCCCGCGATCACGTCGAAACGGAACGGTCCGACCGCGCCGTCGACGTTCGCTTCCAGCCACGCCGTGACCGGCTCGATGTGGATTCCCGGGATGTCGTTCATGTCGTCGCGCGTCCAGTCATGTGCGTTCCGAGGGTAGTCACGCCACCGCTTCCGGTCGCCATCATGCACGGCCGATAGCGTTGTGGCCATGGCAGCCATCGACGTCACCGACGCCACGTTCCAGACCGAAGTCATCGACAAGTCCCAGGAGGTGGCCGTCGTCGTCGACCTCTGGGCGCCGTGGTGCGGGCTGTGCAAGACGCTCGGTCCGATCATCGAGAAGGTGATCGACGCCACCAACGGCAAGGTCGTGCTGGTGAAGGTCAACGTCGACGAGAACCCCGGAATCGCGCAGGCGTTCCAGGCCCAGTCGATCCCCGCGGTGTACGCGCTGAAGGATGGCGCCGTGGTCGACGGGTTCGTCGGGGCATATCCGGAACACGAGGTGCAACGCTTCGTCGACACGCTGCAGCCGAGCGAAGAGCAGGTGGCCGTCAAGGATCTGGTCGAGGCAGGCGACGAGGCCAGCCTGCGCCTCGCGTTGTCGATGGAACCGGCCAACGAGGACGCAATCGTCGCGCTGGCCGAGCTGCTGATCGCCGACGGCAACAACGACGAGGCGCTCGCGCTGCTCGGCCGAGTTCCCGAATCCGATCGTACCCGCCCCGTGGCAGCGCTCGCCCGTGTCGGCGAGGCACCCCAGGACGACTACGACGAGCAGCTCACCGCGCTGCTCGACCAGGTGAAGACCGATGACGACGCCCGCCAGAAGTACGTCGATCTACTCGAGCTGATGGGGCTCGACGACCCCCGCACGGCCGACTACCGCCGTCAGCTCACCGCGCGGTTGTACTGACCCGGTCGGCGCTGCGCCCGGCGAAGAACTGCGCGAGCCGGGTCTGGAACACCTCGACCACCTCGCTGTAGCGCGTGCGAACGTCGTCGCCGGCGACGTGAGGCGCCAAGTCCTGCGGGAGCTGTGGCTCGACACGGAGGAACTGCTGTGCGGCGGCCAATGCGCTGAACGCATCGGCGAGCGAGCGATCATCGGAATCTCCCAGCCGGGCCGCCGCTGAGTCGAGCGCGAGTCGGTTCATTTTCGACCGAGCTCGTAGACCATCGAGGTCCCAGAGCTGCGCGACGAGCCGTTGCTCGACCCCGGTGATGATCGAGCCGCGTGTGATGAGCACATCGGGAAGTTCGGTCGGGATCTCGAGGTTCGCCGGCCGAAGCCACAGGTCGGGACGCAATTCGCCCAACCGCGCTCCGATGGCCCACGCCCGGAAGGTGCGGCGTTCCGCCATCGTGCGACGGTCCGACAGCACTGCGACCGTCCACCAGGTGCGGTCCCAGTCATTCGTCGAGTGATGGCGACCGGCGTCTTGCTGCGCCTGGCGTTCGACGAGCCGACCTGCGAGCCGGTAGGTGCCGTCGTCGTTGACCACGTCGCCAGCGGTGACCATGCGTGACAGGGCCGTGCGGACCGCGCCGTCTGCGAGATCGAACAGCGACGTGAACTCGAGGATGCGGCCCACCGGCATCCGCGGCGGATGCGAGCCGAGCAGGACGGACAGCACGATCGAGCGTGGGCTCAGCGGTTCCAGCAGTGAATCCTCGGTGGCCGGCCCGATACGAGCAATGATACGCGTATTGTTCGGCACGAACGCCGAGTGTAACATCGACGGATGTCCTCGATCGTTGAGTCACCGTCTGCTGCATCGAGCGCGGTCCCGCTCGTCCCGGGATCGATGGTGCCCGATCCGTCGGCGCTCGCCGGCGTGCTGCCGACCGATCGCCTCAACGAGCGAGCCAAGCCGACGCGGCCGCTGCGCGACGAGCTCCGCCACTTCTCCAATGTGCGCAACGCGATCACCGTGGTGGGCGCGCTGCTGCAGTCGTTCGGTGTCGTCATCGCCGCAGCGTGGATCGATACGTGGTGGTCGTTCCTGCTCGCGTTCGTGCTGATGACGCGTGGCCACGTGTGTCTCAACATCCTCGCCCACGAGGCAGCACACCGGCTGCTGTTCACGAACCGTCGGATGAACGATGGCGTTGGCCGGTGGCTGTTGGCATACCCGACGTATCAGGCGATGCTCGCGTATCGGCGGGTCCACTTCGCTCACCATCGCGACGAGATGGGCCCCGACGAACCGGACCTCGGGCTGTACGCGGGCTATCCGATCCCACGCGACTCGTGGCGGCGCAAGCTTCGCCGTGACGCCACCGGCAACAGTGCGTCGAAGAACTTCAGGGGACTGTTCAACGCTCTGCGTCGTGGCCAGACCGAGGCCAGACAGATCCTTGCTGTGCACGTCGTGATGCTCGGCGCGTCGATCGTGTTCATGCGACCGCTCGCGTACATCGTGTGGATCCTGTCGTGGTCGACGCTGTGGAAGGTGTCGAACCGACTCCGCTCGATCGCCGAGCATGGGGGCATGGTCCGATCGAAGGATCGGCGCCTCACCACCCACGTGATCCGCCAGAGTTGGCTCGCCCGGTATTGGATGGTGCCGTACAACACCGGGTGGCATCTTGCCCACCACGTGGACATGGGTGTGCCATGGCGCAACCTGCCCCGCCTGCACGACGAATTGGTGCGCTCGGGTTGGATCACCGAGGCGATCGAGTACCCGAGTTACCGCGCCTTCTGGCGCGCCGCCGCCTCCGGCTGACCCGCCGCCAGCCCAACGTGCCCGCAGCGATGAACGAAACCGGCAGATGTGGTCGCTCGCTCATCGCTGCTGGGTTTGGATGCGGCGCTGTGGTTCGGTTGGGTGGTGCCGGTAGCGTTGCTCGCACCGACTCCCTCCTGGCGATGCTGCGCGTTCTGCGCCGATTCGAGGAGGTCGATCGTTGGAACCCTTATCGAGGCCCGAGCCGCCTCGCTCTCTCGCCGAGCGCGCCCGCGCCTGGGTCGAGTGGTTCGGCATCGGACGACTGCTCGCCGCATCGGTGGCGACGATCATCGTGTGTGCCGGTGCCGTGTGGCTGGTCCGCACCCCGCCGCCAGCGACCGAGGCGTCACTGCCACGTGCCACCACCACGACCCTCGCTCAGGACGCGCCACCAGCAACTGCAGCGCTCCCCAGCACTCCCGCAGTCGTGCAGGTACACGTGGCTGGGGCCGTCGTGGAGCCCGGTGTCTACGAACTGGCGGGTGACGCCCGCGTACGCGACGCGATCGTTGCCGCTGGCGGGCCGACGGAGACCGCCGATTGGAATGCGCTGAACCTCGCCGCGGTCGTCGGCGACGGGGTCAAGGTGTACGTGCCGAGCGTGGGTGAGGAGGTTCCACCCTCGCTCACTGCTCCTGCCTCGCCGATCAGTGGTCAGCCGACGGCACCGATCGACGTGAACGTCGCAACCGCTGCCGAACTCGAAGTGCTCCCGGGCGTCGGCCCGGCGACGGCAACCGCCATCGTCACCGAACGCGAGCGAAACGGACCGTTCGTCGGCGTCGACGATCTCGACCGTGTCCCCGGCATCGGTCCGGCGAAACTCGACGCGTTGCGCGGCTTGGTCACGACGTGACCGGGTGGCTTGGTCACGACGTGACCTCGACGTGCAACTTCAGAACAGCGAGTCGGAGATCGACAGGGCTGCCACGACGAGTGCGATCGATGCGCCCGCCCACACGCCGGCACACATCCATGCGTAGTGACGCCAATAGTCGGACCACGTCGCCATCGGGTTGCGGGTTGCCCGACGCGCGGCCAGGAACCCCACGAGCAGCCACAAGAGTGCCGACGCGGCGATCGCGATCGGATACAACCCGCGGTCGCCGAACGGCGCCCCTGCTGCCAGAAGCGCTGGTGCGGCGAACACCCCGCCGATCAGTCCCACCGCGCCGCTCCAAGTCGTGTCGAACAGCCGCAACGAGGAGTACGCGATCGCCCCGACGATCGCTGGAACGATCAAGGCCGCCAGTGGCCCCCACGTGCGCAGTCGCGACCGGTACCACCGGGGCCCTTCGATGAGTGGCGGGCCTGACGGGGGCTCGTACGGCGACGGTCGGGCGCCGGGTGGAATGGGGGTGAACGAGGTCACGAGATCACGAGGCTATGGCACCAGCGGCTCTTCGTGGTGGCGCTGCGACCCCACCGTGACCGTGGTCACCGATGGCGGTGTCGTCGTGATGGCGGCGGTGGTCGTGTTCTCGGTGCGCAGTGGCTCGCTGACGGCCGGGCTGGTCGCCGGTCTGGTCGTGGGCGGTGTGCTCGGCGCGGCCACGCGATCGCCGTGGGTCGCGATCGTCGTGCTAGTGCTCGCCTCCGGTGGCGCCGTGCGCTCGCAACATTCGTGGGCCGGGCTGGCACCCGATTCGCTCGGGCCGTTCGACGGGTGGGTGCGCCTGATCGATGATCCGCAGCCATACCCGTCGAGCACGCGAGTGATCGTCGAGATCGAGACCGAACGTTTCGAGATGTGGTCCCGGGGTCGCGCCCAGCAGCAACGGGTGCGTTCGTGGCGCGGCGGCGAGTGGATCCTCGTGTCGGGTGAGCGTCGCTCGCTCGACGCCGAACGAGCGCATCGGGTGGCGTGGCAGCACGTTGTCGGCGAGTTCGATCTGGACTGGGCGAGCGATGTCGATGCTGGTGGTCCGGTCGCCCTCGCATCGAACCGCGTGCGCGCCACGATCGAACGAGCTGCGGAGGCGCTCCCGGAGCCCGATGGTGCGCTGTATCGAGGGCTGGTGATCGGCGACGACCGTGACCAGCCACGCGACATGATCGACCGGTTCCGGGCCAGCGGGTTGTCGCACTTGACCGCTGTTTCAGGCCAGAACGTCGCGTTCGTGTTGGCGGCATGTGGGCCGCTGCTGGTGCGGCTGCGACCGCTGCCGCGATGGGCGCTGACCGTGGCGGTGATCGCCTGGTTCGTTGCGCTCACCCGTTTCGAACCGTCCATCCTGCGAGCCGGGGTGATGGCGGGGCTCTCGGCCACGGCGTATGTGACGGGCCGAGAGCGAAGTCCCGTGCGCATTCTTGCTCTCGCTGTGACCGCCTTGTTACTGGTCGACCCGTTGCTGGCGTGGTCGATCGGCTTCTGGCTGTCGGTCGGTGCGACGGCCGGCGTGTGCACGGCGGGGCCGTGGTTGGCGAACCGATTGGCGATGTTCGGGCCGCTCGCGCTGCCGCTGGGAATCACGCTGGGGGCGCAGCTCGGCGTGACGATCCCGAGCGTGTTGGTGTTCGGTCGACTGCCGCTGGTGAGCGTGATCGCCAACCTGCTCGCTGTGCCCGTCGCTGGGTTCGTGATGCTCTACGGGTTGCCGGCGGGCCTCATCGCGGGCTCGGTTCCGGCGCTGGCGCCGCTGGCGATGTTTCCGGCACGGATCGGCACCCGATGGGTCGACACCGTCGCTGCGCTCGGCGCCCGTCTCGAACCCGACCCGCCGTGGTCGTGGGTCGGCTGGGCAGTGGTCGCCATCGCGATCTGTGTGCTGGTTTGTCGCCGAACTCCTGGGACGCGATAAGAATCGAGGTCTCCATGGCCACTCATCTCCTCAGCGGCAACGACGAGTCGGTACTGCGGTCCGCAGTGCACGAACTGGTCGATGAGCTCGTCGGCGACGGCGACCGGGCGATGATGGTCGACGAGTTCGATGGCGACGAATACGAGCTGCGACTGGTCGCCGACGCGGCGCAGACACCGTCGTTCCTCACCGACAAGCGCGTGGTGGTGGCCCGCGGTGTCGACCGTTTCAACGCCGACGAGTTGACCCCACTGATCGCGTATCTCGGCAATCCGCTCGACACGTGCGATCTCGTCATCGTGATCAACAGCGGAAGTGTTCCCAAGAAGCTCGGCGACGCCGTGAAGGCCGTCGGCACGGTCACCAACACCTCGCCGCCATCGCGGCCCAAGGACCGACAGGCCTGGATTTCCGATCGCATCGCCGAAGCTGGGTTGCGAATCAAGCCTGATGCGGCCGCCCAGCTCGGGGCGTGGCTCGGCGAGGACGCTGGACGCCTCGACGGCATCCTTGCCACGCTGACCAGTACCTACGGCGCCGAGCAGGTGTTGACGTACGCCGAAATCGAACCGTTCCTGGGCGAAGCCGGGGGAGTGCCGCCGTGGGATTTCACCGACGCCGTCGATGCGGGCAACACCACCAAGGCGTTGACGCTGCTCGGTCGGATGATGCACTCGGGCGAACGTCACCCGCTGCAGATCATGGCAATCATGCACAGCCATTACGCCAGCATCGCCAAGCTCGACGGGGCCGATGCCCGCTCCGAACAGGATGCGATGGCTGCCACGGGGATCAAGTCTCCGTATCCCGCCAAGAAGGCGCTCGCGAACTATCGCCGGCTCGGCCCCGCATCGGCTCGGCGGGCGATCGAGTTGCTGGCTCAGGCCGACCTCGACCTGCGCGGCGCCAAGGATCTCGACCCCGAACTGGTGATGGAAGTGCTCGTCGCCCGCCTCTCCAAACTCCGCCGCTGACCCGAGGTATCGCATCACCCGCCTTGCGGTGAGTGTTCGCGCGACCCGTCCGCGCGGAAACTCATCGCATCCGAACCGGGCCCCGGAACGCAAACGAGCGCTGCGGCTCGGCGCAGCGCTCGTCGGAATCGTTCGATTGTCGACCGTGGTGACGGTCGGGAGGGTCAGCCGGCGGCGTTGACCTTCTTCATCAGGCGGCTCTTCTTGCGAGCGGCAGCGTTCTTGTGAATGATTCCCTTGGTGGCCGCTGAGTCGATGCGCTTGACAGCGGCCTTGACGGCGTCGTCGTTCTCATCGGTGCCGAGCGTCGCCTCGACGCGCTTGGTGCGGGTCTTCATCTCCGCCTTCACCGCCTTGTTGCGCTCGTGGCGCTTGGCGTTGGTGATGTTGCGCTTCTTCTGGCTCTTGATGTTGGCCATGGCCGTGGAAACCTTGCTCTCGTCGAATGCTGTGCGTCGAATGGTCTGCGCAGCGGGGCCCAATGCCTGCGCTGAACAGCCCTGGGACTCTATCGGGAGGCCATCCTGAGCGGCAACGTGCCCAGATAGCCTCGGGTCGGACATGGATCTGTCCCGCATCCGCAACTTCTCGATCATCGCGCACATCGATCACGGCAAGTCCACGCTCTCCGATCGCATCCTCGAGATCACCGGAGCGGTCGACGCTCGCGACATGCGCTCGCAGTACCTCGACTCGATGGACCTCGAGCGAGAGCGTGGCATCACGATCAAGGCGCAGAACGTCCGCGTCGACTGGAAGGGCCACACCTTTCACCTGATCGATACGCCTGGACACGTCGACTTCGGCTACGAGGTCAGCCGCAGCTTGGCGGCGTGCGAGGGCGTGGTGTTGGTGGTCGACGCCGCCCAGGGCATCGAGGCCCAGACGCTGGCCAACTGTTACCTGGCGCTGGAGAACGACCTCGAGATCGTGGCGGCGCTCAACAAGATCGACCTCCCCGCCGCCGATCCCGAGCGCTACGCCGGCGAGATCGAAAAGATCCTCGGCATCCCGGCCGACGAGATCATCCGGATGTCCGCCAAGACCGGTGAGGGTGTGCCCGACCTGCTCGACGCCGTCATCGCTCGGATCCCGGCACCGACCGGCGACCCGAACGCCCCGCTGCAGGGGCTGATCTTCGACTCGCAGTTCGACCAGTATCGCGGCGTGGTGTCGAGCATTCGCGTCATGCAGGGCACGATGACGTCGGGCTCGAAGCTCACGTTCATCCAGGCCGGCGCCAACCACGAGGCGATCGAGATCGGCACTCGTCGGCCGGTTCCCACCCCGGTGCAGGAGCTCGGCCCCGGCGAGGTGGGTTATCTCATTGCCGGCATCAAAGATGTCGGCGACGCCCGCTCGGGTGAAACCGTGACCACGGCCTCCGGAGGGTCGACCGAGGCGCTGCCCGGCTACCGCGATCCGAAGCCGATGGTGTTCTCGGGGCTGTTCCCGATCGACGGCGACGACTTCGAGAACCTGCGCGAGTCGCTCGAGAAACTCAAGCTCAACGACGCGTCGATCACCTACACGCCCGAGTCGTCGGGTGCGCTCGGGTTCGGGTTTCGTTGCGGCTTCCTCGGGCTGTTGCACATGGAGATCGTGAAGGAACGCCTCGAGCGCGAGTTCGGGCTGGCGCTGATCGCCACCGCCCCGAGCGTCGAGTACCGCCTCACCCGAACTGACGGCACGATCCAGATGGTCGACAATCCTGCCGACATGCCCGAGGCACAGCGAATCTCTACGATCGAAGAGCCGTTCTTCAAGATCTCGATCATCAGCCCGACCGAGTACACCGGCGCCTTGATGGATCTGTGTCAAACCCGACGCGGCGAGATGAAGAAGATGGACTACCTGTCGCCCGAGCGGGTCGAGCTCGTCTACGAGGTCCCGCTCGCCGAGGTGGTCATCGACTTCTTCGACCAGATGAAGTCGCGTACCAAGGGCTATGCGAGCCTCGACTACGAACTCTCCGGCTACCGCCCGTCGCATCTCGTCAAGGTCGACCTGCTGCTCAACGGGCTGCCCGCCGACGCGTTCTCGATGATCGTGCACCGCGACTCGGCTTACCAGTACGGGGCGCGCATGTGCGAGAAGCTCAAGGAACTCATCCCTCGCCAGATGTTCGACGTGCCGATCCAGGCCGCGATCGGCGGCAAGGTGATCGCCCGCGAGACCGTGAAGGCGAGACGCAAGGACGTCCTCGCCAAGTGCTACGGCGGCGACATCACCCGCAAGCGAAAGCTGCTCGAGAAGCAGAAAGAGGGCAAGAAGAAGATGAAGTCGATCGGTCGGGTCGAAGTGCCCGGCGACGTCTTCATCAACGCCCTCAAGCTCGACGACTGAAATGAAACCGAGGGGCCAGCCCCTCGGTTTCATTCGGCGGAGAAGAAATCGGCGGGAAGATCGGGACAGCTCTCGGTCGCGAATTCCTCGACCGTGGTGCTGGCTTCGTCGAGGCCCTCCGTGAACGCAAGGAGATCGGCCAACTCCTCCTCCGATGCTGC
>JBBQEU010000046.1:0-23970 GCA_038321235.1 Acidimicrobiales bacterium | reverse complement strand
CGGCGCTACCGGATCGAACAATCGCGCCAGAACATTTTCGGACGGGTCGCGGCTCGATCTGGCTATGCGGTCCGGGCCCAGAGACGGTCGAGCGGCATGACGTGTATGCGATCCTCGAACGTGTAGGAACGCTCGCCGAGGTAGAGCGCGTACCCGGCTCGGAAGTTGGGTCCAACCGCGTCTCGTAGTTTCGTCAACGGCTTGAGCTGATCGCCTGGGACGCGGCTGCCGGACTTGACCTCGAACCCGAACACCCCTCCGTCGTCGAGTTCGATCACCAGGTCCACTTCGAGGTGATCGTGGGTGCGCCAGTGTCCGACTCCGGAGACGTCGGCGCACCACGATGCCTGCTTCAACAATTCGCCGACGGCGAAGGTTCCCAGGAGATGGCCGAGTTCGGTTTGCGCGGTTGGGTCGGGCGTGGAGAGTTTCTACCCGATCCCGCCGACCTGACGACGGACCGGATCGCCAGCCTCATCGACGACCTCATCACCGAAATCCGCGAGGTCATCGCCCGCCGCGCCTCGGGACCGCTCGCAGAAGCTCCCACGAAAGCCACCTGACGGAGCCCGCCAGCGGCACCCTCGACTCGCCGAAAGATCCCACAGAACCGGCGACGTCGATCGCGCTCAACGGACCGGACCCAACTCACAATCACGCGCTCCGAAGACACAGCGGCTGGAGGACGGGGAGCTCGCCGCCTCCGGGCCTCAGTCGAGCGATGATGGTAGCGGTCGCGAGAGGTGCCCGAGCTTGTCGGGGTTGAGCTGAGCGAAGATCCGACGCACCAACCCGTCGGGGGCGAACTCGAACACGAACACGATCCAAGGTTCGCCGGTCCGTCGGAACAACAGCCCGGCGCAGCCATTGACGGTGACGTGCTCGACTCCCGTGTCGGGCTCGAGTCGTTTGGCAAGATTGATCATGAATCGAGCCACGCGATCGCGCCCGACGATTGGGTGACGAGCGGCACGTTGGCGGGCGCCGCCATCGTCGATCTGCACGATGTCCTCGGCCAACAGCGCCATCAGACCATCGACGTCGCCCGACATCGTGCCCACGATCAGTCGATCGATCAAGACTCGCTCCTCGGCGCTGCGCACGCGTCGCACGTCGCCCGATCGGGCCTGCGCCCGATGTCGAGATCGGCTCGCCAGTTGGCGGCACGCCTCGGGGGTTCGATCCACTGTTCGGGCGACTTCGGCGAAGGAATAGCCGAACACGTCGTGGAGCAAGATGACGGCTCGCTCCACGGGGTTGAGCTCGTCGAGCATGACGAGGAAGGCAAAGGTGAGTTCGTCGGCCAGTTCGGCTGACTGCAGCGGGCCATCTTCGGTGGCCGTGATCAATGGTTCAGGGAGGTACGGCCCCACGTACTGCTCACGGCGCGCATGGGCCGAGCGAAGCCGGTCAAGTGCCGCGTTGGTCACGATGCGCACGAGGTAGGCCTCGGGGACCTCGATCGACGTTGGATCGACCGCCGACCACCGGAGCCACGCTTCCTGGCACAGATCCTCGGCATCGGCGACGCTGCCGGTCACGCCATAGGCAATGCCGAAGAGCCGTTCGCGTAGCAGTTCGAACGGCTCCGGGGCTGCCGGGCCGTCAGGACTGTGCGACACGACCGGCGCTCGTTCGCATGGCGAGCAACCCGGCCTGGCGGCCGCTCGCGAGCGCTCCGTCACCGAGCATCCCCTCCGCCCCGACCCAATCGCCGGCCACGAGCACACCCGGGCAGTCGGGTACCGCCGGTCCTGGTCGGCCGGCCATCCCGGAGACCACCGACGGTCGACCCTGGGCCACGGTGAGGCTCCGATTGAACCGTTCGGTCACAACCTCGGACCGCCAGCCCGGCTGGGCATCGTCGAGCAACGATTCCATCTCGTTGCGAGCGTCGGCGGCGCCGTCGGTGTCGTAGCGAAGGAGATGGACGACCTCACCGCCTGCCGGGGCCAACGCCGCCGACGGAGTGTGCACCGACAGATAGAGCGGTTCGTCGACGCCGAACACCACGCGACGATCGGGTCGGGGTAGACGGCGCAACCCGAGATCGAGGGTGGCGGCGCGCACCGGCGACTGTTCCTCGGCCCACTGCCGCACGACGTCGCTGTGCGCTCCGAGAAACGCTGCGGCATGCGTCGGTCCGCCAGCGGCGAAGACCACGGCGTCGCAAGCGTCCAGATCGTCCAGTGTCGAGACCTTCGAGTCGGTGACGATCTCGACGCCCGCCCGTTGGGCCACGCAGACGAGAGCATCGGTCAGTTGCTGCCAGCCACCATCGAGGTACAGCACGCCATCGGTCAATGCCGAGACCAGTTGGGGAACGGCGGCGTCGGCGGCGATGGTGTCGAGCTCGCCGGTGTAGAGCGCGACTCGAGTGATCATCTGAGCGACCAACCGGGCATCAGCGTCAGTCAGCAGTTCGGCGATCCACTCGGCCATCGAACGGCCGGCCGTTGGCCGCTCGAGGAGCGGCAACGGCTTGGCGACGCGCCGGCCGAGTTGGGCCTTGGCCCGCAGGCCCACCAGGTTGGAGCGAAGCGCTTCCATCGGCGTGCCGGGCAAGAGACCGATCTCACCCCGGAGGCGACCGTAGGCGCCACCGAGGGGAGGTCGCTTCCCGACCGGTTCGATCCCCAATTCGCGCAATACCCCGATGCCCGCCCGCCCGGCATAGAGCGCGTGGGCACCTTCGTTGAACAGGAACCCGTTGTCTTCACGAGTTCGGGCTCGGCCGCCCAGTGACGTTCGCGCTTCGCGCAATGTCACCTTGGCACCGGCTCGTGCCGCGGTCGCTGCCGCGCTCAAGCCGGCGAGGCCGCCACCGATCACGATCACTCGATGTTCCATCTCTACTCCTTCGGTCGTTTCCTCTGTAGACGAGACAGCCCCGAGAAGTGTGACATCACCGAATGACACGCGAGACCCGACGATTGTGAGCACTCCCTCCGACGGGCGCGAACCAGGTGGCGTCATCGAAACGCCAACATGCGTGGCCGGCCATCGAACGCGGCTGGCGGTGATCGACGGTCTGGGACGGAATGAAGCAGGCCGAGCTGCCCCGTGCCGGCCGTGTGGCATGCTCGCCCAGTGCGTGCCGCCTCGATCACAACCGCATCGGCGCTGGCCGGGATTGCGGCCCTTCACGTCGGCTGGGGTCTGGGTGCGTCGTTCCCCTTCGGTGATCGCGAGACGCTCGCCGCCTCGGTCGCCGGTTCGAGCGCCACGCCGGGTCCTCGGGACTGTTTTGCTGTTGCCGGGCTGCTGGCCGGCGCCGCTGGCCTGGTTGCCGACGTCTTGCCGGTCGGCCCTACGGCAAGACGCGCTGGCGTATTCGGTGTCGCTCTGGTTCTGGCCGGTCGCGGGGTGATTGGCGTTGCGGGGCGTACCGGGTGGATTGTTCCGTGGACACCGTCGAAGCAGTTCAACGACCTTGACAAGCGGTACTACGGGCCGCTGTGCATCCTGCTCGCGAGCGGTGTGCTGCTGTCCGTTCGCTGACACCCACTCCGAGCTCCAGACCAAATCATCCGAAGCTGCGAAGTTCTCAGCGGCGGCTTCGATGAACTGACCCCGGAACCAGCCTCGCGGCCCGGCGGGCGTGGAGATGTGACCAGGTGATCGTGGTGCCGTCAGCGTCGTCGGAAGCGAGTGTCACCGTGCCGACGGAGTCGGTGAGCGGCAGGCCGGAGATCAATCGGTATCGGAAATGCTCGGGAGTTTCCTCTGCCCATCACCACCTTGTTGCATCGGTTGTTGCGAGCCGGAATCGCCAACGCGTCATCGCTGACGTCAGTCGATCATGTCTACGGGTACAGCGAGTCGCTCGTAGATGCGCTGTTGGTCGATGTGTTCGGGATCTTCGGTGACCGCTGCCAGCTCGTCGATGAGCGTGTGTATCCCGGTCGCCGGATTCCTCGATCCGGAGTCCGAAACGCCCCGCCGTGGGTCAGATCCGAGAGCGGACGGTGATCACTGATCCACCGATGCGCTCCTGGACATCGACCCGCTCTGCAGAGCGATGCAGGACGCTGGAGACGATCCCCTCGCTGAGCAGGGAGTTCGGCGTCCCGGCCGCGTTTCGGATCTCCGCATACAACTCGGAACGGGGATGCGTTCTGCGGAGCCACCGTACGTCGATGGACACAGCGTCGGGCTCGCTGTTGGACACGGCGGCAGCGACCACCTCGTTCACCGCCGCGACGAAGTCGTCGATGGCCAGGTCATCGTCCCCGAGGACGGCGAGGTCCCGACGAACGGACGCTCGCAGCTCGGAGAGTTGACTGTTCGATCTGATGATCGATCGCACCTCAGCTCAGCTCAGTTCGGACGCGGACTTCGCTGAGTGCTCTCGGGCGTCCTGCTCGATGCGGTAGGCGGGTTCGGCCTACGACCGTGTCGCCGCTGTGGACGTCACAGGTCATGACACTGAGGTGCCCACGGCCAGGCCGAACGAAACCCGATGCCATGCCGTAGCGAATCCGAGTCGCTCCTCGAGCTGTCGTCGACAAAGTCGACCTCGCGGCCCCATGATGCTCGAACTCGCACCGTCAAGCCGCCTCGACGCTACGGTCGGTCGACGAACAGCATCGCTGGGGTCTCGAGCAGTGTCTTGATGCGTTGCACGAACGTGGCGGCGTCCCAACCGTCGACCATCCGGTGATCGAAGCTCGACGACAGGTTGAACATCTGCCGCGGCTCGAACGATCCGCTCCGCCAGACCGGTCGCATTTCCATCTTGTTGACGCCCACGATCGCGACTTCTGGCGCGTTGATGATCGGCGTGGTGACCAGGCCGCCGAGCGCGCCCAGCGAGGTGATCGTGATGGTCGACCCGGACAAATCATCGCGCGTCGCGCTGCCGTTGCGCGCCGCCGAGGTGACACGGACCAGTTCGGCCGCGACGTCCCAGATCTCGCGGGAATCCACATTGCGTAGGACGGGCACGAGGAGACCGGCGTCGGTCTGCGTTGCGATGCCGATGTGCACTGCGTCGAACGTGGTGAGCGTCTCGGCGGCGTGGTCGTAGTGGGCATTGAGGTGCGGCTGTTCTCCGCACGCGATCGAGATCGCCTGCGCCAGGAATGGGAGGAGCGTCAACCGCACTCCGTCGTGTTCGCCGCTCCTCCGGTTCAGCTCGCTTCGGAGGCGTTCGAGTTCGGTGACGTCGATGGCGTCGACGTAAGTGATGTGGGGAATTTCGGTCCAGGCGGCCGACAGCCGGTCGGCAATGCGTCGACGCACCCCGCGGACCGGCTGGGGTCGCCCCTCGTCGGATGCGGGTGGCTGGGCCCCTCTCGAGCGCGCTCCGGTGACCATACGATCGAGATCGGCGTGCAGCACCCGGCCGGCAGGCCCGGTGCCCGCCACGACAGCCAACTCGATTCCGAGCGACGAGGCACGCGCCCGCACTGCCGGTGCAGCGGTCGGTCGGGTACCCGAGGCACCTGAAGCTCGCGGCGAGTCCGGTGGCGTAGCTTCCACACCGTTCGAGCCACCATCGGGCGTAGGTACCTCGTCGACCGATTCGATGTCGTCCGATTCGATGTCGTCCGATTCGATGTCGACCAATTCGCTGCCGACGGCGCGCACGTCTCCCGGCTTTCCGTGCAACGCCGTCACCACGCCGGTCACCGGACACGCGACCTCGACGGTCGCCTTGTCGGTGAGCACCTCGGCGAGGACCGAGTCGGGTGTCACCGCGTCGCCGACGGCGACGAACCACTCGACGATCTCGGCTTCGGCGACGCCTTCGCCGACGTCGGGCAACTTCATCTGGAACGTCGTCACGCCGACATCGCCTCGCGCATCGCCCGGCCGACGCGATCGGGTCCTGGGAAGTACGCCCACTCGAGCGCGTGGGGGTACGGCGTGTCCCAGCCACACACCCGCGTGACCGGCGCCTCGAGTTGGTAGAAGCAGCGTTCTTGGATCGTGGCGCTCAGCTCGGCCCCGAACCCCGATGTGAGCGTGGCCTCGTGCAACACGATGCATCGCCCCGTCTTGCTGACCGACTCGGTCACGGTGTCGACATCGAGGGGCACCAGCGTCCTGAGGTCGATGACCTCGGCGTCGATGCCGTGCTCGTCGGCGGCTGCCGCGGCCACGTGGACCAACGTGCCGTAGGTGACCACCGTGATGTCGGAGCCCTCGCGGTGAACCCGGGCGCTGCCGAGGTCGATCGTGTAGTGGCCCTCGGGCACGTCGCCCAGCGGGTGTTGTGACCATGGCACGATCGCCCGGTCGTGGTGACCATCGAACGGGCCGTTGTACACGCGTTTGGGTTCGAGGAAGACCACCGGGTCGTCGTCTTCGATCGCCGCGATCAGGAGGCCCTTCGCGTCGTACGGGTTGGAGACGACGACGGTCTTCAGCCCGGCGACATGGGTGAACAGCGCTTCGGGGCTCTGCGAATGGGTCTGGCCGCCGTAGATGCCGCCGCCGGTGGGCATCCGTACCACGAGCGGTGCCGAGAAGTTACCGGCGGAGCGATGACGGAGACGGGCCGCCTCGGAAACGATCTGGTCGTAGGCGGGGTACATGTAGTCGGCGAACTGGATCTCCACGCACGGACGCAGGCCGTACGCGGCCATGCCCACCGCTGCACCGACGATGCCCGATTCGTTGATCGGTGCGTCGAAGCACCGGTCGGTGCCGAAGCGTTCCTGCAGCCCCTGCGTGCACCGGAATACACCGCCGAAGTAGCCGACGTCCTGGCCGAACACCACGACACGATCGTCGCGCTCCATCGCGACCACATGGGCGTCGCGGATCGCCTCGATCATCGTCATGGCGGGCATCTAGCCACCCAACTGGTCGCGCTGCTCGCGCAAGTGACGGGGCAATTCGGCGTACACGTCCTCGAACATCGTGGTTGCGTCGGGGATCACACCCGACTTCATCGAACCGTGCGAGTCGGCCTCGACGAACGCGGCGTCGACCTCCGCGTCGACCTCGCCCTGCAGCTCGGCGTGACGATCGTCTTCCCACTCCCCGATTGCGGTCAGGTGCCCGCGGAGCCGCTCGACCGGGTCGCCGAGCGGGAACATCTCGGCCTCGTCGTCGGGTCGGTACACCGACGGGTCGTCGGAGGTCGAGTGTGCGCCGCGACGCAGCGTGATCCATTCGATCAGTGTCGGACCGAGATTCGATCGGGCCCGCTCGGCCGCCCACTGCGAGGCCGCGTACACGGCGAGGTAGTCGTTGCCGTCGACGCGCACTGCGGGGATGCTGAACCCGTATCCGCGGTCCGCGAATGTCGCCGACGCCCCACGTGCGAAGTCTTCCGGCGTCGAGATCGCCCAGTGGTTGTTGACGATGTTGAGGATCACCGGGACCTGGTAGGTGGATGCGAACACGAGTGCCGAATGGAAATCGGACTCGGCGGACGCGCCTTCGCCGATCCAGGCCGAGGCGATCTCGGTCCCGCCGCGTAACGCCGATGCCATCGCCCACCCGACCGCTTGGATGTACTGGGTCGCGAGATTGCCCGAGATCGAGAAGAACCCGTACTCCTTCGACGAGTACATCACCGGGAGTTGGCGCCCTTTGAGCGGATCGTGCTCGTTGGAGAGCACCTGGTTCATCATCTCGACGAGTGGGTAGCCAGCCGACACGAGCAGGCCCTGCTGACGATAGGTCGGGAAGTGCATGTCGCCCGGCCGCAGCGCCCGCTGCTGACCGCACGCGATCGCCTCCTCACCGAGGGACTGCATGTAGAACGAGATCTTCCCCTGACGGTGGGCTCGCAGCAATCGGGCGTCGAAGCTGCGCACCAGCATCATGTCGCGAAGACCGGTGACCTTCTGCTCGCTGGTGAGGTTGGGCACCCACTCACCGACGGCGTTCCCATCGTCGTCGAGCACCCGCACGAGCTGTTTGCGCATCAGGGCAACACGCTCGACCTTCTCGTCGAGGGCGGGCTTCTTCATCTCACCGGCAGCGCTGATGAACCGGACCCGGTCGGCCGGGCGGCGGCCGCGCGCCGGTTCGGGGATCCGCAACCGGAGCGTCTGCTCGATGGCCTCTCTTGACACGTCAGTAGCCTCGCATCTCGCGCCGTGATGTCAAACTCGCATACCAACGCACCCCGAGTGACTCATGATCGCGTCTCCGAATCTCGCACGACGACCGTGCCAAATCCGGGAATGGGCCGGTCATGCCGTTGGCACGCCGATCCGTTCTCGACCCGGAGTTGGGGTCCGAACCGATGTCAGCCCATCTGGGTGAAGTGGCTCGGCGCATGTACTTCTTGGCCATCGAGTCGATGAACGAGTTCGACGAGTCGTCCTCCACGGACGTCAGTGCGCCGCGGAGCCCGAGATACCGATACGGGTTGTCGGAATCGATGCCCGAGATCGCGATCGATGGATTGACGGCGAGGTTCTCGTACTTCTGACGACCCTTCGTCAGCGAGAAGACGAAGGTTTCACTACTCGAAACGAAAACGAGCACTGGGCGGCTCTGGTCAGCCGCGGTGCAGCCACGCGAGGAGGTCGGGCGGCGCCGCTCGAGATGCCCGCATGTGGTAAGCGGCGATGCCGGCGGAACTCGAGGCGTCGTTGCCGGCACCCGATCGGCCGGCTCGGAAGAAGCGGGACTTGTCCAGGAGGACTCGCGCCGGGTCGGGGGCAAGCCTGTCTCCGTTCACCTTCATCGACTCGAAGGTCGCAGCCTGTGCCAGTCCGTCAACTTGCCCCTTTGCGATACTGATCCCGAGGCGGGCTGCGATCCGATACATCTCGCTGCTGAGGTGGTGGAGAAGATCGGCGTAGTGCACCAGCGTGATGTTCACCTGGTCCTTTCGAGTCCAGGCATCGGTGAGGTGGTGGAACACGCCGTTGAACGAATCGAGTTCGTCTTGCGCGGTTGCATCCGATTCGATCCAGCTGAGGAGCCATTCGTCGAGCGGCGGCAACTCCTCGGGCTCGGCGAGGTCCGGATCGCCGGTGAGTTCGGCGATGCGTTTGCGGTCGATGTTGCGACTCTGGTGGTACAGCGACACAGCGGCGTCGAGGGGGTGACGAGCACCGACGATGAACATGACTCGGTCGTCGATCGGGAGACCGTCGAGTGGCGTGTGCGTTTTGATGAATCGGCGATGGCTCTGCGCGTCGAGATCGGCGAAGAGTTCGTCCTTCGGCAGGACGAGCCAGTCGAGCCAGGGCGACAACTCCGGTAGTGGTCGTGGAAGATCGGGCGTCTGGAAGATCAGCAGCGCACAGATCATCTGGACCCAGGTCGTGCCGGACTTGGATCGGGTGCTGATGACGATGTCGTCGTGACGGAAGTCGAAGTCGAGCCAGCGGGCGCTGTCTTCATCTCCGGACCGGTATCGGATCGGCTGGTTCGTCACGCTGCCACGGTAGACGTGACACATCTCGGCGCGAAGGACGAGGCGGCCGCTTCGACCGGCATCTGGTCGCACCGCAGACGCACCGGACCTAAGGTCGTGCGCGTGGATGTCAGTTTCCAGCACGCCAGGGTCCTTGCGTCTCTGATCGAGAAGGCGGAAACCACCCCGGACCACTACCCGTTGAGCACCAAGGCGCTCCAGGCGGCGTGCAACCAGGCGACGAACCGTGTCCCGGTGGTCGACTACAGCGAGCGGGAGGTCGACGCCTCCATGCTCGAGTTGCGCCAGGGCGGTTTGGCGCGCACCGTGACCGGGACGGGCCACCGCGTCGGAAAGCACAAACACGTCGTCGAAGAGGCGCTTGGCCTTGACAGCGACGAGCTCGCCGTGCTCGCTGTGCTGTTGCTGCGGGGTGCCCAGACTCTCAATCAGATCACGACCCGCACCTCTCGCTACGAGCGGGGGCCAGCAGGCGACGCTGACGCAGTCGGTGCCGCGATCGACCGGCTCGCGGCCCGCTCCGAGCCGCTGGTCGTGCGGCTCGAGCGCCGGCCGGGCGAACGTGAACCCCGCGTGGCCCAGTGCTGGGCCGCAACGGCCGCGGCCGCAACAGACGAGACCGACGAGACGGTCGACCCGCACTCGGCGTCGATCGCCCGCGAGTTCTGGATACGGATCGAGACGCTCCACGCCGTGACCTATTTCGGTCGCGAGTCGATCGACGCGGCCAAGAGTTCGGGACTCCTCGGGTTCTGGATGGGATACTTCGGCTTTCGAGCAGCGCCGCTCGGTGCCGTCAATCCCGGCGCCGTCGAGGCGACGTTCGCCAACTTCGCGCCGTCGATGGTGCGCAGGTCACTTCCCGACGCCTGGGAGCTTGTTCGACCGGACGCGCTCGTTTCGACTCGCGCAGCCGCCGCCTCGGCGACGCTGCGACGCCTGTGCCCGGACATCGAATCCGTCGCACTGCTCGCAAACGAGGCGCTGGCCGACGTGATCGACGGGGGAGACCCGGTCGGTCGGCCGATGTTCGTCGCGAACAGGGACGTCGGCACCTTCGACGACCCCGTCGCCCAACTCTGGCAATGTTGCACCACGCTTCGCGAGCATCGCGGCGACGGCCACGTGATCGCGTTGGCGGCATCGGCCATCGATGGGTGTGAGGCACACCGCCTTCTCGGAGCGGAACAACATCTGCCTCCCGAACTTCTCCGCGACAATCGCGGATGGACCGTCGAGCAGTGGGACGACGCTGGGCGCCGGCTGAACCGCCGCGGCCTGCTTGACGGCGACGCCCTCACGGACGCCGGCCGCCGCCTGCGGGCGGAGATCGAGGCGGTCACGGATTCGCTGGCGTTGGCGCCCCTGACTTCGACGCTCGGAGCGCGGGGCACCGAGCAACTGATCGACGTGCTCACGCCCGCCGCCCGCGATGTTGCGGCGTCGGGGGTGCTCCCGTTCCCGAATCCGATGGGCCTGTCGCAGGTCGGTGCGTAGAGGTCGCCGGAGCGTGTCAGACAAGCTTCGCCCGGCGCGAGCGGTCACGGCGCTCGAACGGTCGGGTCTCCACCATCGCGCAGCGGCCGGTCCCGACGCAGCTGCCGACGTCGAACGCAGTGACCAACCTCGGAATCGATGAGGTGTGGCCGACTCACCCATGGCCCGGCTCGACCTGCTGCGTGTCATGGGGCCCTTCTGCTCCCGGCAGCGGCAGTAGCGTCGGAGGATGGAACGGGTTGAAGCTGAACTCATCGGGGACGAGCGGATGATGCTGCGCCAGTTCCTCGACTATCAGCGCCAGACCTTCTTGCTCAAGATCGACGGACTCGACCGTGCGCAGCTGGCCCGTCAGATCCCTTCGTCGTCGCTCACCCTGGCTGGGCTCGCCAAGCACCTCGCCCTTGTCGAGGACAGTTGGATGCAAGAACGATTCCTCGGGATCGACCACCTCGAGCCGTGGTCGAGCGCGCCGTTTGCGGACGATCCCGACTGGGAGTTCCACTCCGCCGTAGCCGACAACCCAGACGACCTCATCGATCTGTACAGAACGGCGTGTGATCGGAGCCGTCGCGCCGAGGCGAACGCCCAGTCGCTCGATGTTCTCTCGGCGGTCCCAGATGCACGAACTGGCTCCGAGTACAGCCTGCGCTGGATCCTGTTGCATCTCGTCGAGGAAACGTCACGTCACAACGGCCACGCTGATCTGCTGCGCGAAGCAGTCGACGGCGTTACCGGCGAGTAGTCACTCCACGCAAGCTCTCGGACCAGCCGAGAGGGGGACCGCACCAGCGGGACCGACGTCGCGTCGCCTGAGTCTGAAAAACCAAGCGAGGTTGGCCCTTGCGCCGAGCGCTGTTCCAACAGCCTTGAACGCCGGTTTCTCGAGCGTTCTGTGGCGCGAACGTTCGGCCTCGTCGACCGCGTAGGGTCGGATCGTGGTGGGCGATCCCGACGACGTGAATGACGAGATCTGGAGACCGAACTACCAGGGTCCGGCACCGCTGTCGCTGCCGATCCGTCTCCCGCCGGCCACCGAACCAGGACCGCCGCGCCCGCCAGCCCACGAGCGGCGATCGCCGGACCTGGCCGAATTACGCACTGTGCCGGAGACCGATCTTGTGCCACGTCAGTTCGATCCGGGCCCGGGGTCTGGGGTGAATGGGCGCTGGCGATGGCCGTCGGTACGGACCGTCGTCGGCATCATCGCCGTCGGTGCGATTTCGATTGCCGGTGGAGTGATGGCGACCGACTCCGGCGGGGAACCGGCCGACCCGACATCGGCACCCGCCGTCACGGTCGATGACGTCGTCGGTCCGCCGACCGTGGAGCGGTACGAGCTTCCCGACGTTGCGGCAACCAACGGAGCGCCCTTTGCGGGAGCGGATCCGAAACGGCTCCCAGACACGCTCGATCCGATCTGGTCGCGGTTGGTCCCGGCAACCGAGAGCGACGACGCCTGGGTCGAGGTCATCGATCGACGATTTGCCCTGGTGGCGACCGGTCACGACCAGACGTTGCTGACCGGTTCGTCCGTGCTGCAATCGCTCGACGCCGAAACGGGTGTCACCCGGTGGTCGACCAGTTTCGCGGTGCCGCCGCGTTCTGTGGCGTTCGTCGCGACGAACGCCAACTCGGTGGCGCTCCTCGTCGACGGAACGCTCACCGGCATCGACTCGGCGACGGGTGAAGCCATGTGGGACTTCGAGAGTGTGCGGGCCCTCTTCGAGAGTGACGTCGAGCGACTCGACGGAACCGATCTCCTCGCGATCGGCTCGCCGGACGGCACCTCGACGCTGGTGGACATGGCAACTGGTGACACGGTCGGCCGACTGGAGGGGCCGACGATCACCACCGATCATCTCGGACGATGGTACGTGCGCCGTGGAGACGACATCGTTCGGTACGACCTCGGCGACGGATTCCGGGAACCCACGGCGGTCGCACTGGGGTTCCCCGATCCGGTTGTCTCCGTCGTCGGTCGCGATGTGCTCGCGTCGGGACCGGAGGGGTGGACAGCATCGATCGCGTCCGACGAGCGGATCGGATCTGAGCGTGCCGTGCTCGAGGTCGCCGACGAGTTCCCGACCGCAGCGGCGATCCTGCCAATGCTGGGAACCACGTTCTTGGTGGCGGGAGCGGGAGCGATCGTCGGGGCCGACCTCGACGGACAGGAGGTGCGGTTCGCCTGGAAGCGCAACGGCACCGTCACCGCGATGTACCCGACCGAACGCGGCTTCCTGGTCCACGCCGCGAGTCAGGGGGGCGCCGACCAGACGATTTTCGACGGACGTAACGGCAACGCCGTGGTCACGCTCACGATGACGCCGGGCCTCTTCGACTCGCTCGTGGTGACCGGCAACGGCATCCTGACCAAGACGACGAGTTCCGATGGTCCTCGTCTCGCTGGACTGGATCTCGACGGCGACGAGATGTGGTCGATCAGGGACGTCACGGCAGCCTCCGTGGGTGACCGGCTGATCGTGACGACGACACGGCTCCACGACGGTTCGATCCGACTCGATGCCATCGGGGAGCCCTCGACCCCGTGAGCTTCGGGCGTCGTCGACGGCCGACGTTCGCGCGAGATCACCTCGGGTCAACGATGCGTGCTCGAAGATCTCGCTGTCGCGACCCTTGGCGAGCTTTGGTCCGGTCGGCTGCATTCCGCCACAGGGTGACTCGCGCTACGAGCTACCCCATCACTCGGACGTCGGTGCGCACATCATGGCGTTGGCAGAACCAATCCTGAACCGGCAGTCGACCGCACACGGGCGGCGCCGTGAGTCTCCCCATCAACTGGACAACCACGACTGGGTCGAGCTTGTCGTCCCCGACCACGAGCAATCGGCTCGCCTGGTTCAGAGGCGGGCGGGGAAGCCGAAGCGTGCGAACGCCTCGGTGTCGAGAAAGGCATGGAACTCGGCGACTCGGTCGCCGCGCAGCTCCAACACTTGCAGTGCCCAGGGAGCGTGCCCGCCCTCGGGATCGACTCGGTACTGGGCGAAGGACGGGCAACCGTTGGCCCAACCGGCGAGCAGTTTCGACCCCTCGCATGCAGCGCCCGGTCCGGCCCACCATGCCAGCACGTCGTCGCGCCCTTGCAGCCACATGGCGTACGGCGGCATGGTTTGGACGACGTCGTCGTGCAGGAGCCGGCTGAGGGCGTCCATGTCGTAGCGCTCGAAGGCGTCGACGTAACGCGCGAGGAGGCGTTGCTGGTCGTCGGTCAGCGCCTCTACGGGCACCGCTGTCGGGGTGGATTCGGCCAGCGTTGCTCGGGCACGCTGCAACGCACTGTTGACCGAGGGCGTCGACGTGTCGAGCAGTTCGGCGACCTCGGTGGCGGGCCAGCGCAACACATCGCACAGCACGAGTGCGGCACGCTGCCGCGCAGGGAGACGCTGCAGGGTCGACACGAAGGCGAGCCGAATGGTGTCACGAGCGGCCACCACCTCGGCGGGGTCGCCGTGGAGATCGATGACGTGCTCATCGGCGATCGGCGTGATCCAGGTGTGCTCGGGGAGGACGTCGGACAGGTGGACGGGGTCGGGAGTGCGCACGGGGCCGAGGTCCATCGGTCGTGCGCGACGCTGACGGCTGCGCCCCATGTCGATGCACACGTTCGTGGCGATGCTGAAGAGCCATGATCGGACGCTCGACCGACTTTCGAAACGGTCGGCGGCCTTCCATGCCTTGATCATCGTTTCCTGCACAGCGTCTTCGGCCTCTGATCCCGATCCGAGCATGCGGTAGCAGTAGCCGGTCAACGCTCGCCGGTGGACCTCGAGGTCCTCCGCCAGGGGTGTCTGGGCCTGGGTACTCATCTGGGTCATCGTAGATTCGTTTCGTCGAGGTCGAGATCGGGCTGATGGTCGAAGAGGAGTCCAGTCACACCGGCGAGGTCGAGCAGAGAGCGCAGTTCGTTGGACGCTCCTGCCAGCTCGACGGTGCAACCGAGCCGTTGGGCGGCGCGCACGAGCTGGCACAGGTCGTCGACAGCTCCGAGATTCGGCGGTGCCATGGCGATCGACGACGCGCTCAACTGTCGACGGCGGTCCTCACCGCCGCGATGTCGATCCTGCCCATCGTGAGCATCGCGTTGAAGGCTCGCTCGGCACGCCCTGGGTCGGGATCGCTGAGCAGCTCGGCCAGCTCGTCGGGGAAGACCTGCCAGGAGAACCCGTAGCGATCCTTCAGCCAGCCACACGGGCCGGGCTCGCCGGCCTCGGTGAGCGTGTTCCAGTAGTGGTCGACTTCTGCCTGGTCGGCGCAGTCGATCAGCAGCGACACCGCCTCGGTGAAGGTGAACTGCGCGCCGCCGTTGATCGCCGTGAACGGCTTGCCGTCGAGGCTGAAGTCGACCGTCATGACCGTGCCCGCTTCGCCCGGGCCGGCCTCGGTGTAGTGGGCGACGCGGGTGATCTCGGAGTTCGGGAACACCGAGCAGTAGTACTCGGCCGCCTCGTGGGCGTTGGTGTCGAACCACACGTTGGTGATGAAGCGGGGCATGTCAGGCCTCCTCGAAGTCGGGGGTTGGTGGGATGTCGCCTGCGTCGACGTTGACCATCCAGTTGACGCCGAATCGGTCGGTGCACGTGCCGAACAGCGGCGCCCAGAACGTCTCGCCCAGCGGCATCCCGACCTCGCCGCCGTCGGCGAATGCCTCGAAGATGCGGCGCGGCATCTCTGCGGCGTCACCCGCTGGCAGGTCGTCGACGCCCATGATGTCGAGCTGGCCGCCCAAGATCTCCTGGTATCGGGTCATGGTCGCTCGAGCGGTGTTGGTGAAGAACAGGTAGGGATGCATGGACATGGTTCCTCCGTTGTTGTCGTTGCTTCTGGGAGTTGAGACGGGCCGGGAAGCGCAAACTCATCGGTCAGGGCATTCAGGAGCACCTCGTCTGATCATCCGGTCAGATGTCGCTGCCGGCATCTGCCCGACATCGATGGCACCCACCAGCTATGAATCGCTGAAAGTCGACCTCGCCAGGCGACATTCGGATGACCGCATGCGATACGTCACCGAGAGAGCCGAATGGGTCGAGAACACGCTCACTTCACTGTCACGGGAGCGACGTCTCCAGTAGGACGTCGGCGTACACGGCGACGTACTGATCGACCATTCGAGAGACGTCGAATCGGTCGACCGCTGCGGTACGGATCCTGGCGCGGTCGAGGCGGTCAGCGATGTGGACGGCGTCGATCGCCTCGTCGATCGTCTCGACGAGGTAGCCGGTGGTGCCATGGTCGATGAGTTCGGGCATCGAACCGCGGCCAGTGGCGATCACCGGGGTGCCGCAGGCCATGGCTTCGACGACGCTGTAGCCGAAGGGCTCGTCGAAGTCGATCAGGTGGAGCAGGGCGTGCGCGTTACCGAGCACGACGTTGCGTTCGGACGCCGCGATAGGGCCGAGGTAGCGGATGTCGTCGGAGAGATGGGGCTCCACCTCGGCGCGGAAGTAGTCCTGGTCCTGGATGATGCCGGCGATGTCGAGCGACCGTCCGGTACGCCGGGCCACCTCGATGGCCTGCGCTGTGCCCTTGTCGGGGTGGATCCTCCCGAAGTACAGCAGGTGATCGCCCGGTGTCGATGCGATGCCGAATGCGGCGGTGTCGATGCCGTGGTGGATCGTGGCGGCATAGTGCAGCCGCGGATGCCGGTCGGAGTCACTGATGGCGACGTAGTGGGTGGTGGCGTCGTAGCGCTCGTACACGGGAACGATCCGCTCGGAGGAGAACCCGTGGATGGTGGTGATCACGGGTGTGTCGACGAGGTCGCTGTAGGTGAGCGGTAGGAAGTCGAATCCGTTGTGGATGATGTCGAAGTCGCTGGCGCGTTCGAACGCCGATGCGATGTGGAGACACTCGGCGACCTTTGGTTCGATGTCGGGATCGTCGGACCAACCGCCTGGCGCGGTCGCGTGCAGCGTGGCGGTGGTGATCGAATCGGCCGTCGCGAACAACGTGACGTCGTGGCCGGCAGCGACGAGCCCTTCGGCCAGCAGGGAGGCGAACTGTTCCCACGGGCCGTAGTGCCGCGGTGGGGTGCGCCAGGCAATGGGTGCGAGCACCGCGACTCGAAATGGTGAGCTGGAGGCAGCGCCGTGATGGCAAGCAGGAATGACTGCAGGGTACCGAGGCCGGTTGGTTCGCGAACGCGGCGGGTACGGTGACCTCACGTCCCTCGGACGAGTGCGCCCCTCTTGGGCTGACGGCCATGATGGGTCCGTCGCCCTCCGCAGGCCCGACGCCTCGGCCGAACCGAACAAGGAGTTCTGCCGTGCACACCCCCGTTCCGGCCTCGTACGCCTCCGCTGGTGCGAGCCATGCCAGATCCTTCGGGATCTTGTCGACCTTCCCGCCAACGTCGTGCGGGATCGCCACGTTCTCGGCCGCCCTCGCGGCCGGCCTGATCGGCGAGGGAGCGTCTGTCGACGTCGTGCGGTGTGGGCCGCTCTCCGATGTCGAGGATGTCTTGGTCGTCGGGTCGCTCTCGGATCCGACCGACGTCGGGCACCGACGTGCGATCGATGCGTTGAACCGCAACGATCTGGTCATCGTCCAGCACGAATACGGCGTGTACGACGGGGCCGACGGCGAGTCGGTGATCGACGTGATCGAATCGATCGACGCTCCGATCGTGGTCGTGGCCCACACCGTCCTGACGGAGCCGAGCGCGAACCAACGCCGAGTGCTCGAGCGGGTGTGTGGCGGTGCCGAGGCGATCGTGGTCATGACCGAAACGGCGCACGAGCGTTTGCTCGCCGGCTACGCCGTCGACCCCTCCCGCGTACAGGTGATCCCTCATGGCGCCGCAACACCGCTCGCTGCACCATCTGCGTCGCAGCGCCACTGCGGAACCCCGCCACGCCTGCTCACCTGGGGGTTGCTCGGGCCCGGCAAGGGCATCGAGTGGGCCATCGACGCGATGGCCGAGCTGCGTGACATCGACCCGCGTCCCGAGTACGTCGTCGCCGGCGCCACGCACCCGAAGGTTCGCGAGCAACACGGTGAGGCGTACCGCGAGATGCTCGTCGAACGTGCCGCGTCGTCCATCGTGGACATCAGCTTCGATGACACCTATCGGGACCTCATGTCGTTGACCGAACTCATCCAATCGGCCGATCTGGTCGTGCTGCCGTACGACTCGCGTGATCAGGTGACCTCGGGCGTGCTGGTCGACGCCGTTGCTGCTGGTCGCCCGGTGGTGTCGACGGCATTTCCCCACGCAATCGAACTCCTCGCCAGCGGCGCCGGCATCGTCGTACCGCAGCGCGACCCCGTCGCGTTGGGCCGGGCAATTCGCTCGGTGCTGACCGATCCTGGTCGTGCGGCATCGATGGAGGCCGAGGCCCGCCGGCTCGCTCCCGGGCTCGCCTGGTCGGCGGTTGCTCGCCGGTACGCCGAACTCGCCGACCTCGTCGTGGCGTCTCGACCACCGGCGGCTTCGTGACGCTGGCGTCGTTTGCCCACGTGCTCTCGATGACCGACGGGATCGGGATGTTCGAACACGCCGACCATGCCGAACCGCGTCGCGAACACGGCTACTGCACCGACGATGTGGCGCGGCTGCTGATCGTGGCCGTTCGGGAACCGGACGGCAGCCAGGCGGTGCGGGACCTCAGCCGGACGGCGTTCCGCTTCCTGGCCGAGTCGCAGAGCGTGACCGGACGGATCCGAAATCGACGGGCAGCCAACGGGCGCTGGCACGGACGCCACGGCGTCGAGGACTGTTGGGGCCGAAGCCTGTGGGCGTTCGGCACGGCAGTTCGCCGCGCTCCCGAGGCGTCGATGCGCGAGAGCGCTCTGTCGTACTTCGACCACGGGTCGGCGCAACGGTCACCGCATCGTCGTGCCATGGCGTTCGCCGCACTCGGAGCGGTCGAGGTCGTCGAGTACGACCAACGCCACCGGCGTGCCCGTGACCTGCTCGCCGACGCGATCACCGCCATTGGCTCACCGGCTGCTGATGGTGACTGGCCGTGGCCCGAACCCCGACTTTCCTACGCCAATGCTGCGCTTCCCGAGGTCCTGATCGCGGCGGGTCACGTGTTGCGACGTCCCGACGTCGTCGACGACGGGCTGGTCCTGCTGCGCTGGCTGCTCGACCACGAGACCCTGGACGGCCACCTCTCACCGACACCGGTCGGTGGTTCCGGTCCTGGAGATGGTCGTCGCAGGTTCGATCAGCAACCGATCGAAGTCGCTGCACTCGCCGACGCGTGTCACCGTGCCCATCTCGTGACCGGCGACGACGAGTGGCGCCGAGGTGTCGAACTCGCAATCGGATGGTTCGCCGGCGACAACGACCTGGGCGCAGTGATGTGGGACCCCGATACCCACGGCGGCTACGACGGCCTCACACCGAACGGCCCCAACCTCAATCAGGGCGCAGAGTCGACTCTGGCGTTGATCTCGACGTTGCAGTACGCGCCACGTGCGCACGTCGGCGAACGCAGGCCGGCGCTCACGTCGACCGGCCCGTCAGCCGGGTGAGCAACTCGTCGACACGGATCGTGGCGACCCGGGCTCCCACATCGGCGTAGCCGTACGGCAACACGAGGTGGTCGCCGTGGATCAGACTGCCGCACGAGTACACCACGTTGGGCACGTACCCCTCGCGCTCGTCGTCCTGCGGCGACAGCAGCGGTTCCTGCAGGTGGCCGATCACCTGGCTCGGGTCGTCGATGTCGAGCAGCAGCGCGCCGAGCGTGTACCGACGCATCGGGCCGACGCCGTGGGTGATCACGAGCCAACCCGCCTCGGTCTCGAGCGGTGAGCCGCAGTTGCCGAGCTGCATCAATTCCCACGGACGCTCGGGCTCCTGGATCACCGTGGCCTCGCGCCACACCCGGATGTCGGTCGAGGTCATCACGAAGTTGTTGACATTGTCCTGTCGGCCCAACGCCACGTACTTGCCGTCGATCCGACGCGGGAAGATGGCGATGCCCTTGTTCTGGGCTGCATGACCAGTGAGCGTGGCGATCCGGAACTCTGCGAAGTCAGCGGTCTCGATCAGCTGCGGCAGGATCTGGTGGCCGTCGAACGCGGTGTAGGTCCCGTAGTAGACGACCGTTCCGTCGTCGTCGACGAAGCGGACGAAGCGGGCGTCTTCCATGCCGTGACTTTCGGTCGGGCCGCTGGGGAACAGGACACGTTCGGAGAGCTCCGTCGACGGCGGGAACGAGACTCGGTAGTTCGACGACGCCAGCCAGTGCAGCAACCGGGTCGTCTCACCCGACATCGACCGATCGATTCCGTCGTCGTCCAGGGCCTCGATGGAGGCTTCGAGCTCCGCCATCGTGAACTGCCCCGACAGGCGGGCCAACACCCGTTCCTCCACCTCGTTCAACATCGCGAGATCGTGGAGCTTCGTGGTGAAGAATCCCTTGTCGTAGGCATGCGGCGCGCGTACACCCGTCTCGGCGTAGCTGCTCACCGGATCGAGTTCGACGGTTCCCTGGCTGTCGACGACGCCCGTGCGGAACTCGATCGACGACACGTGGCCCTCGCCGACCGCGCGCACGCTCATGACGATCCGGACGGCACCCGCCGTCACACCCGACTGGTCGGGTGCGACGACGATCGACGGGTTGCCGAGCGCTGCCGCCTCGATCGAGTACTCGTGGGTGAAGTAGGCGCCGATCAGCCGTCGCCGTTCGATCGTGATCGGCTGTGTGAACAACGCCGAGAATCGCGTGGCGACCACCTGGTGGTGCCGATCGAGTACGGCGTCGAAATCGCGGTGCCGATCGGCGAACAGGTGGCGCGTGGTAGCGAGCGAGTTGGTGACCTCGCTGTCCGTCATGGCCATGATCCGCTTGATCACCACTTCGAGGCGCGACGACCCGTCGGGGTATGCGTCGTCTCGGGGCAGGAACAGTTTGGTGATCACTCGACGTGGGTCGGGCGCGAGGCGCACCGAGTTGTGCCGTGTCATCCGGAGTGCATCCATGGAGAATCCCGGCAGTTGGCGATCGTGGTCCCGTCGAGTCGACGAGGATCACGGCCAACTGTAACCACCCGAAGTCGATCCGATCCCGATTGTCGCGTCAGGCGAGTACAGGTCGCGTGGATCGATGGCGGATGGTCCATGCAGCCCGCGTCGACAGATAGGTCCCGTCGCGGGTGAGCGCAGTGACGCTGGTCTGTGTCAGCCAGAGGGCTTGGATGTGGGTCCAGTCATCGGGCCCGACGAAATGTGGTTCGATCTCGTCGGCGGAACGGCACAGCCGACCGCGGGCCAAATCGATGGTCCAGTGCGCGTCGCGGGTGGCGAGTCGGACATAGCCGGCCCCGAGAACACCAACGGGTCCACCCTCGCCGGTGACGCAGTGAGCGACGACCATGCTGAGCGGTCGGCGCGCGATGATTTCCTCACTTGCGGTGTCCGGATCGAGGTCGATCATCACACTGGCTCCGGCGGCCACGGCCGATGCAGCAGCGATGACCAGGACCGCGGTCATTTCGAGATCGAGATGTGCAGGGGCACAGATGACGAGGTGGTCGTCGAGCATCGAAACCATCACCGTCGGGTCGATGCGGTCGTGGATGACGGCCGTGTCGGGGTTCGGGAAAGGTCGCATCAATGACACCTCCTCAGCTTCCCCCAGACACTGTCGGCTGCGGGTAACAACATCGTGACGGACGTGTACCAAGTCTGCGCGTTGTGCTGGCATCATTGGTGGGTGGCGCATCAGGAGCGATACGAGCTGCTGGACGTGATCGGCACCGGGGGCATGGCTACCGTGTGGCGGGCACACGACACCAGCCTCGACCGCACGGTGGCGCTGAAGCGGCCGCATCCCGCACAGCGCGACTCGAGCGTCCACACCCGATTCCAGCGCGAAGCGCGTGCCGCCGCCACGGTCTCGCACCCGAATCTCGTCACGGTGTTCGACACCGGTATCGACGAGGAGGGACCGTTCCTGGTGATGGAGTACGTCGACGCGCCGTCGTTGGCCGACACATCCGACGCCGTCGACCCCGCGACGGTGGGTGCGGAGATCGCTTCGGCGCTCGTGGCACTGCACGCTGCGGGAATCATCCACCGCGACGTGAAGCCGGCGAACATCCTGCTTCCCGCCGCGGGAGCGCAGCTGACCGACTTCGGGATCGCCCGGTCGATCGACGAAACGACGGCTCTGACCCAGGCCGGCACGACGTTCGCCACGCCTGCATACGCCGCACCCGAGGTCCTTGCACATGGCGCGTACTCGGAATCGAGCGACGTCTACTCGCTCGCGGCGGTCCTGTTCGAGATCGTTCAAGGCCAGCGGGTCATCCCGAACTCCGATACGCAACTCCTCGTCACCGACCCATTCTGGAAGCCGATCCTGGATGATTCCCTCGCTCCTGACCCGGTTCGTCGCCCGACGGCCGCCGACTTCGAACGACGTCTCCGTGCGGCGTCGTCGGGCGCGGCCGGTGTCGCGACCACACCGATGGCGATGACCGGATCCCACCAGACGGCGTCGACCCTCCAGTCGAATCTCCCTGACGATCCGGTCGATGCAGCTTCGCCGGGCGAACCGGTCATCGACGGAGCGGAGGCCGATCCGTTCCGGTATCGGGCGCTGCTCGCCGTCACGGCCGTCGTCGCACTGCTCGTCGCAGGGCTCATCGTTCTGGCGGTGTCCCGGTCCGGTGACGACGAGCCGGGTTCGGTGTCGGTGACAGCAGCGATCTCGAACACCGCTACGTCACAACCGGCCACCGTTTCCGAGACGACGGCGCAGGTAACGCTGCAGACCAGTCCGCAGACGACGCCGGCAGCAGTGCCGCCACCGAGCACCGAGCCGGTTGTCGCAGTGCTCGACGGGGTCGAAGCGGCGAGAGCGGACTTCGTCGCATTCATCGCGGGCCTCACCGGCGACCAGATCAAGGAGGACGACGCCAAGAAGGTGATCGCCGAGATCGACGAAGCAGTGGTGCTCATCGCGGACGGCAAGGTCGACGAGGCTCAGCGCCTGTTCGACCGGTCGTTCGACCGTTTCGACAAGATCAAGTCCGACGACGCTCAGGAGGGCGCCACGGTTCGCCTCGAACGACTCGCCGACGTGATCGGACTCGAGTCCGACTGATGCCGTATCAGTCGAGGCCTCGACTTCGGGGGCGAGACGGTGCACCGGCATCGTTTGGTCGGTCGCGAAGATCATCACTCCGATGTCCACGGCGCGTTCGTTCACGTCGTGCCCGGGATCGCAGCTCCGAAGAAGTCGGTGAGTTTCACGAGCCGCCATGGCCGCTGAACTCACCGGGCGGCCAGCTGATCAGTGGGCGGTCTGATCGACCAACCATCGCCCGGGCGATGTGCCGAGGAAATTGTTGATGCTCTCGAAGTGCATCGGGCGAGCGTGGAGGAAGCCCTGGGTGTAATCGCAACCGATGGCGATGGTTTCCTCACGCTGGCTTTCGGTCTCGACTCCTTCGGCGACGACTTCCAAGCCGAGTTCGTGGGCCATGGCGGTCACAGCGGCGACAACGATCCGCACAGCAGGCTGATCGAGCTCTGCAATGAAGCTTCGATCGATCTTGACGATGTCGATCGGCAGGCGGCCGAGATGGCTGAGCGCTGAATAGCCAGTGCCGAAGTCGTCCAAGGCCAGCCGCACGCCGAGCTCGCTCAGGTCGACGAGCGCTTGCATGATCGCAGCGCTGTGTTCCATCGCAATGCTCTCGGTGAGCTCGAAGATCAGCAAATTCGACGCCATGCCCGTCCGGCTGAGTACGGCGCGTACCGTCGAGCAGAAGTGGGGCATCATCAGTTGTCGGACAGAGACGTTGACCGAGAGGTCGAGCGACCTGGCTGGATCGTTCTCCACCCACCTGGCGTGGTCCAGGCATGCCTGCTCCAACACCCACGCCCCGATCCCGCAGATCAAGTCGCTCTGCTCGGCGACCGACACCATCGTCAGAGGTGGAACGGGTCCACGATGAGGGTGTGTCCACCGCAGGAGCGCCTCGACACCGGCGACACAGTCGTCGGTGGCGCGAATGATCGGCTGGTACGCAACCTCGAGGTGCCCATCGTGGAGCGCCTGGCGCACATCGTCCTCGAGGCTCGGGTCGTCTGTGCTCGATCGCGAGCCGCTGATCTGGATCACTTCGGCGAC
>JBBQEU010000045.1:0-24433 GCA_038321235.1 Acidimicrobiales bacterium | reverse complement strand
CCGAGAACGGGAACGGGGCGGCATATCGAGCCGACACCGCCGAGCCGTGGTCTTCGCCGATGCTCGGCCCGACCGACGACATCATCGACATGAACAGCGCGAGGTCGGCCGACCCAGCGGGAACCCCGTCGACGGCGAGGTACATCGTGCCCGTCCGTGACGGACCACGCCGGACGGCGACCGTGACGGTCACGTCTCCCTCGGGCAACGCGACGTCCGACTCGAGGATCGTGTGATCGTCGAACGCGTTGTAGTCGACCACCAGCCGGTCGTGCTGTACGAACACCGACACCCCGCTGTTCTCGGTGCCGGTCGCGAACAGCACGCCCTCGTCACCCGCCGTGCGGGTCATTCGTGCGGTCAAGTCGAAGCTACGACCGGCGATCGCCGCCGACGCCTGCCCTGGCAGCGGTGACATCGGTGGCCGGTACACGTACAGACGGTCGGTCGGATGGGGCGAGTGGTCGCGGAAACGCGCCCCGAACAGCTCGAACATCCGGTCATCCAGCGGTAGCACGCCGTGGCGTTCGGCCTCCTGCCACCACAGCGCCTGCAGCTCAGCGAGGCGCTCGGGCTCCGCGGCCGCGAGATCACGACACTCGGAGAAGTCGGTGGCGAGGTGGTACAGCTCCCACGGTTCGGTGTCGTAGTCGGCGCCGGCGGTGTGCTTGCAGACCGCCTTCCATTCCCCTGCCACCAGGGCCCTGCTCCCGCCCATCTCGAAGTACTGCAGCTGGTTCGTCGCCGGCGCGCCGGCATCGTCGAGCGCTGCGGCGAACGAGTGCCCGGTCACGGGTATCTGCTCGATCCCGCGGTACACCTCGGGCGGTGTCACCCCGACCAGGTCGTAGATCGTCGGGGCGATGTCGGCGACGAACGTGAACTGGCCACGCGTGCTCCCGGCTGCTTCACCGGATACCCGGTCGGGCCAGTGCACGATCATCGGTACGTGGACGCCCCCTTCATGCGTGTTCTGCTTGTACCACTTGAACGGGGTGTTGCCGCACTGCGCCCAGCCCCACGGGTAATTGGTGTGGCTGTGCGGGCCGCCGATGTCGTCGATGCGTTCGACGGCCTCGTCGGGGGTCTCGAAGATGCCGTTGAAGAACTTCATCTCGTGCATCACCCCGAACGGTCCGCCCTCCTGCGAGGCGCCGTTGTCGGCAAGTACCACGAGCACCGTGTTGTCGAGCCGCCCGAGACGACGGAGCCCGTCGACCAGTCGGCCGATCTGGTCGTCGGTGTGGTCGAGGAACGCTGCGAATGCCTCCTGCAGGCGACACGCCAACCGTTGCTGGTTCTCGGGGATGTCATCCCACGCGTCGACCCCCGGATTGCGCGGCGCCAGCTCGGTCCCTGCGGGGATCACTCCGAGTTCGAGCTGTCGCTCGAACCAACGCTGACGCAGCACGTCCCAGCCCTCGTCGAACTGGCCCCGGTACTTCGCGAGGTAGTCCGGCGGCGCCTGGTGTGGCGCGTGCGTCGCACCGAAGGCGACGTAGGTGAAGAACGGCCGATCGGGCCGCACACCGACACTGTCGGAGATCATCCGCAGCGCCTGATCCACCAGGTCCTCAGACAGGTGATAGCCCTCGTCGGGACCCGCTGGCGGCGTGATCGGATGGTTGTCGGCGACCAACTCGGGGTGGAACTGGTCGGTCTCTCCCTCCATGAACCCGTAGAACCGACCGAATCCCCGGCCGAGCGGCCACTGATCGAACGGCCCGGCGGCCGAGCACTGCTCCATCGGAGCGAGATGCCACTTGCCCACGGCGAACGTGGCGTAGCCGGCGTCACGCAGCACCTCGGCCATCGTGGCGGCGTGGTTGGAGATGTGACCGAGCATGTTCGGGAACCCGGTGCGGAAGTTCGACACCGCCCGCATGCCCACGGCATGCTGCGACCGACCGGTGAGCAGCGACGCCCGGGTCGGCGAGCACAGCGGCGTGACGTGGAAGTTGGTGAACTGCAATCCACCAGCGGCGAGCGCGTCGACGTTCGGGGTGTCGATGGTGGAGCCATAGCACCCGAACTGGGCGAACCCGGTGTCGTCGAGCAGTACGACCACCACGTTCGGTGCGTCGTCGCCCGGGTGCGGTGGCTCGTCGAACCAGGGGGTCGACTCGGCGACAGTGCGCCCGATCTCCCCTTCGAATCGTGACGGTCTCATCGGTTCTCTCCTCCTGCGGGCCCAGCCCACGATGCGATCACTGCGTCGATTCCCTGGCACCAGGCCCGTTCGATCTGGCGTCGCGACCGGGCATGCGTCTTACGCATCACGTCCCACGATTCGAGCGACGTCAGCGCGTCGATCACGGCGACGAGATCGCGGCCGGCGGTGGCCATGCCGGTGACGTCAGCGGCGAACACCGATCGGACCTGATCGGCGAGCAGCCCGCGCATCTCGGCCGATGCAGCGACCAGTGGTTCGTGCTCGAGAGCGCGAAGGCGGCCCACAGCCATGATTGCGCCGGCCTGGTCGTACAGATCCAGCCGCGAGCTGACGAACGCGGCGATGCGCTCGGCTCGCTTTGCAGCCCGGGGCTCGACGACGAGGAGCGGCTCGAACCGCTCCCGGAACCGTTCGAAGGTCTGGTACTGCAGGTCGTCGAGGCCGTCGAAGTACCGGAACACCGATGCGACGGAGACGCCAGCGCGCTCGGCGACGAGTTCAGCGCTCACCGGCACTTTGCCTGCCTGCAGCAACTCGAACATCGCGTCGATCACCGCCAATCGCCCGCGCTCGCGTCGCGCCCGGCGCCCGTCGATCGGTACCTCGGGAATCCCCACGAGCACGACAGTAACAATTGCGAGTGGAGTTCGCAATAGCTGACCCTCTCGCCGAGCGTCTGTCCGTGTGAGCACACACGTCGACCGCGCGTGTTCCCGCTCGCACAGACGCCGTCGAGCAATGTCGCTCCACGCTGGGACGACTGGAGGCCGAAGTGAACCGCAACGACAACAACCTGCTCATCCACGAGGCGTCACGACGCACCCGCCGCGAGGCCGTTGTCTCACGCCGGGCCGGCGCGCCGATCGAGTCTCACGCCGAGGTGCCGGCGAGCGCCGGGGCGCGGCTCAGCGACGGAACCAGCTGGAGCCGCCACCAGACGAGGAAGCTGCAGCAGCGCACTGGCAGCGATCCGCCAGGGGCACATGGCCGAGCACCTGCTCGACATGAGCTCCGCAGCCGGCCCAACCCGGCTTGTCGCACTTCCTGCAGGTCGTCTTTCTACACATACCCCGTAGGGTATCAGACCGTCGCGCTCTCCACTCACCCGCCCATCTGGTGGGTGGCGTTGCTCATCGGCCGGGCAACCACACGAGATCTGACGAGTCCGGGCACCGCACGCGCGACGCGTGGCACGCTCCTCACCTCGCCACCGAACTCAGACCAGCGCGAAGGTGACCCCGCCGATGTTGGCGCGCTCACCCACCCGGGATCGATCCGCTACAACGAGGGCGACCTCGTCGAGGCCGTCGCCGCGTGCTCCGGCGGAGACGAAGCGGACGTCGCCGTCGAGCCCGAGTTGCGTCCATCGTGCACGCATCGCGTCAGCGTCGCCCGACGACACGACGACGCTCTCGATCGCGGTCACGACGGCGTTCTCCAGCAACTCGTCGGATCGGGCCTGCCAGTCGGACCCACCCCATCGCCAACTGCCGTTCGGCATCGGCTGGTCGATCGACACGAGCGTGCCGCCGACATCGCCAGGGTGCAGGTGGCGGCCCCGGATGTCGTCCAGGTCACCGGCCCACACGATGCGGACATCGTTCGCTGCCAGTCGATCCAGGCGCTCGTCGAGATCGTCGACCTCGAAGATCGCCATGTAGCCGCCGGCCCCGCCCCGCTTGTCGAGCAGACGTTGCACGGTCGTACCTTCTCTGACCGGTGACAGCACTTCGATGAACTGGTCGCCGACCAGCAGGAGTGCGTTGCGGAGTCCGAACTCGGCGACACCAGGGTCGTGGTGACAGACCTGCAGCCCGAACGTCTCGCGGAGCTCGTCGACCACAGGATCGAGGTCGGGCGCGATCATCGCCACCTGTCGGAGCCGGATCACGATGCGCTCCCGAGGAAGTCGATGATGGCCGGGAAGGCCGATCGATCCTGAACCATGAAGAGGTGCCCTCCTTCGAACACCTGCAGTGTCGCTCCTGGGATCCGTTCGGCGAGCAGCTGGGAGTTCTCCATCGGGGCGATGTCGTCGTAGCGGCCGGCGCACACCAACGTCGGTTGCGTGATCGAGGGCAGGGCGACGACGACGTCGTGGCCTGCGCGCGCGGCGAGCTGGCGCCGCAACCCAGCGAGCTGCTCAGGATCGGGCGTGGCCGTCGCCGTCGCCACCATCTGGTCGTAGAACGGCCCGAGGTCGGGCATCGGTTCATCGGCTTCAGGGTCCCAGCGCCGGTCGGTCAGACGCATCCTCATCGCGAACGACTCGGTCGGGTCGAACAACGCGAGGTCGTGCAGTGGATACGACGGCGCCACTCCCCCGGGCGATGTACAGCAGAGCACCAGCCGGTCGACGACGTCGGGGTGGCGGACAGCAAGGTTCAGCGCGACCATGCCACCGAAGCTCGTGCCCAGCACATGGCAGCTCGCCCACCCCATCGAGTGGATCAGCGCTGCAGCGTCGTCGGCGTAGTCGGCCATCGTGTACTCGGTCTCGGGTTTCGAGGTCTGTCCCAGGCCACGCTGGTCGTACGACAGCGTCTCGAAGGCCTTGTTGACTGGCAGGATCGATGCCGGCGATCGCCGGAGGTCATTGCCGGTCCCGCTGATGTTGAGCAGCGGCAGGCCGGCACCGTGCAACTCGAAGTAGATGTCGATCCCGTTGACCGAAGTGGAGGGCATGCGCTGATCCTCGCCGATCCTGCGAGCGACGAGCGAACCCTCCGTCTCTGCGTCGCCATTCGGTCCGTTCGCTCAGCACCGCGGGATCTACGCTCGGCCCCATGCCACTGCACCACGTTGCGTACGCCACCCGGGACGTCGAGGCCACCACCCACTTCTACGAGGACCTGATGGGGTTCCCACTGGTCCACACCGAGGTCCAGGCGATGGGTGAGAGCTGGCTGCGTCACGTGTTCTACGACATCGGCCCCAACGAGCACGGCGAGGGCGAATGCATTGCGTTCTTCCAGTTCCACGAGGTCGGCGAACAGCCCGAGTGGACCACCGACCTGTCCGATGGTGTCGGCCTCCCGTTCTGGGTGAACCATTGCGCCTTTCGTGCCACCTCCGAGCAGCAAGAGGCCGTTCGGACACGTATGAGTGCCGACGGCATCGAGCCAGCGATGGAACAGGACCACGGCTGGTGCCACTCGCTGTACTACCTCGACCCGAACGGCATCATGGTCGAACTCTGCCGGGACACTCCCGGCTTCGAGCCGAACCCGGCCGAGGCGCACCGACTCCTGAGCGTCGACCCACTGGCCGAGCCCTCTCGCGAGCCGTCCGCCTGACATGCCCCGCCTCGCACAGGTGTCCAGAGACGACGCCCACCCAGTCGGCCAGGCCGTCTACTCCATGATCTTCGGTGACCGGGATCCGGTCGTCGAACCGGGTACGGCATCAGGCACCCCCGGCAACTGGTGGACGGTGTTCGCGTTGGTCCCTGACGCGTTCGACCACACCACCCTCGGCTTCCAGTTCTACCGGGACCCAGGCCGCCACATCAGCGCCAAGCTGCGTGAACTCGGCCAGACCCGGGCCGGTTTCGTCGTCGGCAGCCAGTTCGTGTTCAGCCAGCACTGCAAGGCAATGCGCGACGTCGGCTTCACCGACGAGCAGGTGGACGCGATCCCGGCGTGGTCGGTCGCCGATTGTTGGAGCCCGGCCGAGCGGGCGGTGCTCGCCTACACCGACTGTCTCGTGCTCCAGTTGGGACGCGTGCCCGACGCGCTGTTCGTCGAGTTGCAGAAGCACCTGTCCGACGAAGCGATCCTCGAGTTCACCTACATCACCTGCACCTACGCCATGCACGCCACGATGAGCAAGGCGCTGCGGCTCGAATACGACGACGTCGACGACCGGGTCGTCGAGGTCGCCGACCCGTCGGGGGCCTTCTCCGGCCTCGATGTGATGGCGGTCGTCGACGATGTCGACGGCGGCTGACGTCCGAACGTGATGCTCGCTTGTCTGGGCGACCTCGTCGAGGACGTCATCGTTCGCCTCGACGGGGCCGTCAACGTCGCTTCCGATACTCACGCACACATCTCTCGCCGACGAGGTGGGAGCGCCGCCAACGTGGCCGCTCGGGCCGCCTCGCTCGGGTTTGCGTCACGATTCCTCGGCCAGGTCGGTACCGACGCGATCGGCACGGCGTTGATCGCCGAACTCGACGCCGACGGCGTCGACGCATCGATGGTCCGGTGGGGCGGATCGACGGGCACGATCGTTGCCCTGGTCGACCACCTCGGCGAACGCTCGATGCTCACCGACCGGCGCGCGTGCCTCGACCTCCACGATCCCGATCCATCGTGGCTCGATGGAGTCACCACGCTCCACGTCCCCTTCTACTCGCTCGCGAGCGGGTCGGTTGCCACGACCGCCAGCACAGTCATTGGCTGGGCGAACGAGCGCGGGATCCGTGTCTCGATCGACGTGTCGTCGACAGCGATCCTGTCCGAGGTCGGCATCGACGATGTCCTGCGCCGATTGTCCGACGCGGCGCCCGCCGTGGTGTTCGCCAACGCCGACGAGGCTGCCGTGCTCGCGGTCGACGGGCCCGTGGCCGGTGCGCTCACGGTGCTCAAGCGCGGACCTCTGCCAGCCGTGGTCCATCGGATCGACGGCTCGACCCTCGAGATCGACGCGATCCCCGTACCCGGCGTCGACGACACGACAGGAGCCGGCGACGCGTTCGCCGCAGGCTTTCTGACCTCACCAGGGTGGGTGGACGACCCGGTGGCGGCATGCGCAGCCGGCCATCGGGCTGCGGCGGAACTGTTGCGTCTTCGCTGACGACGTCGCCGTGCAGATGGGCGATCAGAACCCGAGGAGGCCGGTGAGGTCGAAGACCTCGGACTCGGCAGGCAGCACCACACCGAGCGCTTCGTTGCTCGTCGTCATGTCCAGCTGCATCGAAATGGTCTGACCGGCGATGTCTGTGTCGAACGCCACCCGCCTGAGTTGGTTGTCGGCGGTGACCCACACCTCGTAGACGACGCTGTCAGGCAGCTCGATGTCAGCGAGCTCCGCGTCGATGACGACTTGCGGCACTGCCGCGAGCGCAGCGGCGAGGTCGACGGTGACCTCGTAGCGCTTCGTTTCGACGCCATCGATCGTCTCGGCGCCGACCTCGGTGGCGTTCTCGGTGTCGAGCAGCGAACGGGCGATGTCGGTGGGGTCGAGCCCGAACTCTCCCTGGATGTCGTCGAGCGACTGTCCGCTCTGCTCTGCGAGGACGCCGAGATCGATCGAGAGCCATGCGGCCCCGCCCGACAGGAACCCGCCGAGCGCGCCGGCATCGAGGTACACGACCCCGTTCGCACCATCGAGCAGCACGGTCATCTCGCCCTCACCGAGGGGCAGCGGCATGTCGCCGAGTGCGAGCAGCGAGGACAGATCCGTGGTCACCGAGACCACCTGCGACTCGTTGTCGACGACACCCGACACCGTGACCTCGGCGAGATCTGAGGCCGACACGCTCAGATCGAACTCGACGGTTCGAGCGCCGATCATGCCCTCGGCAGCGGCGATCAGGGAGTACGGCTCGGCGACGTCGGCGCCATCGTCCGAATTCCCCCCGGTGAGAGCGACGAAGGCCGCCACTCCGAGTGCCATGACCGCGACGACCGCGACGGCGAGCGTGAACGGGCGGCGGCGACCACCCGCTGGCAGCGACGTCGCGGGTACGGGATCGATCTCGGGGAGCGACGTGGTGGGTGATCCGGTGACGGGCGGGCCGGCCGGCGGGGCGAACGTCGAGGTCATCTCTGCAGCGTACGGCGCCGAGACGGCCCGGTCTCGTCGCGTCCCGTCAGGAGTTCTTCTCCCCGACGTAGCACCGGTACGGTCGCCGCATGAGCGTTCAGCACGTCGATGTCCTCGTGATCGGCGCGGGTATCTCCGGCATCGGCGCCGCCTATCACCTCCAGGTCGAGTCGCCCAACCGTACCTACCTGATCCTCGAGGGTCGCGCCGACATCGGAGGCACGTGGGACCTGTTCCGGTATCCAGGCGTCCGCTCCGACAGCGACATGCACACGCTCGGATTCGAGTTCAAGCCGTGGAACGCCGAGAAGGCGATTGCCGACGGCCCCTCGATCATGACGTACCTACGCGAGACGATCGCCGAATTCGGCATCGATCGCCACATCCGCTTCGGGCATCTGGTGCGACGGGCCGATTGGTCGAGCGAGACCGCCACGTGGACCGTCGAGGCGAACCTCCTCGATGGCGGCACGACCACCTACACGTGCAACTACCTCTCGATGTGTTCGGGCTACTACTCGTACAAGCAGGGCTATACGCCTGAGTTTCCGGGCCGCGAGCAGTTCCAGGGAGCGATCGTGCATCCGCAGGCGTGGCCGGACGATTTCGATTTCGCCGGAAAGCGCGTCGTCGTGATCGGTTCCGGTGCGACGGCGATGACCCTCGTGCCGGCGATGGCGTCGACAGCTGCCCACGTCACGATGCTCCAGCGCTCGCCGACCTACGTGGCCGCCGGGCCCGACGTCGACAAGATCGCCAACGGCTTGCGCAAGCTGCTGCCCGACACGCTCGCCTATGCGATCACCCGGAAGAAGAACACGGCGCTCCAGCAGATGCTCTACAAGCGGATGCGAAAGAACCCCGAGAAAGCCAAGGGTTTCCTCGTCGAACAGGTCGGCAAGGCGCTCGGCGCCGAGTACGACGTCGGGACCCACTTCACGCCCGCATACGCGCCGTGGGACCAACGGTTGTGTCTCGTCCCGAACGGCGATCTGTTCGAAGCGATCAAGAACGGTTCGGCCTCGGTGGCCACCGACCACATCGACGCGTTCACCGAGACGGGCATCGCCCTTGCCTCGGGCGAACACCTCGACGCCGACATCATCATCACCGCGACGGGACTCGACATGGTGACGCTCGGCGAGGTCGACTTCGTCGTCGACGGCGAACCGGTCGACTTCTCCGAGACGATCGCCTACAAGGGTTTCGCCTACTGCGATGTGCCGAATCTCGCGTCGACGTTCGGCTACGTCAACGCGTCATGGACGCTGCGCGCCGACTTGATCGCCCACTACGTCTGCCGCCTACTGAACCACATGGACGAGACAGGCACACAGGTGTGTACACCGCGTCTGCGGGCATCGGATGCGACGATGCAGACGGGCCCCCTGCTCGACCACCTGACGTCGGGCTATGTCCGACGCGCCGCCGACCGCTACCCCAAGCAGGGCGATCGCGAACCTTGGACCAACCCGCAGGACTACGCGAAGGACAAGAAGATGTTCCGCAAGACACCCATCGACGACGGCGTAATGCGCTTCACCACATTACAACAGGGGTCTGACCCGCGATGTAATGACAGAGCGATTACTGCGCGGGTCTGACCCCTGTTGTAATCACCAGTCGGTGGGGCGGTAGTCCTTGAGGAACTGGCCCCACACGTGGGTGCCGGTGTTGACGCCGTCGATGATCGGGTCGACGATGCGGGCGGCGCCGTCGACGATGTCGAGTGGCGGGTGGAACCGGTGCTCGGCCTGCTTCTGCTCGGCGATCGCGGCCGGATCCTCGTCGCTCACCCAACCGGTGTCGACGCTGTTCATGTGGATCCCCGACGAGTGGTAGTCGGTCGCGGAGGTGCGCGTCATCATGTTGAGTGCTGCCTTGGCCATGTTGGTGTGCGGGTGCCGGGTGGTCTTGCACAGTCGATAGAACTGGCCCTCCACGGCTGACACGTTCACGACGTGCTTGCCACGTCCGGGTGTCGCCTCCATCAACGGTTTCAGCCGAGCATTCAGCACGAACGGTGCGACGGCGTTGACCAGTTGCGTTTCGAGGAGTTCCACCGACGACACCTCGTGCAACAGCAGCCGCCACGAGTTCCGCTCGCGAAGATCGACCTGCTGGAGGTCCTGATCGAGCCTCCCCTCGGGGAACAACCCGCCTTGGGCCTCGAGTTCGTCGGGCAGCAGCGGGGTCTGCGACAACGCCGACGCCCTGGTGAGACCCGGCAGCGGAGCCCCTTCGACCAGCGCGACTGCCCCACCTCGGCCGTCGTCGGGGTCGCTCTGGTCGGTGCTTCCCGGCAGCAGGTGATAGCCGCGCAGCCCCTCGTAGGCACCGACGAGACGAAGAACCTCCGGCGTCAACGTGTCGAGTGCAGCCTCCTCGCCTTCCATCATGTGGCGATAGAAGTCGGGCGGCCGCCGGACGGTCTGACAGGCGTTGTTGACGATGAAGTCGAGACGGTCACGGGTGGTGAGGACATGTTGCGCGAACGCTTCGACGCTGGGAGTGTGGCGCAGGTCGAGTCCGAACACCTCGAGCCGGCCACCCCACTCGGCGAAACCGGGCTCGGCTGCATAGCGAGCGGCAGCGTCGCGCGGAAAGCGGGTGACGACGATGAGTGATGCGCCGCAGCGAAGCAACTTGATGCCGGTCTGGTAGCCGATCTTCACCCGCCCACCGGTGAGTAACGCCACGGTGCCCGAGAGGTCCGCGAGCTCTCCGCGCTTCGCGAAATTGAACTCTGCACAGTCGGGGCAGAGCTGGTCGTAGAAGTGATGGATCTCGCGATACTTCGCCTTGCACACGTAGCAGTGCTGCTCGTCAACGGTCTCGCGGTACAGCGGATCGTCGACGTCGCTCTGCTCGAAGTCGACTGGAGGATGGACGTTCGGCGTGGTGAACACCGGCTGCTCGCGAAGTGTGCGAATCCCCGTGCCCGAGAGCACGTCCTCGTCGCGACGCACCCGTTCCGACCGACGCTTTCGTTTGAGCGCCTTGGTTCGGATCCGACGCTCCTCGGGGTCGGGGCAGAACACGTCGCCCGCTGCGTTGAGCAGGTCCTGCTTCTCCTGCGGACTCAGCCCGACGAGGAGCTCTCGGTCGGATCCGATACGGCGCAAGAATGCCGTAGCGTTCAATAGTTCGTCGCGGAGACCTTGCTGCTCGCCACCCGCAGCATCCGCGGCATCGGCGGCGTCAGTGCCCAAGGAGCTGGCCCGGCATCTGATCGCCGAAGTTGATCCCGAGGTCGCGCGCGGTCCGCATCGTGTCGCCGTCGAGGGGAACGACCTTGATCTGGCGCACGGCCTCTTCCAGCGGCACATAGACCACCTCGGGAGGCTGCAAGCCGACCATGATCCCGTTCTGGCCCTCCTCGATCGCCCGGACGGCGGCGGCCCCGAAGCGAAGACCGAGCAGGCGGTCGAGTGCCGTTGGCGAGCCGCCACGCAGGAGGTGGCCGAGCACGACCGTGCGCGTTTCTTTGCCGGTGAGCTCGGCGATCTGCGCTGCGACCTTGGCGCCCACGCCCCCGAGCTGGACGGCCTGGCCGATCGCCTTGCCGAGCACCGTTGCCTCCCCACCCACCGGTTTGGCACCTTCGGCGACCACGATGATCGTGAAGCGGGCACCATGGCGATCGCGCTGCAGGATGGTCTCGGCCACCGGCGCGAGTTCGTAGGGGATCTCGGGGATGAGGATGCAGTGGGCGCCACCGGCCATGCCGGCGTGCAAGGCGATCCAGCCGGCGTCTCGTCCCATCACCTCGACCACCATCACGCGACCATGCGACGTCGCGGTGGTGAACAGCCGGTCGATGCACTCGGCCGCGAAGTCGACAGCGGTGTCGAACCCGAATGTCGCCGTCGTCTTGTCGAGGTCGTTGTCGATGGTCTTCGGGACGCCGATCACCCGGAGTCCGTGCTGGTACAGATGGTTGCCGATGCGCAGCGACCCGTCGCCGCCGACCGTGATCAGCGCGTCGATACCTTCGTCGGCGAACCGTTGGACGAGTTCGCCGGTGCGATCGACCTCGGTCCACGTGCCATCGTCCTGGAGCACTGGGTACGCGGTCGGGTTGCCACGGTTGGTCGAACCGAGGACGGTGCCGCCGAGATGGGAGATGCCTCGAACAGCTTGACGGTCGAGCTCCATGAGTCCGCCGCCGGGATACTCGTCCGGGTACATGATCCCGTTGAAGCCGTCTCGGATGCCGACGACCTCCCAGCCTCGGTTGCGGGCCGCCACGGTGGCGGAACGGATGACGGCGTTGAGACCGGGGGCGTCGCCGCCACCGGTGCTGATCGCGATCTTCGACACGGCGTTCACATCTGACACGACGGACAGGGTACGCCCCGAGGACACCCTGTTCGACCGACCTCGGCCTACGTCATCGACCGTTCACCTTCGGCGGCGCCGCACAGATGTGTTTGCATGCCGTGATGGACGCTTCCACCGCACCTGAACCCACCATTGATCTCGCCGGACAGGTGGCTCTCGTCACCGGCGCTTCGTCAGGGCTCGGCCGACGATTCGCCGTCCTTCTCGCCGCCAACGGCGCCCGGGTGGTCGTCACCGGCCGCCGCATGGAACGCCTCGCGGAGGTTGCCCAGCAGATCACCGAGACCGGCGGAACGTGCTTACCGCTACAGCTCGACGTCACCGACGCCGAACAACTCGCCGCTGTCGTGAACACCGCCGAAACGGAACTCGCGCCGGTGCAAATCCTGGTGAACAACGCCGGAATCCCCGACGCTCAGTACGCCACCAAGATGCAGCTCGAGTTGATCGACCGGGTTTTGGATACGAACCTTCGCGCCCCATACGTCCTGTCGTGCGAGGTCGCCCGGCGGTTGATCGAACTGAAGCTCCCGGGCCGGATCGTCAACATCTCCTCGGTTGGCGGCTTCCACTACTCCGGCGGAGGCGCTGCGCTCTACTCGATCACCAAAGCCGGGGTGAACCGTCTCACCGAGACGCTGGCGGTGGAGTGGTCGCAGTTCAACATCAACGTCAATGCCATTGCTCCGGGGCTGTTCGCCTCGGAGATGTCCGACGGCATGATCGAGCGGATGGGCGACCTGCCCCGCCACTTCCCACGCACGCGGATCGGCCAGCCCGAGAACCTCGACAGCACCTTGCTGTACCTGCTGTCGCCGGCGTCGGAGATGGTGACCGGAACGATCATCAAGGTCGACGACGGCCAAGGCGGCCGATGAACGCGTGACGCGTGGTGTCTGACGCGTGGTGTCAGACACCACGCGTCACACTCAGGCGTTCGGCGTGATGAGTGCCTTGTCGCCGGTGGCCATTCGGGCATAGCGCTTCACCTGTTCGGGGTCGACGGAGTCAGCCAGCGACAACCGGGTGCCATAGCCGCTGGCGAACGTCGTGGTGATCTCGTCGGCGACGCGTTGGCGCAGTCGGTCGGCTGCTTCCTGTCCGATCTTGATCAGGAACGGCGTGAGCAGCCAACCGCCAATGCCCCACGACATGCCGAAGTCACGCCGCAAGGTGGTCGGCCCACGATCGAGACCGCCGTAGATGTACACCTGCTTGTGCGTGTCGGAGCCGTATCGGTTGAACTCGCCTGCCTGCTCGCCGGCCACCTTCTCCATGCGCGACAGCAGGATGCTGACGAGATCGCCCCCTCCGATCGCATCGAACGCGATCGTGGCACCGGTGGCGCGCAGCGCGTCGGTGAGGTCGTCGGAGAAGCTGTTGGCGCTGGAGTCGACGACGTGTTCGGCGCCGAGCGAGCGGAGTTGTTCGACGTGTTCGGGTTTGCGCACGATGTTGACCAGTCCCACGCCATCGTCGAGACAAATCCGGTTGAGCATCAGTCCGAGATTCGATGCTCCGACCGTATGGACGAGGGCCGAGTGCCCCTCGAGTCGCATCGTCTCGACCATGCCCAGTGCCGTGAGCGGGTTCACGAACGCTGCTGCTGCATCGGCCGGATCGGTGCCGTCGGCCATCGCGAGACACTGACCGACGTGCAACGTTCGGTACTGGGCGTACGCGTTGCCGGACAGGAATCCGACCGTCTTGCCGAGCAGTGCCTGAGCGCCGGCTGACGATCCGGCAGCGACCACCACGCCACCGCCCTCGTTACCGACCGGCATCGACTTGCCGAGCCGGGCGCGTTGCGCGGCTACCGCGGCTCCGGTGACCGGCACGGCGACTGCGCCGTGGATCCCGTCGCCAGCGGGTAGTCCCGCGCCGGCGTCGCCACCGGCGAACATCATCCCGAGGTCGGACGGGTTGATCGGTGCGGCCTCAACGCGGACGACGACCTGGTCGTCGGTCGGCGTCACGACATCGCATTCGCTAATACCCATCGTGACGACGCCGTCGTCGCTGAGGGTGGATCGGAGTTCGAGGGCGGTCGCGGGCAGATCATCAGCAGGCATGCGACCACTCAATCACATCGGCGGGGTCGGCCCCGACGCGGAGTGGCCTTCACGCCGGTGGGTACAGCTGCTGACGACGAACTCGTAGGATCGAGACTCGCGATGGCTGCCAAACGACCCCTTCCCCTTCCCACCTCCCGGCGCAAGGCTGTGCAGGGGGCGTTGTTGCTGGCGATGTCGGTGTTGCAGGACGAACGAGTCCGCGAGCATCTGCGTCAGGCTCCGGTCGCTGCACGTGAATGGGCCGAGCACCGACGTGCGATCGACGTCGGCCCACCGGGCACCGAGCGCCGCGCGCCGAGCGCACTCGATCGGCTCGACCCCACACAACGGTTCGGTCAGAAAGGCATCGAGCGCCGCCTCGCAGCGTTGGAGCGCAATGCGGATCTCGTGTTCCCCGATCCGACCGATCGTGATGGCGCAGTGATCTTCCAAGCGATCGACGAGTTGAGCCGTGCAGCGGCGATCTCGGCGACGATGCCGTTGAACGAACGTCGAAAGGCGCGTGCACGGATCACCACCGAACTCACCCGTCTCGAGCGGGCCCTCGTCAACGCCGTCCTGCCGCCGGACCGCTGACGCCGTGTTCGAGATGCGCCTGACACATCTCGACCGAGCGGCACTCAGAAGCGACGGTCGTCGGTCCGCTTCTTCGGCGGAGCCTTGAACGGCGCCTCGACCAGCGTCTCGAACTGCTGATCGTCGGGCTGCTTCGGATCGTTCAGATTCTGCAGGTACTTCTTGAGCGCGGCACGCGCCGGCGCCACGTGTGCGCCCTTCAGCCCGACCGAACGGGTCATCGCGTCCTTCGCCTTGGCGACGCGCTCTTTACGGGTCGTCTTCTCCTCGTCGGAGTAGGTCTTCGTCGCCTTGTTGGCGCGAGCGTCTTCGGCGGCCTTGCGGTCTGCTTCGGCTTGCTGGAGGGGCGTGAGTTTGGCCTGGGCCATGATCGTGTTCCTTCTGGTCGGGTTGGACCGAGAGGGTACCGCCCGAACTGTCAGGCCGAACCCGCGTCGGCATCAGCCGACGTCGCCGTCAGCCGACGTCGCGGTCGTGGTCCTTCCAGAATGGCTCGCGTAGCAGGCGTTTGAGGATCTTGAGCGCTCCCGACAACGGCAACGGCTCGGTGCGGAACTCCCACGACTTCGGCACCTTGTAGCGGGCGATCTCGCCGCTGACGAACTCTCGGAGTTGATCGGTGCTCGCCTCGAAGTCGGCGCGCAGCACCACGATCGCGTGAACCTGCTCGCCCCAGGTCTCGTGCGGGATACCGATCACCGCCACCTGGTCGATTGCCTCGTGCTTGCTGAGCGCGTTCTCGACCTCCACCGAGTACACGTTCTCACCGCCGGTGACGATCATGTCGTTCATCCGGTCGACCAGATAGAGAAACCCTTCGTCGTCGAGGTACCCGGCGTCGCCAGTGCGGTACCAACCGTCGCGGAATGCCTCCTCGGTCGCCTCGGGCTGGTTCCAGTAGCCGCGCATGAAGTTCCCCGCACGGGCACACACCTCACCCCGCTCACCGGTGGGCACGAGCTTGCCGTCCTCGTCGCGGATCGTGACCGCCGCCCCGTGGACCGTCCGCCCGGCCGAACGCAAGCGGTCACCACCGATGCGATGGTCGCGGGCGTCGAGCCAGGTGAGCACCGAGGAACACTCCGTCATCCCGTACCCCTGGGTGATGTCCAGGTCGGGGTAGATCTCGAGCAGCCGGGCGAGCAGACCGGTCGGCATGGGTGAGGCGCCGTACGTCAGCGTCCGCATCGAGGCCAATCGTTCAGGTCGGAAGGCGGGGTGGTCGAGCAACATGGCGATCATCGTGGGCACCATCACGGTCTGTGTCACCTGATGTCGCTCGATGAGCTCCATCGCCGACCCCGGATCGAACAGCGGCAGGAACACCGATTGGCCACCCGACGACGGCGTGCCGATGATCCCGCCCATCGATGCGGCGTGGAACATCGGGGTCTGATGCAGGTACACCGAGTCCTCGTCGAGGCCCACCTTCAACCCGATGTGGTAGAGGTTCAAGATCTCGGCCCGATGGTCGAGCATGACTCCCTTCGGCAGTCCGGTCGTGCCGCCGGTGTACATCAACACGGCGAGGTCATCTTCTTCGGGTTCGTCGGGGATCAACGGCTCGGCACCGGCGATCAGGTCTTCATACAGGAGGTCGTTCGGCAGTTCGACGCCATCGGGCGCATCGCCGATCAACACCATGTGACGAATCGGACTCGGCCCTTCGCCGGCCGCCATCGCGTTGGCGAGGTGCTGGGCGAAGAAGGCGTCGACGAACACCACCTCGGTTCCTGAGTCGCGCACGATGTGATCGAGCTCTCTGCCGGCCAACCGCAAGTTCATCGGATTGATCACGCCTGCGCCGAGGAATGCAGCGTGATACAGCTCGAGGAACTGGTGACTGTTGGTGGCCATGACGGCGAAGCGATCGGTGGGCCCGACGCCGAGGTCGCCCAGCGCCCGGCACAGCCGGAAGACGCGGTCACCATGCTCGGCGTAGGTGCCGGTGTAGTCGCCGTCGCAGACCGCCGTTCGGGCGCCGTACCGTTCGATCGCCGGGAGAAGCATGCGATGATAGACGAGTTCCTTCATGTCCGCGAAGTATCGACTCGTGAAAACGGTGGCACCAGGGCCGAATGACCATCGACACGCCCGAGGCCGGTCGCAGGCGGCTGACAGATGCCGGTCCGGCTTCGCCTCGAGCGCGCAGCGGCATCTACGCTCGCCGCCGACATGAAACGCCTCCTTCCCGTACTGTTCGCAACCGCGCTGATCGCCGCTGCCTGCGGCTCCGACTCCGACGGTGCTGCCACCGTCACCACCGAAGCCACGACCGAGACGACGGAGCCCACTGCACCCGAGACGACCGAGGCTGCGACGACCACCACCGAGCCCGAGGACACCACGCCGGAGACCACCGAAGCGCCCGAGCCCGAGGTCACGGCGGAAGATCTCGCAGGACCCGGACCGTACGCCGTCGGCGTCACCACCCGCACGCTGTCTGAAGGCGGGCTCGTCGAGATCTGGTACCCGGCCGACGAGTCGACCCGCGGTGGCACCGACACCTACAACGTGCGCTCGTTCCTGCCTACTGGAGTTGCCGACCTGATCTCCAGCGACATCGACGATTCGTTCACGATCGAGGCCACCCGCGACGCTGACGCGGCCGGCGACGGCCCGTTCCCGATCGTGCTGTTCAGCCACGGCGCATCGTCGTTCCGCCTCCAGTCGAGCACCATCGCTCAGCACCTCGCGACGTGGGGCATCGTCACCGCGTCCACCGATCATCCGAGCCGTGATCTGCTCAACTCACTCGGGGGCACTGCCGAAGGTCAGCCACCATCGGCCGACCAGATGCGTTCGATGCGAACGTTGCTCACCACGCTGGACGACGACGCCCAGCTCGGAGGCGCCCTCGACAACGACCGTGTCGCCCTTGGCGGCCACTCGGCCGGCGGTGGCACGATCAGTGAGGTCGCCCTCGATGGCGGCATCCTCGGCTACGTGTCGTACGCGTCCGGTCTCCGCGACAACGTGCCAGCGATTCCTTCGCTGTTCCTGGCGGGTGAACTCGACGGGATCATCGAATCGAGCCGCACGGTCGAGTCGTTCGAACTCGCACCCTCTCCTTCGTGGCTCTGGCTGTTCGCCGACACCGGCCACCTTGCGTTCTCCGATCTCTGCGCCATCGGCCCCGGCGACTCGAACCTGATCGTGCTCGCCGAACAGGCAGGACTCGGCGACTTCCTCGACGATCGGTTGCGCACGCTCGCCACCGATGGTTGCGACGAACCGAATCGCCCGGTGCAGGAGGTCTGGCCGGGTATCGACCAGGCCGCCACCGGCTTCTATCGGTGGGTGTTCGGCATCGACGCCGAACCAATCGGCCTCGACGAGTCGGTCGTCACCGACGGAGTCACCGTCACCTCGAAGTAACACGGCAGCGATCAGCGCGCAACCAGTTCCGGTTTCCGGCGCACATCGCGCACTGATCGGAGCTCGTCGCTGGCACACTTCCTCCCATGACCGATCCCTCGTTCGATCCGCCGGACCCGTCGCTGCGGGCAGGCATCGAGCCCGACGAGCGTGTGATCTCCGACCCGGGCGCGCCGGTGATCATCGGCGTGTCGTTCGATCGTCAGGTACTGGCGCAGCAGTATCTGTTGGCGATGGGCGGACTGAAGGAGTCAGGCGCGTTGGAACTCCAGGACGCCGTCGTGGTCACCAAGAGCAACGACGGATCGGTGAAGGTGGTCGAGACGATCGACCCCACCCCTGGGCGCGCTGCGCTGAATGGCGCGATGTGGACCAGCCTGCTGGGTCTGGTGCTCGGCGGCCCGGTCGGATGGATCGCAGGCCTCGGCATCGGCGCTGCGTCCGGAGCAGTGACGGCCAAGATCGTCGACCTCGGCATCCCCGACGAATGGGTGGCGTGGTTCCGAGATGCGGTCGAGCCCGGAACATCCACCGTGGTGATCCTCGCAGAGCACGTCCACGTCGCAGCGCTGGCCGACGAGGCACGTCGGTTCGCCGGCGCCGAGTTGCTGTACACCTCGATGCCCGACCACGCCTACGAACAGCTCCGCGCCGCGCTCGAATCCTGACCATTGCATCGTTCCCGTGAACTCGTGCGGGGATGATTCCCCCACGAGTTCACGAGAACCGGAAGCCGAGTGTCACAGCGCAGCGGGTGGGGGTTCGTAGCCGCCGAGCACGTCAGCCATGCACCGGGCGAACGCCAGCGATGTGCGGTCGTGGAGATATGGGGCGACCACCTGGATGCCGATGGGCAACCCGCCGATGGTCCTCCCGATCGGCGGCACCGTCACCGGGAGATAGGCACTCCCGATGAGCGCGCTCCATCCGATCAGGTCGCTGTAGTGCCGGTTGTCGTGATCAGCAAGCGTTGCATGAGCCCAATTCGAGCCCTCCGGTGAGTGGACGTGACGAAACGGTGGCACGACCGTGACGGGACACAGCAGCACGTCGATGTCCGCGAAGAATTCGGCCCAGCGCTGACGCAACTCGCCGCGTCGGCGATGCAGCACGTCCCATGCTCGATGGTCGAGACCGCGGCCGCCGCCGCTCGCCGCAGAGTTGTCGCCGTCGCCGTCGGAGATCTCGGTCGCCGACGAGATCAGCATCGACCCCTCGCGAGCCGCCAACGCCGGGTCGAGGTCCGGTCGACGGCCGTGATCGATCCGCGCGCCCGCACCCTCCAACGCGTCGAGGGCGGTGGCCATCACGTCGCGCACCGCTGCGTCGACCGGAGCGAACTCGTCGTCGAGCCATGCCGCCACCCGGAAGGCGCCGAGTGTGGTCGCTCGCGGTGCGGGAAGGTCGAGCCGCCACGCCGCAGCGTCGTCGGGGTTCGGACCGGCGAGGAGCCCCAGCAGGAATTCCAGGTCATCGACCGATCGGGCGATGGGGCCGAACACGTTGACGTCGGCGACGTTGCGATGCGAGGACGGATCGTCGAGGTAGCCGAAGCTGGGGATGATCCCGAAGCTCGGCTTGTGGCCGTACACGCCACAGAACGACGATGGCACCCGGATCGAGCCCCCGATGTCGGTGCCGATCTCGAAGCCGGTGAACCCCATCGCCACGGCTGCGGCGGGACCACCCGACGACCCGCCAGGCGTGCGCTCGACATCCCACGGGTTGTTCGTGGTACCGAACATCTCGTTGTACGTCTGGTAGTCACCCGACCAGCGCGGCACGTTGGTCTTGGCGAAGACCACTGCACCGGCGTCGCGAATCTTGCTGACCACGGTTGCGTCCGCACTGGGCACATGGTCGCTCAGCTCGATCGCTCCCCCGGTGGAGCGGATCCCAGCAGTGGCGATGGCGTCCTTGATCGTGACCGGCACACCGGCGAGCAACCCCAGGCTGCGGCCCGCGGCACGGGCCTCGTCGATGGCTGCGGCCTCGGCCCGCGCGCGGGTCGACTCGGAGGTGATGACCGAGTTGATCGGGCCGTCCAGACGCTCGATTCGATCGAGATGATCGTCGAGGAGTTCCCTGGCCGAGATGTTGCGCGCTCCGAGGGCGGCGAGGGTCTCGGTCAGCGATGATGTCGGGGAGGCGCCGTTGGCCATTGCGTCATCAGAGCACAGATGGTCGAGGTACGGCGCCCGGACGTCGTACTTCGGTGCGGTCAGGCGGCAGCGGCGGTGCGCTGAACGGCGCCGTTGAGCACGACGCGCGAGAGCTTCGGGCACGTGTCGAGCATGGTGGCGAACTCGGCACGGTTCAGGACGTACACACCGGAGTCGATGGTGGCACTCACCGATGCGTTGCGCGGCTTGAGGGTCAGCAACGACAGCTCGCCGATGACGGCGCCGGGGCCGACCTGGATCGAGCGGTCGCCGAGCTGAACACTGAACTCACCGTCGATCACGACGAAGCACTCACGACCGAACGCGTCGGCACGCACGATCTCTTCGCCGGCAGCGATGGTGAGCGTGGTGGCAAGACGATCGAGCTGCTCGAGCTCGTTGAGCGGAACGGTCGCGGCCAAGTCGCTGGCGAGGAGTGCGGGGTGCAGTGTGCGCTTGCGAGTGAACATGACGTTCCTGATTTCGTAGTCGGTGATCTCGGGGGTGAGAGTTCGCGCCGTCGAGTACGACACGTCCCGTCAACCCCATCATCGACCAATTCTTCCCATCAATTGCATAGATCAATGAGATATCGACCATCACTCAGAGCGATGCGGGTGGTCAGGGTTCGAGGATCACCCTGACCGGAGCCGCAGACCCCGGCGGAGCGGACGCGCAGGCGAATTCCGGAGCCGTGATGGGCGGGGACATCGTCGACAGAGACCATGCCGTTGTGCTGCAGCTCCAAGGTGAGGCCTGCAACTTCGGCGATGGGGACGACTCCGAGGCGAATTCGTCAGACAACGTCGCGGCGTTGCACCGCGACGAGTCCGAAGATGGCAGGGATTGCCGCCCAGGCAGCGAGGGCGAGTACTGCAGCGGGTTCGCTGACGTCGTCGAGGGTGCCGGAGATGACGGCGGCGAGTGTGGACGGCATCCACGACGCGGTTCCGTTCGCGAGTTGCACGACGAGCCCTGGCGCAACGAAGAAGATGAACACCGCCAAGGTGACGGCGCCTCCGACATTTCTGACGATGGCACCGATCCCGGCGCCGAGGATGGCGCCTGCTGCGCCGGCGAATGCGGAGGCGGCGATGATGCGCATGACGTTGCTGATCGAGACGAGGAATCCGTAGTCGGTGGCGGGCAGCGCGACGGCGACAGCAGCGATGGTGAGCAGGGCACCGATGATGCTGAGGACACATCCGCCGAGTGCGACTGCGGTGAGTTGTGCGAGCACAGCGCGGTGGCGCCGTGGCGAGGCGAGGTAGGTCGGGACCACGGTGTGGTGGCTGTACTCGCGAGACACTGCGATGGCCCCGAAGAGGCCGGCACCCATGAATGCGTTGAATGCGAATGCCATCAGCGACTGCTGGTCGGCCTCGGTGGCGATGAACCCCTTACTGCCGTCCATGTCGGTTCCGGAACCCACGGCGAACGCGTTGAGTGCGGCGATCACGACGAGCACGGCAAGGAACGCCAACGGCATCTTGGTCGTGGTCAGCTTGCGAAGTTCCGATCGAATGAGACGTGTGATGGTCATGGCTGGGATGTCTCCTCGGGCTGCGACGCCGTGCTGGTCCAGTCGAGGAACAGTTCTTCGAGGGAGCCGGCGTGGGGTGAGAGTTCATGCACAGCGATGCCGTTGACGAAGGCATGGTCGCCGATCTCGCTGAGCGACATCCCTCGTACGACGAGCCCGCCGTCGCCGTCGGTGCGCAGCGTCGCTCCGGCCCGTTGGAGCGCGTCGGCGAGCCGGCTGGCATCGAGCGTGCGCACCAGCGATGCTGCTTGCTGCAGTTCGGCGAGTGCGCCGTGGGTGATCAGGCGTCCTTGGTTGATGACGATGACATCGTGGGCGAGGTGCTCGACTTCGGAGAGCAGATGGCTCGACACGAACACGGTGCCACCTCGTGACGCGTGTTGTCTCAGCAGGTCGCGGAGGGTGCGGATGCCTTGGGGGTCGAGACCGTTGCCGGGCTCGTCGAGGACGAGCACGGGTGGTTCGCCGAGCAGTGCAGCGGCGAGGCCGAGGCGTTGGCGCATCCCGAGCGAGTAGGCGCCGGCGCGACGGTTCGCGGCATCGGCGAGGTCGACCTGCTCCAAGATCTCGTCCACGCGTCGCAGGCTGATGCCGGTGGCGTCGGCGAGGATTCGGAGGTGGTTACGTCCGCTGCGGCCGGGGTGGAATGCGTCGGACTCGACGATTGCGCCGACGGTCCGTGCTGGATTCGGCAGGTCTCGGTAGCGGTGACCGCCGATGGAGATCCGGCCAGCATCCGCGGCGGCGAGGTCGAGCATGACTTTCATCGTCGTCGACTTGCCCGAGCCGTTCGGGCCGAGGAAGCCGGTGACCCGGCCGGCGGGGACGCTGAAGGTCAGATCGTCGACGACGGTGTGGTCGCCGTATCGCTTGGTGAGGTGTTCGACCTCGATGCGATGGTCGCCGACCCGTGCCGGGGCATCGGTGTCGGTGGTCATGGGGTACCTCCTGTGGAAGCGGACACCCCTCACGTTGCTCGCGCCATGCGATGCCCTCAAGGGGACAAGGTCCCGGCCTTCACAGGGAACGAAGCGCGCCCTCGTGACGGCATCGTGACGTTCGTCCCTGGCCGAGAACGCAGGTCGCTGGCACCGTGGTGAGTAACGCCAACAAAGGAGGACTTCCATGCGCGCATCACGCGTCGCCGCTCTCGTCATGGGGTGCCTGTTGCTGATCCCGGCGATCGCGTTGCTGTTCGGAGGCGGCGCCCTCGGCGTCGGCTACGCAGTCGGACGCGGTGACGACGGCTACTTCGACACCACCCTGGACCGACTCGCCACCGACACCGTCGCGATCTCTGCCGACGACATCACGTTCGCCGCCGATCCCGGGTCACCCGACTGGGTGCTCGACGCGCTCGACACCGATGTCCGCATCCGGGCCACCAGCGCAGATGCCGGCAGCGACTTCTTCATCGGGATCGCCCGGCAGGCCGACGTCGACACCTATCTCGCCGGCGTGGCGCACGACGAGGTCATCGACCTCACCGAGGATCTCGAAGCCGTCTACCGCGACCGTGCCGGAAGCAACACGATCGACCCGCCGGGAGATCAGGACTTCTGGGCCGCCACCGCGACAGGTCCCGGTACCCAGCAACTCGACTGGGAAGCGACCACGGGCCGTTGGTCGGTGGTGGCCATGAACGCCGACGCAACACCAGGCGTCGCCGTCGACGTCGATGTCGGCGCGAAGGCCGGGTTCGTCCTGCCGCTCGCGTTGATCATGCTGGGCGTCGGCGCTGTGCTGACCGCCTTGGCAGTGGTGCTCATCGTGGTCGGCGCCCACGGCGCTCGCCAATCGAACCAACCGCCCGCCGCCGCGGCACCTCCAGCCGTCACGCCCACGCCACGGCCCCCAGCGGCGGTGCATCCCGTCAAATTGTCCGCCCGGCTCGACCCACAACTGTCACGGTGGCAATGGCTGGTGAAGTGGTTCCTCGCCATCCCGCACTTCGTCGTCCTGGTATTCCTGTGGATGGCATTCGTCGTGCTCACGCTCGTCGCAGCAGTCGCCATCGTCGCCACCGGCCGCTACCCGCGAGGCATCTTCGACTTCAACGTCGGCGTCTTGCGGTGGTCATGGCGAGTGAGCTACTACGCCACCACCGGCGGCATCGGGACCGATCAGTACCCACCGTTCAGTCTGCAGCCCGAACCCGACGACCCAGCCTTCCTCGACATCACCTACCCCGACACTCTGTCGCGTGGTCTGGTGTTCGTGAAGTGGCTGCTCGCCATCCCGCACCTCGTCATCGTTGCGGTGTTGGCGGGAACGTCGATTCGTTGGCTCGCCGCTGACGGCGACCGGGTCGGCTTCGACCTCACCGGCGGCGGGGGTCTGCTCGGCATCCTCGTGCTCGTCACCGGGATCGTGTTGCTGTTCACCGGCCGCTACCCCGCCGCCCTGTTCGACC
>JBBQEU010000044.1:0-24458 GCA_038321235.1 Acidimicrobiales bacterium | reverse complement strand
ACCGACGCCGGGACCGAGACCGACGATTCAGTCCCGGCTCCGACCACACCGGCACCGGCACCCGTCGCCAGCCTGCCCCCGATCAAGGAAGGTGACCCGATCGGTCGGATCGAGATGCCCCGGATCGGTGTCGGCAAGTTCGTGGTTGCTGGTGTCGAGAAGAACGATCTGAAGAACGGCCCCGGCCACTATCCAGAGACCCCCATGCCCGGTCAGCTCGGCAACTCGGCGATTGCCGGTCATCGCACCACGTTCGGGCAACCATTCTTCGACATCGACAAGCTCGAGACCGGCGACGAGATCATCGTCACCACGCTGGCCGGGCGGTTCGTCTATCGGGTCACAGGACAGCAGATCGTGTCACCGAGCGACTATCAGGTTGTCGCCACGACCGATCCGACCACGGCCACGCTGACGCTGACGTCGTGCCACCCGAAGTACACCGCCCGCGAACGGATCATCGTGTCCGCCGAGCTCGACGCCGCTGCGTCCAGCCCCGTTGGTGCGGCAACGATCAACTACGGCCGACCGCTCGACGACGCCGTCGCCTCCGATCCTGATCCGTCGAACACCGTCGTCGACCCGGCCACCGCTGACGGCACCGGAACCGAGGCGGCTGGAAGCGTTCCGGTGGAAGATCCCACCATCGCCGTCGACCAGACGAGCACGCTCGACGACGGCCAGATCGAGGAGGGCATCGCCGACGCGTTCTCCGATGGATGGTTCAGCGACCCGGGGGCAAACAGTCAGGTGGCGCTGTGGGGGCTACTGCTGGCGGCGATCGGCATCGTGTCGTACCTGATCAGCCGAACGACCAAGCGTGACTGGATCGGACTACTCGTCGGCGTCGGCCCGTTCGTCGTGACGCTGTACTTCTTCTTCCAGAACGCCAACCGACTGCTCCCCCCGAACCTCTGACAAAACCGCTACTCCTGGGGTAACGCTCAGCGCACGGTGCCGAAGTAGATCTGCCATACGAGGGCGGTCTTGGCGACGAACGACAGCACGATGTAACCGCGCTCGCCGAACACGTAACTGCGCCACTTGCCGACCTGCTTGTACTGGAGGAACTGGTTGATGGCGAAGCAGTTGAACAGGGCAAAGACGCTGAAGAGGATGCCCCACACCCACGGCGGCACGGTTTCGTCGGCGTTGCCGAGTGCGCCCTGGAAGTAGATGGCGATGACGATCCACGGCACCAGGCCGGCGATGCAGCCGAACACGAACGGGTACCAGTCGACGTCCTCGCCCGGCCGGTTCTGACGTTCCATCACCCAGCCGAACAGGATCATCGCCACGTTCGCTCCGGCGACGCCGACGAGGCCGCCGATGTCGTACTCGCCGAGCAGCATGGTGATCAGCACGATCATCAAGGTGGCGCTGAACGAGTACTCGATCCAGCGGTAGGGGTTCTGCTTGTTGGCGATCGCCCGGTTGTAGGACGAGTTGGCGACCGTGCCGACGAGTAGATGGAAGAACGCCGACAGCAGTGAGAAGGCCGCCACGCCGTAGCCGAACGTGGGCGTGAAGAGGATCTCGGTCGGTGGCGCGGTTCCCTGGAGCAATGCGGGATCCTGGGTCGGATACGACGCCGTGATCGGCAGGCTGAAGTCGTTCATGATGATCAGGAACAGCGCCGCCGACACGAGGTGGAACACTCCCGCAGCGAGGTTCCAGATGCGCAGACTCCTCGCCGTGTCGTCATCGAGGTGTGGTCTGGGAGGCTCTGACGGCAGCGCCGTGGTGGCCGTGCTCGTGGGCACGTCGGTTCTTCCCCGTTGCTCGATCACGAAACCCATGCGTGCGAGCGTTGACATCACGAACGTCGGGCAAACCCCGACGAGCCCGAAATCGTGACTCGTGGTGTCAGACACCACGAGTAACGCCTACCTGCCGGTGAAATCGGGGCGGCGCTTGTCGAGGAACGCGGTGCGGCCCTCTTCAGCGTCGGCGCTGGCCCACGCGGCGCTGCGGGCCACCTCGAACGCGACGTCCTCGCCCGGTTCGACCTGCACATGTTCGAGGCCGATCTTGTGGCCGGCGATCGTGAGCGGCGCCAGCCGCGACAGTTCGTGCGCCCACGTCACCGCGTCGTCGAGGGTTCCGAGGCGGTGGATGCCGCCGGTGCGGTGGAGTTGATCGGCGGTGTAGGTCTGCGCTGCGAGCAGCATCGCTCGGGCGATCGGCGGTGAGAACTCCGCCGCCAGCCGTCGGATCGTCCAATGGTCGACCACCAGACCGAGCTTGGCCGCCGGGACGCCCAACACGCTGCTGGGCGTTGCCACACGGAGGTCCGTGGCGATCGCCAACTGCGCTCCGGCACCGAGCGCCGGGCCGTCGATGGCGGCGATCACGGGTACCGGCAGCTCGCCGAAACCGCGCAACACGGAGGCGAGGTCGGTCGCGAACTGGCCCTCTTCCACCCCGTTGAGATCGGCGCCGGCGCTGAAGGCGGGCGGCTTCCCGGTCAGCACGACGGCACGGATTGCGTCCGGCGACCGAGCGGCGATTGCTGCTTGCACATCGAGCAACTCGAGCAATGTGGCGTGGTCGACGGCGTTGCGTCGCGACGGACGGTCGAGCGTGATCACCGCAACGGGGCCGTCGTGGGTGAGGTCGACCGTCATGGCCGGCAGCGATGCGCTCGTAGCATGGGGCGACTGTATGTCGAACCCCCCTGCCACGCCCGAAGAGATCGATCCCATTCGCGTCAAGCGTGCTCAGGTGGCCAAGTGGACATTGCTCGCCAACCGCGTCGGTTACCTCTTCGTGGCGCTGGCGATGGCGTTGTTCGTCATCGCCTTCGCGGTCGGTTTCTCGGCGGTGATGGCGAACCTGGTGATCATCACCTTCGTGATCGGCTGCGTACTGCTGGCCCCCTCGATCATCGTCGGATACGCCGTCAAGGCCGCCGAGCGCGACGACCGCGAACGCGGCTTCTGAGTCGTTGACGGCCGAATTCCGCGACGGCGCACCTCCCGTTACCATTCGGTAACTGATGTCCCCTCGACTCACCGCCACCGCCCGCCGCGAACAGATCCTCGACGTCGCACTCGAAGTGTTCGCGACCCATGGCTTCCACGGCGCCTCGATGAACGACGTCGCCGACGCCGTCGGTGTCACCAAGCCGGTGTTGTACCAACACTTCGACTCCAAGCGCGACCTGTACCAAGCGCTCATCGACGAGGTCGGCGAGCGGCTCCTGGCCAACATCGCCAAGGCGGCTGCCGAGGCCACCGACGGCAAGAGCCAGACCGAACTCGGCTTCCGCGCCTACTTCCGTTGGGTCGCCGAGGATCACGACGCCTTCCGGTTCCTGTTCGGCTCGGGAACCCGACGCGACGACGAGTTCAACGCCGCCGTCACTCGGATCACCGCCGAGGCGGCCAAGGCGGTTGCCCCGCTGATCGCTGTCGACATCGACGAACGTCACCGCACCACGATCGCCCACGCACTGGTGGGCATGGCCGAGGGCGCGAGCCGGCTGCTGGTGGCACGTGGCGACGAGTTCGATCCCGACGAGATCGCCCACGTGGTGGCCGATCTCGCATGGGCCGGCCTCCGCGCCGTCCAGCCGAAAGACTGACCCCGCGTTTACGTCGCCTCGCGTGGGGCGGTCCACCGAAATGCAGCACGAACGTTGTGGTCACGCCGACCCATTGACGGGCGCGCTGCCACTGCGTCATTGTGGGAGTGTGACCGACACCGCATCGCACCTCCGGCCGAGCGAGAACCCGTACCTCGCGGGCAACTATGCGCCGATCGAACACGAAGTGACAACGTTCGATCTGCCGGTCACTGGAGCGATCCCGACCGAACTCGAGGGGAGGTGGCTCCGCAACGGGCCCAACCCGAGCCCCGGCATCGATGCGTCGACGCACCACTGGTTCATGGGAGCCGGGATGGTGCACGGCGTGCGCCTGCGCGGCGGCCGAGCCGAGTGGTACCGCAACCGCTACGTGGCCGGCGCCGATGGATCCGGCCCGAACACGAACGTCGGTGGCTTCGCCGGCACCACCTGGGCGATGGTCGAAGCCGGGACGCCTCCGGTGGAGCTGGGCTACGACCTCGAACCGCGTGGTGTCAACGCCTTCGGTGGTACCTTGCCGAACGGGTTCACCGCGCACCCCAAGTACGACCCCGCAACCGGCGAGTTGCACGCCATGGCCTACCACTGGCCGGACCTGTGGGATCACGTCCAGTACGTCATCGTCGGCGCTGACGGGCGGGTGTCGAAGCTGGTCGACATCCCCGTGTCCGATATGCCGATGATCCATGACATGTCACTCACGCCCACGTATGCCGTCGTCTACGACCTGCCGGTGACCGTGAACTTCGACGTCCTCGGCGAGGGATATCCCTGGCCGTTCGCATGGGCGCCCGATCGCGCCGCCCGGGTCGGCCTGCTCCCGCGCTCCGGCACGGCCGACGACATCGTCTGGTGCGACGTCGATCCGTGCTACGTCTTCCACCCCCTGAACGCCTACGACGCCGACGACGGCACCGTGGTGGTCGACCTGTGCCGCTACGACCGCATGATGGACAACGACCGGCGCGGGCCGTTCACCGACTGCCTCCCGACGTTCGATCGCTGGGTGATCGATCCGGCAGCACGCCGTGTGAACGAGAGCCGCATCGACGATCGCCCTCAGGAATTCCCGCGGCACAATCCCACTGTCGGGCTGCAGCGTCACCGCTACGGATACACGTCCGAGGTCGCGATCGACGCCCCGAACCTCCATGGGGCGATCATCAAGCTCGACGTCGAATCTGGAACGACCGAGGCCCACGAGTTCGGAACCGGCCGTGGCGGCGCCGAACCGGTCGTGGTGCCGAAAGTCGACGGTGTGGCCGAGGACGACGCCTGGATCCTCACCGTGGTCTACGACGCCACGACGGATTCGAGTGAGCTCCACATCCTCGACGCCGGCGACATCACGGGTGCCGCCGTGGCCCAGATCCCACTGCCCCAACGGGTGCCGTTCGGCTTCCACGGCAACTGGGTGTCCGACAGTTCCGTGCCGCCCCCGGCAACGGCAACAACCACGTTTGCGTGACGTTTCCGGTGGGGTGGCCTACCGGAAACGTCACACGAACGGATTTCGTGGCGTGTCAGTCGGCGGGGACGATCACCAGGTGGGCGGGCTCGGGCGAGTCGGTGCCGGGATCTTGCACATCGATCTTGGCGCCGGACAGCGCCTCAGCGACCTCGGGGGCAACACACAATCCGAGACCGTGCACCTCGCCGGTGTGGTCACCGTCCATCGGCGCGTCGACGAAGCCGAGCGAGATGCCCTGCTCACCGTCGAGGGCCGGAGCCACCCTCAAGAGCGCATCGTCAGGGATCCCTTGTTGCGACCGGGCGTCGGTCAGCATCGTGGCAGCGGGGTGGCTCAGGGTCAGCATGGTCATCCTCCTCGGATGTCGGTTGCGTCCCTCCAGCACTACCCCCACATCCAGTGAGGCCCAACGTCGCCAGCCCGATCGGTCCCTGACCAGCATGTCTGCAGACTCTTCGAGATACCCCAGGCACATCTCGAACAGTCAGGTTCGGTACGTGAGGCCGCGGTAGCCGTCGACGAAGCCGGCCGCTCGCAGGATCTCGAGTAGGCCGGCGGGCGCGTCGACGAGGCCGTCGCCGTTGATCTTGCGGACTTCAGCGGAGCGGATCCGATCGTCCTTCACGAGCGAGACGAGCGCATCGGCCCACGACGGGTCGACCGTGGCATCCGGGAACGTCACCAGATGGTGCGCACGGCGATCGAACCACACCACCGGCCGGCCAGCGCGCGACACCACCATCGACGACGCGTTACGAGCAGGCCGACCGGTTGTCTGCGGCCACGCCAGTGCCGCGCCGTAGGGCTGCGCAGGGTCGGTGGACGCGAGGACGATCGGGTCGGGAACATCGTCAGGCGAGATCACTGCATCGGGCGTCTCGCGAACCGCGCGCAGGCGATCGACAGCGCCCGGCACGGCGAACTGCGCTGCGCCGAGGCCGTCGACGAAGTACCCGCGCCGTACCTGGCCGCGTTCCTCGAGCACCTTGAGCACCCCGTACACGGCGCTGAATCCGCCGACGAGACCCTCGGCCATCACCGCCTCACGGGTCACCACACCGTGGCGCTCGACGAGCTGCAACGCCTGCGCATGAGCCGCCTCCGTCGGGGTGGGAGCGGGGAGCAGCAGCGGTGCCAGCAGGCTCCAGCGGCCCTGGCCGGCGGGCGGGCCGATGCGCGTGAGGCGGCCTGGGCGCGGGCGGCTGCGGGCCTTCGAGCGGCTGTTCGCTCCGGCTTTCACCTTCGCTCCTCCGAGCACAGCCCGAAGCGGTGCGAGCGAGTCGTTGGTGACCTCGCCGGCCCAGACGAGATCCCACAGCGCTGCCAGCAGTTCCTGATCGGATGCGCCAGCCGAGGCGCCCCGGATCTGCCCCCAGAAGCTCGCACCCTGCTCGGCCAGCAGGATCCGGATGGCGTCGTGCAGCGCGCCCTCGACCGGCTCGCGTTGCTCCCAGCCCGGTGCGAGCAGGGGCAGCTGGTCGGCAAAGCACAGCCGGACACGTCCGTCGCGGGCCCCGAGACCGCCAGCGCCGACCCAGACGACCTCGCCAGCGGTGCACAGTTCGTCGAGCATCGACGGGCGATAGCCGCGCACCCGAACCGGTAGCACGTCGGCTTCGATCGTCGAGGCCACGAGCGCGGCACCGGACAACACGCCGAGCGTCTCGACCAGCGCGTCCATCCCGCGCCGCTGGGCCGGAATGTCGTGCCACGCCGACAGGAACCGGGCGAACGCCTCCTGCTCGACCGGTTCGACCTCCTTGCGCAACGCCGCCAGCGAACGCCGCCGAAGTTGACGCAGCACGTCGACGTCGCAGAACTCCCGGCTGACACCGCCGGGACGGAACTCGCCGACCACCAGGCGTTCTTCACCCTCGAGTGCCGCAAGGGCGCCGGCGATCCGCTCGGGCGGCGCGCCGAAACGGGCGGCGACCTCGGCGGTGAGGAACGGTGCATGCGTACGGGCGTAGCGTCCGACGATCTCCTCGAGCGGCCGGGCGATCGGATCGGTGAATGCCATCGGCAGCCCGAGCGGCAGCGAGCAACCGAACGCGTCGCGGTACTTGGCGGCATCCTCGGCGGCGGCGAACCGAGTCTCGCCCGCGAGCGCTATCTCGATCGCCCGCTTCTCGACCACGAGCACGTCGAGCCACGCAGCGGGATCTGCTCCCTCTGGCAACTCGCAGCGCAACTCGACCTCGGCAGCCGAGAGATCGCCGACCCGGCGGAGCACGTCGTGCAGTTCGTCGGCTGAGCGAGCCTGGCGTCCGTCGGCGAGGCACTGGAGTTCCAGTTCGACGTCGGCGAGCACCTCGGGATCGAGCAGCTCGCGCAGCTCCTCAGCGCCGAGCAGGTCGTGCAGCAGATCCCGGTCGAGCGCCAGCGCCGCGGCCCGTCGCTCGGCGAGCGGGGCGTCGCCTTCGTACATGTAGGCGGCGATCCAGTTGAACAGCAGGCTCGATGCCATCGGGCTCGCCTTGCCGGTGTCGACCGTGACCACCCGCACCGCCCGCGACCGCAGCTGGCCGAGCACCTCGCGCAGCGCCGGCACGTCGAACACGTCCTGCAGACACTCACGCGACGTCTCCAACAGGATCGGGAACGTCGGGTACTTCGCGGCGACCGCCAACAGGTCGGCGGCGCGTTGGCGCTGCTGCCAGAGCGGGGTGCGACGATCGGGCCGACGGCGTGGCAGCAGCAGCGCCCGGCCAGCGCACTCTCGGAACCGTGCCGAGAACAACGACGTCTGCGGCAGGGTTGCAACGACGAGTTCGTCGATGTCCTCCGGGTCGATCATCAGCGCGTCGATCGGCAGCTCGACAGCCGACTCGGGCAACCGGATGACGATGCCGTCGTCTCCCCACATCGTCTCGACGGGGATGTCGAACTGGTCCATCAGACGACGTTCGATCGCCATCGCCCACGGTGCGTGCACCGGCGTGCCGAACGGGCTGAGGATGCACACCCGCCAGTCGCCGATCTCGTCCTGGAATCGTTCGATCACCACGGTGCGGTCGTCGGGCACGGCCCCGGTCGCCTCGACCTGCTCGGCCAGGTACTGCTGCAGGTTGCTCGCCGCGAAGGCGTCGAGCGAGTAGTGCTCCATCAACCGTTCGGTCGCTGCATGCTCGTCGAGGTCACGGATCTCGCGGACGAACGCACCGAGCGCTCGGCCCAGTTCGAGCGGCCGGCCGGGACGATCGCCGTGCCAGAACGGCATCTTGCCCGGCTGCCCCGGAGCGGGCGTGACGGTGACCCGCTCGAATGTGATGTCCTCGATCCGCCACGTCGACGCGCCGAGCACGAACGTCTCGCCGGGGCGACTCTCGTAGACCATCTCTTCGTCGAGTTCACCCACCCGGGTGCCGTCGGGCAGGAATACGCCGAAGAGACCACGGTCGGGGATGGTGCCGCCGGACGTGACGGCGAGTCGCTTCGATCCGTCGCGGGCGCGCACCCGATCGTTGATGCGGTCCCACACGATGCGGGGCCGCAGTTCGGAGAATTCCTCACTCGGATACCGCCCCGACAGCAGGTCGAGCACATTGGTGAGCAGGTCGTCGGAGATCTCGGCGAAGCTGGCACATCGCCGCACCATCGCTGCGACCTCGGCGACCGAGCACTCCTCCACGATCGCCACGTGAGCCACGATCTGCTGGGCCAGCACGTCGAGCGGGTTGCGGAGGTACCGGGTGGACTCGATCTCGCCGTCGATCATGCGACGCACGACCACGGCCGCTTCGAGCAGGTCGCCGCGGTGCTTCGGGAAGATCGAGCCTCGCGATGGCTCCCCGACCGAGTGGCCGGCCCGACCGATGCGTTGCAGGCCCCGGCTGACTGCTCCGGGCGACTCGACCTGGATCACGAGGTCGACCGCGCCCATGTCGATACCCAGTTCGAGCGACGACGTCGCCACGATCGCCCGTAGCTCCCCACGCTTGAGCCGGTCCTCGATCACCACCCGCTGCTCACGCGCGAGCGATCCGTGGTGAGCGCGCACCAGTTCGTCGATGATCTCACCCGTCTCCGGATCGACGACTCCCGGCACCCCTTGCTCGATCGCCAGTTCGTTGATTTTCGCCGCCAGCCGTTCGGCGGCACGACGGGCGTTGCAGAAGATGATCGTCGATCGGTTGGCAAGGATCCGGGTGAGGATCTCGGGGTAGATGCTCGGCCAGATCGACGTGCGACGTTCGGTGAGCGCAGCGGTCGCCGGACCGGGCGTCAGCTCGACCTTCACCTGGCCGATGGTGGACATGTCCTCGATCGGGATGACGACTTCGACCTCGAGTGCCTTGCGGATCCCGGCGTCGACGATCCGCACGGGGCGGTGGCGGCCGGGCTCGTGGTACCCGCCGAGAAATTCGGCGACCTCAGCGAGCGGGCGCTGGGTGGCGGACAACCCAATGCGCTGGGGCGGCCGGTCGGCCACCTCCTCGAGACGTTCCAGCGACAGCATCAGATGGGCGCCACGCTTCGTGGTGGCCATCGCATGGATCTCGTCGATGATCACCGTCTCGACACCGGCGAGCGTTTCGCGCGCCGACGAGGTGAGCATCAGATACAACGATTCGGGCGTGGTGATCAACAAGTCGGGGGGACGCCGGATCAGCTTCTGGCGGTCGTTTGCCGCGGTATCACCAGTGCGCATGCCGACCTCGGGGGCCACGAATGCGTCGCCCAGACGCTCGGCGGCCAGTTCGATGCCCTTGAGCGGGGCGCGCAGGTTCTTCTCGATGTCGAATGCCAACGCCCGCAGTGGCGAGATGTACAGCACCCGGGTGCGGTGCGAGCGTTCGTCGGGACGAGCCGTGGTCGTGAGCCGGTCGATCGCAGCGAGGAACGCCGTCAGCGTCTTGCCCGATCCAGTCGGCGCGCAGATCAGCGTGTGTTCGCCTGCCGAGATGTGCGGCCAGCCCTGCACCTGCGGCGGTGTGGGTTCGGGGAACGATGCCGCGAACCATTCCCGAACAGCGGGCGAGAATGCCTCCAGAACCGGGTGGGCAGCGATCTCCCAACGCTACCCAGCCTTCCCCCGGCTCGATCCCCGAACGGCAGCGATGAGTTTCCGCGACCTGTACGCGCGGAAACTCATCGCTTGTTGGAGATGGCGCGTCGAACCGCCGGGCATCTCCGTCATGTCATCGCCCACCTCGCCGTCCATGTCGTCGTCCGCTCCATCGCCAATGGTGGTCTGGGTCGACTCGGCGACGGTGTCTTGGGAGCCGCCGTCGTCATCGCTGCCACACGCTGCGAGCGAGAAGATCAGCGCTGACGCGGCAAGGGGGGCCAGGAGGAGTTCGTTGTTCACGACCCGTCAGGTCGCCCCCGACCTCGGTCTGATTCCCCAGGCCCGGAAAATGCCGGTGTCGTTGCGCTGAGCGCAACGACAACGCGCCCTTTCGGGCTCTTGAGGGTCACGAGCGTTCCGACACGGTTCCTCCGTCGAGCACGAGGGTCCGCGTGAGGCGTACCCGTTCGAGGAGGTCTCGGTCGTGGGTCACCAGGATGACCGTGCCGGCGAACGTGTCGAGTGCCTGTTCGAGTTGCTCGATCGCCGGGAGATCGAGATGGTTGGTCGGCTCGTCGAGTACGAGCAGGTTGGCACCGTTGGCCATCAGCAAGGCGAGCGACGCCCGGGTCCGCTCGCCGGGCGACAGCGTCCCGGCGACTCGGTTCACGTGCTCGGCGCCGAGACCGAACTTGGCGAGCAGGGTGCGGGCGTCAGCACCCAGGAGCCCCGTCGACCCGGCGAACGCGTCGAGTAGCGACTCGTCGCCGAGCAACGCCGATCGTGCCTGTTCGATTTCGCCGACGACCACACTGGCGCCCAGCGACGCCGCACCGGCATCGGGATGCAGCCGTCCGAGCAGCAGCGAGATCAATGTCGTCTTGCCGCTGCCGTTCGGCCCGACCAGCGCCACACGGTCGCCGACGCGGAGGTCGAGATCGATCGGCCCGAGCCGGAACGGACCCCGCTCGACCACGGCACCACGAGCGGTCGCAACCACGTCGCCGCTACGGCCGGCGGTCGGGATCGTCAAGCGCAGCTCCCACGCCTCCCTCGGCTCCTCCACCGTTTCCAGCCGGTCGGCCGCCTTCTGCGTGCGCGCCGCCTTCCCGGCGAGTTGCTCGGTCTGGTTGACCTTGAAGCTTCGGATGTGTTTGTCGGTCTCGCCCGACTTCTTCACCTTCGCCTGGCCCTGCGTCGCCCACTCCCGTTCTCGTTGGGCCCGCTGCTGCAGCGAGGTGCGCTTGGTGTCGTACTCGTCGAATCGTTCGCGGGCATGTTGTTTCGCGAGTTCACGTTCGGCGAGGAACGACTCCCATCCCCCGGCGAACCACGTAGCACGATGCGAATGGTGGTCGATCTCGACGACGTCGGTGATCGTGCGCCGAAGAAACGATCGATCGTGGCTCACCAGCAGCACCGGCGCGTCGAGGCCGAGGATCCATCGTTCGAGGCGGTCGAGGCCGTCGAGGTCGAGGTCGTTCGTCGGCTCGTCGAGCAGGAACACGTCGAATCGCGACAGCAACAACGAGGCCAGCGACGACCTGGCGGCCTCGCCGCCCGACAGCGTGATCGTCGGCTGGTCGAGCAGCCGAACGTCGAGGCCGAGTTCGTGCCACACCTCGCCCACCCGTGCATCGAAGTCGGCCGCTCCCAGCGCCAACCAGCGGTCGAGAGCGTCCGAATAGCGGTCGTCCGCACGCGATTCGGCCGCTGCGAGCGCACTCGTCGCAGCATCGAGTTCGGTCTGCGCCCCGGCGACACCGCTGCGGCGGGCCAGGAATTCGCCAACGGTCTCGGTGGTCGATCGTTCCGGTTCCTGCGGCAGCAGGCCGACGTTCGCGGTGCGGGGAGCGAGCTCGACCGAGCCTCGATCGAGCTCGATCCGACCGGCGAGCGCACCGAGCAGTGTCGACTTCCCGACGCCGTTGGGGCCGACGAGCCCGACCCGATGCCGAGGCGCGAGTGTGAGATCGACGTCGTCGAGCACCATGAGCGGGCCACGAACGACGGTGACGGAACGAGCGATGAGCGATACGGGCATGAGGTACTCCAGGAGTCGGCCACGCCGAGCGGCGCGGTGCGAACAGACGTGGGCAGGCTCACCGATCAGTCATCGACGCCAACCGTAGCCGCCTACGGGATCCCTCCAGTCCCGGTCTTCCAACCAGACACCCCTTTCAATCCGAAATTGCGCGGAATCGTGACGCTCAGCGCAACGGTCGAGGGATTTTTCGGAAGGGGGACCGTGACGTCGGCGAGGTGAGTTGTCGGCGGAGGGTGGAGGCGCCACACTCGATGGGCCGATGCCGACCGTGATCCTCCGACCCTGGCAGCGCGCTGCGTACGAGGCGTTCCGGGCGAGCCCCGACGCCGACTACCTCGCCGTCGCCACCCCCGGAGCCGGCAAGACCACGTTCGCCCTCACGTGCGCCCGGGCCAGCCTCGCCGAGGAGCCACGCACCCTCGTGGTGGTCGCTCCGACCAGCCATCTCAAGGTGCAGTGGTCACTCGCCGCCCACCGATTGGGTTTGCAACTCGACCCCGACTGGAGCCCGGGCGACGGCCTGGCTCGCGACGTCCACGGCCTCGTCACCACCTATCAGCAAGTCGCCACTGGCAACACCGCCTCGAAGCTGGCTGGGCTGTCGGCCGACGGCTTCGTGATCCTCGACGAGATCCACCACGCCGGTCACGAGCGGGCGTGGGGCGACGGCATCCGCACAGCGTTCGGCCACGCTGCACGTCGTCTGTCACTGTCGGGTACACCATTCCGCAGCGACGCCATACCGATCCCGTTCGTACGCTACGACGTCACCGGCGGCGAGGGCGACATGGCCCACGCCGACTACACCTACGGCTACGCCGATGCGTTGCGCGACGGCGGCGTCGTGCGTCCGGTGTATTTCCCACGGGTCGACGGCGAGATGGAGTGGACCACAGCTTCGGGAGATGTCGTCAATGCCAGCTTCCAGGACGAGCTGACGAAGGACCACATGTCGATGCGTCTGCGCACGGCGTTGAGCCTCGAGGGCGAGTGGATGCCCAGCGTGCTCTCACGTGCCAACGAACAGCTCCGTTCGATCCGCCAGGACCATCGAGACGCTGGCGGCTTGGTGATCGCCATCGACCAGGACCACGCGCAGGGCATCGCCCGCCTGCTGCGTGATCGGTTCGGCACACCAGCCGACGTGGTGATCAGCGACGACCCGACGGCGTCGAAGAAGATCGCCGAATTCGCCCACAACGACCGCCCGTGGCTGGTGGCGGTTCGGATGGTGTCCGAGGGGGTGGACATTCCTCGCCTTCGCGTCGGCGTGTTCGCCACCACCACCTCCACCGAGCTGTTCTTCCGCCAGGCGGTCGGCCGATTCGTGCGCTGGCAGGCTGGGCGTCCGGGCCAGAAGGCCTACGTCTACATCCCCGACGACCCGCGCCTGCGCACGCACGCGTTCGAGATCGCCGAAGCACGCCGCCACGTCCTTCGCCCGCCCGGCAGCGATGACGACGGTGACGAGTTCCAGCTCGACGGTGGCCTCGACGACCAGCGGAATCCCGACGACGCCACCGAACAGCTGACGCTCTTCGCCGTGGTGTCGGCAACCGCGACCGACATCACCGTGCACACCGTCACCGAACAGGGCATCCGCTACGAGCCGCTGTTCACGCCAGACCAACTCGGGGCACCTCGCTACGACGACGAACTCGAGGTTCCAGAGCCCCTGTTCGTCGCTGATCCACTGCTGAGCATCGAGCTGCCGGAGGTACCGACAGCAGCCGGGCTCGTGCCGTCGGGATCGCTGAGCGTCGCCGAACGCAAGGACGATCTGCGCACTCGCAACGCCCATGTGGCGAAACGACTGGTCGACATCACCGGTTGGGGCCACGCCAAGGTGCAGGGGGAGATGAACCGCCTCGCCGGCGTCACCCGCGTGGCGACCGCCACGACCGAGCAACTCGAACGCCGCCTCCGCTACGCCGAGAGCTGGTTGCGGAAACTCCAGCGCTGAGTGGCACATCAGGCCCGCCACCGTGTCACGATTCGGGTGTTGATCGCGCTCGACGGGCGCCGAGATGAGGGTGGAGGTAGGATCAGCAGATGCCTGCGAGCGGTGAGCACCATCCCGCCTTCGAGGAGTACTGCGAGTGCATCTTCGAACTCCACGAGGACGACGTCGACGTGATCCAGGCTCGCATCGCCGAACGACTCCAGGTGTCGCGCCCGGCCGTCAGCGAGATGATGAAGCGCCTCGAAGCCGAAGGACTGATCACCTCCGACGACGGCATCCGTCTCACGGACTCGGGCCGTCGACTCGGCGAACGAGTCGTGCGTCGCCACCGCCTCGCCGAGGTGTTCCTCACCGATGTGCTCAAGCTGAGTTGGGCCGAGGCGCACCACGAGGCCGGCAAGTGGGAGCACATCATGAGCGACTCGGTCGAGCAGGCGCTCAACGACCTGCTGGGGTCACCCACGACGTGTCCACACGGCAACCCGATTCCCGGTTCCGGCTACGAGGCGCCCGACTCCTCGCCGCTGTCCGAGCTCACCGTCGGCTCGCCGTTCACCGTGCGACGGATCACCGAAGAACTCGAATTCGAACCCGGCTTGCTCGAGTTCCTCGAAGAATCGGCAATCCAACCGGGCAACCGGGGCACGATCACCGCCGCATCCCCCGATGGCACGCTGACCGTCGAGATCGACGGTCGTCACATCGGCGTCGGATCGTTCGCGAGCGAGCGTATCTTGGTCACTTCGTGACCCATCGACACCTCGTTTCCCGCCTCCTCTCCCTCTCCATCACCGGTGTGCTCGTTGCTTCGTGCGCCGACACCGTGGTCCAGGTCGAATCCGATGACGGCGAGATCAACGTCGGCGGATCGTTCGAGACCTTGCCGACCACCACGTCGCCGATCGCCGGTTCCACCACGGAACTGCTCACAGAGATGTCGACCGAGATGAGCCAACTGAGCTCGCAGATCGGCGACCCCGGCGACGAGAAGGCGACGCTGGCCCGTATCGAGTCGATCTGGGTCGTCGCCCGACGCGACGTCGATTCGACCCGGCCCGAACTGGTCGGCGGCATCGACACCACGGTCGACATGGCGACGACCGCCGTCGTTCGCATCCGGCCCGCCGACGCCGACAAGGCGTTCCAGTTGCTCGCTGATCTCGTCGACCGCTACACCGGCGACGGCTGACGTCAGGTGTTACTCCTGGTGTCTGACACCATGAGTAACAGTCATGCGTCGGGGTGGTGGCGGGCCACGTTGGCCGGATAGCTCCGGCAGTAGTAGTTCCAGAGCTGTTGGCCGTAGACGCCGGCACCTGCACGGCTGTCGATTCCGTCGACGCCCGACTCGATCTCGGAACGCCGAGCCATGAACCCCGCGCCTGCGTGCCGTGGACTCGCAGCGACTGCCTCGCCGAACGATGCATCGAGCATGAGCGGGTCGAGCCGCGTCGTGAGATCGGGGCCATGGAACCATGCCGACGAGTGGCGCGACTGATCGGCGATCACCCGGTGGGTGGTGGCCACGAAGTAGTTCCCGGTCATCTCCTGCAGCATCTCGCCGATGTTGACCACGAACGCATCCTGCCGCGGCGGCACGTCGACCCACTCGCCGTCGGGATTGCACACCTGGAGTCCACCGGCATCGTGCTGCAACAACAGCGTGAGAAAGCCGGCGTCGTGATGCGGATTCACGCCAGCACCATCGGGGGGCGTCGGCGGATAGTTGATCAACTTCACGAACGACAGTGGCCGATCACCGAAGACGTACCGGAGGTGGTCGGGTTCGAGCCCGAGCCCGACCGAGAACACCTCCAGCAAGGTGTCGGCAACGGCCGACATGCGCTCGAAGTACTCGGCCATGTGGGCTCGGAAACCGGGCAGCACACCCTCATCGAGCCACTGATTCGGGCCGTCGAGTCGCAGGTACGGCGGCTCGAGCTGGAGGCCTCGCACCTGGTGCTCGGTCGACAGGTCCAGCTGCTCACGCAGGTCGGGCAGTCCACCGGTGAGTTCCGCACCGACGCGCTCCCACCCACGAAAGTGAGGCGACAGCGCCTTGTCGATCATGGTCTTGGTGGATTCGGGCAGCGCAAAGAATCGCCGCTGGTGTTGGACGTGGCGTTCGATGAAGTCGGCGTCGACATCGTGGCCGACCAACTGGAAGAACCCGACGTCGTGGCAGATCTGACGTACCCGATCGGCGAACGAGGCGGGGTCGGCAGACCATCCGACGAGGTCGACCTCGGGGATCGCAGTGAACGTCGCGGCAGCCACGATCTCAGCGTAAGCAGTCAGCGCAGTGGTTGGGGGAGATCGTCGGCGTGGACGACACTGAGGCGCTGCGTCGGGCGGGTCAGTGCGACATAGAGCGAACGCATGCCATGTTCGTGATCGGCGACGATCCGGGCCGGTTCGACCACGACGACGGCGTCGAGTTCGAGCCCCTTCACCACGCTGACCGGCACCAGCGTGACACCATCGTCGAGACCGGTCCGGGTGGCCGTGCCGTGGTTGACACCGGCGGCGGTCAGGTGCTCGGACAGTTCGTCGATCATCGAGTCCGGCGCGATGACGCCAAGGCTGGCATTCGGCAACTCGGTCGTGATCGCACGCACCTCGTCGGCGACGGCTTCACCCAGCGCTCCGATCGCGCGCACGAACACGGGCGTTGCGTCGCCGACACGCACCGACTCCGGCGCCCGCAAGCTGGGAGTGGCCGCCGCCATCACCTTGTTCGCGAGTTCCATGATCTGGCCGGGGATCCGGTAGCCGACCGACAGCCCGATGACCCGCGACGGCTTGCGGTCGGGCAGGTGATCGAGCACGTCGTCCCAGTCGGTTGGTGCCAGGGGTCCAGTCGCCTGGGCGAGGTCGCCGACGATGGTCATCGCACCGTTCAGCGAACGACGAGTCGCCATCTTGAGCTGCATCGGCGTGAGATCCTGCACCTCGTCGATCACGATGTGGCCGAACGTGCGGATCTCGTCGGCGTCGTCGATCTTGCCGCTGCGGCCCGGCTTCGGTCCGAGCACGTCACGAGCATCGTCGAGCAGCGCCACATCGGCGGGAGTCCAGCGAACGTCATCGACCGACTCCGACCTCGAGCGATACAGCGACAGGGCCGCGGACTCGTCGAGCACTCCCCTGGTGGCCAACGTGAGCAATGCCTTCGAACCGAAGAGGTCGTGCAGCAACTGCGCCGGTGTGAGCAGTGGCCACATCCGGTCGAGGGCCTCGCGGATCTCGGGCGTGCCGCGCAGCGTGTCCTTGATGTCGCGTGGGCCGATCTCGGGATCGCGGTACGTGGCCGCGAGCGCCGACCAGACCTCGTTCTCGACGAACTTTCGGCCGCTGTTGTGGCGCCGGAACCGACGCCGGGCGTTCTTGACGATGCGGGCCGACTCGTCGACGCGCAGCCGGACGTAGCCGGTGCGGAACGGGATCACCAGGTCGTCGCGCAGCGCCCGTTCGCGTTCGTTGACCGCCTGGTCGATCACATCCGACATGCGAACGTCGCCCTTGACTCGCGCTGCGATCGTGCTGTCGGCACCGGCGCGATCGTCGGGACGAAGAAACTGCACGCCCGGTACCAGATCGGCCAACACGACCTGCTCGACGCCCGCCTCGCCCAACGACGGCAGGACTCGCTCGATGTAACGCAGGAACACGCGGTTCGGCCCGATGACGAGGACGCCCTGATCTTCGAGCGGGAACCGGTGCGTGTAGAGCAGGTAGGCGGCGCGGTGGAGCGCGACCACGGTCTTGCCGGTGCCGGGACCGCCCTGTACCACCAGCACGCCGTGCTGCGGCGAGCGGATGATCTCGTCCTGCTCGCCCTGGATCGTGGCGACGATGTCGCCGAGCGTTCCGGTGCGACCCCGCTCGAGGGCTGCCAGCAGCGTGGAGTAACCGCGCAATCCGGTGCCGTCACCCGCATTCGCCCCGAGAGACGCGCCTGACGACCCGTCGAGTCCTTCGTCGTGGCCGAGGCCGAGGTGCCCTTCGCCGAACAACTCGTCCTCGAGGCCGAGCAGCTTGCGACCCTCGACCACGAAATGCCGACGTCGCAGCAACCCCATCGGGCTGCGACCGGTCGCTCGGTAGAACGGCTCGGCGACGGGCGCCCGCCAGTCGACGACGACCGGCTCGCGATCCTCGTCGGCGACGGCGAGACGGCCGATGTGGAAGCTCTCGACGGCGTCGGGTGACTCGGCAGAGCGATCGATGCGCCCGAACACCAACGACGCATCACCGAGGTCGAGCTCGGCGAGCCGCTTCAGCATTTGCTCGTCGAACGCGTTGCGTTCGAACCTGGCCTGGAACGTTCCGCCGAGGTCGGCTTCGGTCATGTCCCGCATACGCCACGCGGCCGCGCGACTGGTGTCGAGACACTCGTACGCGTGGTCGATGTAGGCCTGTTCGTCAGCGAGATCGGGATGCTGCTGGGTCATAACGAGTCACGAAATGCTATCGGCCAAGCCCCGACTCCCGACCCGGCGATAGCGTCGCCCTCTGATGGATGCCCCGGCCACCCACGACGTCGCAACCCCCGAATCGCCCGCCGACCCGGCGCCGAACATGGCCTTCGTCGACGCTGCGAACGGCCGTCGTGGCCATCACACCCCGGTGTGGTTCATGCGCCAGGCGGGCCGCTCGCTGCCCGAGTACCGCAAGGTGCGAGGCGCCGGTTCGATCCTCGACGCGATCAAGCAGCCCGAGTTGGCCGCCGAGATCACGCTGCAACCCGTGCGCCGCTACGGGGTCGATGCGGCCGTGCTCTACAGCGACATCGTCGTGGCACCGCACGCGGTCGGGTTCGGCATCGACGTCGCACCGGGCACCGGGCCGGTCGCCGAGCAGCCGTTCCGGTCGAGCAACGACATCGAGCGCCTCCGACCGCTGGAATTCGACGACATCTCGTACGTGATCGACACCGTCGACCTGCTCGTCGCCGAACTCGACGTGCCGTTGCTCGCCTTCGCCGGCGCCCCGTTCACCGTGGCGAGCTATCTCATCGAGGGCCGCCCGAGCAAGGACTACCGCCACACCAAGGCCCTCATCCACACCGACGAGGTGCTGTGGCACGAAGTGATGGAACGCCTCGCCGAGTCGGCGATCACCTTCATCGACGCGCAACTCAGCCACGGCGCCGCTGCCTTCCAGTTGTTCGACTCATGGGCCGGTTCTCTGAGCCGACGCGATTACGATCGTTTCGTACTGCCGCACTCGCGCCACGTCTTCCGTGAACTCCGCCGCCGCCACCCCGACGCCCCGGCGATCCACTTCGGCATCGGTTGCGACCATCTGCTCGCCTCGATGCTCGACGCCGGACCCACCGTGTTGGGCCTCGACTGGCGAACGCCCATTGCCGACGCACGCCGACGGTTCGGCGACGACCTGGTCGTGCAGGGCAATCTCGATCCGGCGCTCGTGCTGGCCGGCACAGAATCGGCGCTCGACGGCACTCGCCAGGTGCTGCGCGACAACGAACTGCCCGACGACAGCCAGCATCCCGGCCACATCTTCAACCTCGGCCATGGCGTCCAACCCGACACCGACCCGGCTGTGCTCCAAGCCGTGGTCGATCTGGTCCACGAACACACTCGCGCCACCGAAGGGTCCCCCTCCTGATGACGAGCGATCCGACGAGCGATCCGACGAGCGATCGAGTCGCCGTCGTCCTGATGGCCTACGGGACGCCACGATCACCCGACGAGATCGAGCCGTACTACACCGACATACGCCGGGGACGACCCCCGACTCCCGAGGCGCTCGCCGACCTCGTCGCCCGCTACGCAGCGATCGGCGGCGTCTCACCGCTGGCACAGCTCACCGAGGCGCAGGCCACCGCGCTCCAGTCTGCCCTCGACGCCGCCGAACCCGGACGGTTCGAGGTGTCGCTCGGCTTGAAGCACGCCGACCCGAAGGTCGAAGTCACCGCGCAGCGGGTGTCACAAGGTGGCGCATCGGCAGTCGTCGGGCTGGTCCTCGCCCCCCACTACTCGTCGTACTCGATCGGCCAATACCTCGACCGCGTCCGACAAGGTGTGGGCGACTCAGGCGCCGACATCCCGGTGGCGGGCGTCGAGAGCTGGGCGACCGAGCCAGCGTTCGTCGAGTTCCTCGCCGACGACCTGGAGGCGCGGCTGGCGGCGATGCGAGAGCAGACCGCTGGACGCGTCCGGGTGCTGTTCACTGCGCACTCACTCCCCGAGCGGATCATCGACGACGGCGACCCGTACCCCGACGAGTTGCGCTCGACCGCCGAGGCCGTCGCCGATCGCATCGGGCTGGCCGAAGGCGACGACTGGCAGATCGCGTGGCAGTCCGCAGGGCGAACCCCCGAGCCGTGGATCGGCCCCGACATCCTCGAAGTCATCGACGCACTGGGGTCGGACGACCGTGACGACGGTGACCGGATCGCTGGCGTGATCGTCTGTGCGTGCGGCTTCGTCGCCGACCATCTCGAGGTGCTGTACGACCTCGACATCGAGGCGGCCGCCCGAGCAGCGTCACGTGGCCTCGCGTTCGATCGCACGGCCTGCGTCAACGACGACCCCACGATCATGGCAGCACTCGCCGAACGGGTGCGCGCCCTCGCACCATGACGATCCCGTGCGTCGCCGTGGTCGGTGCCGGCATCAGTGGTCTGGCGACAGCACTTGCGCTCGCGGATACCGGCACCGCCGACGTCACCGTGTTCGAAGCTGCCGACCAGGTCGGCGGCAAGATCGTCACCTCCGCGTTCGCCGGCGTCGAGGGTGTCGATGAAGGCCCCGACGCCTTCCTTGCACGCGTGCCCGAAGCGGTCTCGTTGGCACAGCGGGTCGGGCTGGGAGACGACCTCGTCTCGCCGGAACCGGTCGGCGCCGCCGTCTGGCACGACGGGCTGCACCCGATCCCCGAGGGCCTCGTGCTCGGCCTGCCCGGCAGGATCCGCCCCCTCGCCACCACCACGCTGCTGTCATGGCGAGGCAAGGCCCGAGCCGCGATCGAGCCGTTCCTCCCTCGCACGCCGACGGACGCCGACTCGATCGGCGCATTCGTGCGCGCAAGGTTCGGCGACGAAGTTCACGAGCGCCTGGTCGACTCGCTCGTCGGCAGCATCTACGCCGCCGACACCGACCGCTTCAGCCTGGCCGAGGTCCCGCAGCTCGCAGTACTCGCCAACGGCAATCGGAGCATTCTGCTCGCGGCCCGACGCCAACGCCGCTCTCAGGCCGGTTCGGCCACGGCAGCATCGAGTCCGATTTTCGCAACCCCTCGCGGCGGTGTCGGCGCGCTCGTGCGCGCCACCGCCGACGCCGTCGTCACCGCCGGTGGTCGGATCCGCACCGGTACGACCGTCACCTCGATCGCCTCGACCGAGGAGGGCCGCTGGCTGCTCGACATGCGCGCCGAAGCCGGTACCGATCGAGATCTGAACTCGACAGGCGACAACGTGTTCGACGCCGTCGTGCTCGCGACTCCTGCTGCCGCTACGGCTGCAGCCCTCGCCACCGCTGCACCCGACGCCGCAGGTCTACTCGGTCGGGCCGAAACCTCCGACGTGATCATGGTGACCCTGCACGTAGCCGCCGAACAGTGGCCCGAGCGACTCCGAGGTCTCAGCGGGTATCTCGTGCCCAAGCCGGTTCAGCGCTGGGTCACGGCATCGTCATTCGCCTCGCAGAAGTGGGGGCACTGGCGCCCACCGACAGGTGGTGAGATCCTGCGGGTGTCGATCGGGCGCGACGGAATGCCCGTGATGCATCTCACCGACGTTGAAGTGCTGCACGTCGTGCTGAACGACCTCGAACGTCACCTCGGTGTGTCGTTCACCCCCGACGAGGTCCGCATCACCCGCTGGCCCGCAGCGTTCGCCCAGTACCGCCCGCACCACGCCGCCTGGGTCGACGATGTCGAAGCTGCGCTCCCGTCGGGCCTGTTCGTCACCGGCGCCGGGTTCCGGGGAATCGGGATCCCCGCGTGTGTCCGGGCTGCCACCTCGATCGCGGCTCGCGCGAGCGGAGTTGCGATTGATCTGGCAGAATCTCACTGATGGGGTCTCCAGCGAACATCGACGACCGGCGCAGCCTCAGTCGGCGCGTCATCGCTCCGGTTGCCGCTGCCCTGCTCGCCCTCGGTGTGCTCGGGGTGGTCCTCGCCGTCGATTTCGGTCGATCCCCCGACACGGTGGCGTCCTTCAACGCCGACTCGGCAACGACCACCCCCACCACCACGCTCCCACCAAGCTCGACCAGCACGACGACGACGACCACCACCACCACGACCACCACGACCACCACGACCAGCACGACGACAACGACGACGACCGCACCGCTCGAGCGCCAGATGACCCAGCCGGTCGCGCCGCCCAGCGACGCTCGCGGCGCCGAGAACAATCCGCAGCTCGGCAGGATCTCCATCCCGAAGGTCGGGCTCGATTCCGAACTGCACGACGGCATCCGCCTCACCACGCTCGATCGTGGTCCTGGTCACTGGCCTGGCACGGCGATGCCGGGCCAGATCGGCAACGTGGTCGTCGCCGGCCACCGCACCAGCCACGGCGCCGAGTTCCGTCACCTCGATGCGCTGGCACCGGGTGACGAAGTCATCTTCTCCACGGCGGACGGCACGTTCACCTATCTGGTGACGGGCACCCAGATCGTCACGCCCGATTCGCTGTGGATCACCAACCCCACCGATACGCCGACGGCCACATTGTTCGCATGCCATCCGCTCGGATCGACGGCCAAGCGCATCGTCGTCAGCCTCGCACTGTCGACTTGACCGACGACGCCTCCGAGCCCCGGGTGCTCCACGAGCACCTCGCGCGACCCGCCCTCGCGTTGGGCGCCGGAACACTCGTGGCCTTGTCGATGCCCCCGTGGGGATTCTGGCCGCTCGCGATCGTCGGCGTGCTGCTGTTCGAGGTGTCGCTCGGCGCAGGGCCCTCGCCTCGCGAGCGCTTCCGACTGGGACTGTTGTTCGGCGCAGGGTGGATGTTTCTCGCAATGGGATGGATGGTGCAGCTGACGCTGCCCGGCTACCTCGTGGCCGGGTTGGTCTTCTCGCTGTTCCACGCTGGCGCTTCGCTCGCGGCGCCGACCGGCGACTGGCGGGTGATCGGACGGCCGGCAGCACATGCTCTGGTCGAGGCGGTGCGCTTCTCGTTCCCGTTCGGTGGGATCCCGCTGGCGACGATGGGCATGTCGCAGGTCGGCGGGCCATTCGTCGGTATCGTTCGCGTCGGTGGCGTGATCCTGCTGACCTGGTTGATCTTCCAGCTCGGGTTCGCACTGGCGGGCCCGGCGCCCGGCATTCCGGCATTCGCTCGACGATTCCGACCCGGCGCGCACGGTGCGCCGCACGGAGCGCTTGCGTTCCTCGCCGTCGTGGCGATCGTGCTGCTGAGCATCGTCGCGCCGCGCGGCGGCGACACTGGCGAGCAGTTGGACGTGGCAGCTGTACAGGGCGGTGGAGAGCAGGGCACGAGCGCGCTCGAGGTGCCGTCGAGCTTGGTCACCGAACGACACCTCGATGCCACCCGAGCGATTCCCGACGACGCCGACCTCGATCTCGTGCTCTGGCCCGAGAACACGATCGACGTCGGTGTGTTCGATGGATCCGACATCGCGCGAGCGGTCGCCACCGAGGCCGCCCGACTCGACGCACCGTTTGCCGTCGGCGTCACCGAAGACCCGAGGATCAACTCCCAGATCGTGGTCGCCACCGGTGGTGACATCGTCGACCAGTACGTGAAGGTCCGCCGAGTTCCGTTCGGCGAGTACGTCCCGCTGCGCGGCATCCTCGAAGCGCTCGGCGCGCCGATCGAACAGATCGGCCGGGACGCCAACGCTGGTACCGGACCGGCATACGTCGATCTCCCTGACAGCACACGACTGAGCGTGGTGATCTCGTGGGAGGTGTTCTTCGCCGGTCGAGCACGTGAGGGTGTGAAGGCGGGCGCCGAGGCGATCCTCAACCCGACGAACGGGGCGAGCTACACCGGCACGATCGTGCAGACCCAACAGGTGGCGTCCAGCCGGCTCCGCGCCATCGAGAACGGACGATGGGTCGTACAGGCGGCACCCACCGGGTTCACGGCGATCGTCGACGCCGACGGCAACGTGCGCCAACGCACGGCAGTGAGCGAACAACGGGTGCTGTACGACACGATCGAGCTGCGCGACGGCCGCACCTGGTACACCAACCTCGGCGACGGCCCGTTCATCGTGGCGTTGATCCTGCTGCTCGGTGCGTCACGGTGGTTCACCCGCCGACGTGCCTGACGGAGCAGTGGCGCCGACCCGGGTTTGTGTCAGCACCAACGGTCGACACGGCGCTTTGTGCTGACACGAAATCCGGAGCGAACCGCCACGGGTCGACGGG
>JBBQEU010000043.1:0-25027 GCA_038321235.1 Acidimicrobiales bacterium | reverse complement strand
TCGCCGGCCGCGAGGATGATGGCGGAAACGCTCATGGCTCCGGGGAGAGGATTCGAACCCCTACACGCGGCACCAAAAACCGCTGTCCTACCATTAGACGACCCCGGACTGACTGTGACTGTCGGTGTCGCCACCGTATCTGCCCCGATCGTGCCTGCCCACCCGGAATCGGCGCGTCGGTACTGGAACGTTCGACGATATTTGGACGATGTTCGACAGGTTCGACAAGGTTCGACGAGGCGGGAGCTCCGCGGGCGGTGGCGCAACTGACCTGAACCGATAGCGTGATGACCCTTATGGGTTCTCTGATCAAGAAGCGTCGCAAGCGCATGCGGAAGAAGAAGCACAAGAAGATGCTGCGCCGCACGCGTCACCAGCGTCGCAAGTAGTCACGTCCGAATCGGCCGATCCGGTCCTCGGCGCGCCGCTCAATCGGCGCTGTCGAGTCCGATCAGATTGTCCGCCACCTCCATCGGCACAGTTCGTGCCACCACTACCCGAGCGCCCTCGTCGATCAGATCGCCGAGGGCGTTTGCGCGTTCGCCATCGGTGAACCAGGTGGCACCGCTGCCGGCGAGTACCGGGGCCACGCCGAGGCGGTCACCGATCAGGTCACGCCAGCGGCGCAGTTCTGGCTCGACGACGAGCGCAGCCGGCTCGAGATCGTTCGGTCCGTCCGCAGTGGGAGCGCCGAGCGCGTCCCAGGTGCGATATGCAGCCGGGGTGCTCACGCCGAGGGGCGGGATCACCAACGTGACGATGCGGTCGACATGGGGGAGCGATTCGATCACGTCGCCGATGCCTCGCACCCGGGCCCGCCCACCGACGAGGCAGAACGGGATGTCGGCACCGAGCTGCGAGGCCCGCTGTAGATCGTGTGGCGTCGTCGCGAACCCTGCCCAGCGCATCACCGTCGCGGCGTCGGTGGAGCCGCCACCGAGACCGCCGCCGTGCGGGATGCGCTTGTCGAGATGGACGCCGGTCGACGTGTCGGCGCCAGCGGCGCGTAGGGCGCGAGTGACGAGGTTGCTGTCATCGAGCGGGATGCCGTCGGCGAACGGCCCTGACGCCGTGAGCCCGGGCCGGCCTGACGTCACGGTGATCAGATCATGCAGGTCGAGGCTGACCATCTCGGCGTCGATCAGGTGGTAGCCATCGTCGCGGACACCGGTGATCCGCAACTCGAGGGTGAGCTTGGCATGGGCGCGCAGGGTGACCGACTCGCCGTCCGGAACAATCGCTCGCCCACGATCGGACGCCGTCACGGCTCGGGATCCTGGCTTGCGCGATCGGCTCCGGAATCACTCGCGGCGGCGAGATGGGCCTCGGTGAGTCGACACCAGGCATCGACATCGAGTTCTTCGGGGCGTGCGGTGGGGGCGATGTCGGCGGCGTCGTAGGTGTCGGGTGCCACGATGCCGGCGAGCGAACGGCGAAGCATCTTGCGCCGCTGTCCGAACCCGGCACGCACCAAGGAGAACAGTGTGTCCGGATCGGTCACCGGTGGCTCGTGTCGTGTGATCTCGACCAGCGCCGACTCGACGTTCGGTCGTGGGACGAACACCGATGCCGGTACGTGGCCGACGACCTTGGCCGTGCCCCAGTAGGCGGTCTTCACACTGACGGCACCGTATGCCGAGGTGCGGGGGGCAGCCGCGAACCGCTCGGCAGCTTCGCGTTGCACCATGACCAACATCCGGGAGATCGCCGGTACGTCGTCGAGGAGGTCGCAGATCAGAGGGGTCGCGACGTTGTACGGCAGGTTCGCCACGAGCACCCAACTGTCGTGTCCAGCCAGGAGTTGTTGCCAATCGAGGTGCATCGCGTCGGCTTCGACCACCTTCACGTCGGGGCGCTCGGTCAGGACGTCACGCAGGATCGCCACGATGCCACGGTCGACCTCGATGGCGGTGATGGCCGCGCCGGTGTCGGCGAGGGCGAGGGTCAACGATCCGAGCCCGGCACCGATCTCCACGACGTGGTCGCCGACGCCGACTCGGGCGAGTTCCGCGATCCGACGCACCGTGTTGGGATCGGCGACGAAATTCTGTCCGAGATCGCGGCGCGGGGCGAGCGAACCGGAGTCGAGAAGTTCGCGGATCGTGGGACGCGAGTGCGTCACCGACGGATCTCGACCGAGATCGGAGCGTCGGTGAGGTCGGCAATGGTGGCGAACGCGGAGGTGTGCATCACGAGCTCGCCCGCCGCGCTGCTTGGCGACAGGACGGTCGTGCACGTCATCGACCGGTTGTTGTCGAGGTTGACCACGGTGACGTGGCTGCCGCTCGTGACGCCGGGCACGATGCAGGTGCCTCTCGAGACGCTGCTGCGGAAGGTGGCCTTCGCCGTGATCCGGTCGATCAGCGGCCTCGCAGGGACGGCGATCGCTGACTGGCTGGCCCCGGCGGCGCTCGTCGGGCCGTCGAGGAACACCGGGGGGGCCTCGTCGATACCGGCGGCGGGGTCGACGATTGCAGTGGCGTTCCCGGCGCCGGCCGACGGATCTGCACCGACGTCGACCTCCGCGTCGATTCCGGCAACGGCCAGATTGGGTGCCGCGGAGTTCTCCGAGGTGTTGGCCCACCACAGCGCAGGGAGCGCCAGGAGTGTCAGTGCGGTCGCTGCGATGAAGCGGTGCCGGTCGGTGTCGGTGAGTGCCATGGTGCGTCGTCGTGTGTGTCCGTGCGGCGGCGACGATGGTTCCCGCCGACCGCCCGGTCTTGGGGGAAGTCGAGCGTATCGGGCGGTTGCGGCAGCAACGAGTCGGACGGTGACGGTCGACCACTCAGCGTGGTTGTCTGGTTTCCCGTGTCCCGGGGCACCGGGACCACCATCGTCCCCCGCTCCGGCGGGAAGCGGAGACCACGATGGGTCGTCATCGCGTGAGTGCGAAGACGCGCCGGGCGTTCGTCGTCGTGACGCTCGCAACCTCGGCGACGTCGACGTCGCGCAGGTCGGCGATGTACTGGCCGACATGAGGCACCCAGGCCGGACGGTTCGGCTTGCCCCGGTGTGGCACCGGAGCGAGGTACGGACTGTCGGTCTCGACGAGCATCGAACCCAGCGGACACAGGATCGCAGCGGCTTGCACCTCTGGAGCGCCCGTGAACGTGACGATCCCCGAGAACGACAGCAGCGCACCGATGTCGAGCGCTCGGCGGGCCTCATCTGGCCCGCCGGTGAAACAATGGAAGATCGTTCGTGCCGGGACACCCGACGCCGCGAGCACCGCGAAGGTGTCGTCCCACGCGTCGCGAGTGTGGATCACGAGCGGCAGGTCCCGATCGTTCGCATGCGCGATCTGCTCGGCGAACACGAGCTGTTGGGTCTCGCGCGGTGAGTGGTCGTAGTAATAGTCGAGGCCGCACTCACCGACGGCCACGATTCCCTCGGTGTCGAACAGGTCGACGATCGTGTCGACTCCGTTCACCGCATCGTGGGGATGTAACCCGACGGTCGCGTACACCCCGGTGTGGGCCTCGGCAGCCGCGATGGCCGCGAGCGACGACGTTCGATCGCACCCCACCGAGATCAGGGTCGTGACCCCGACCTCCGCTGCCGCGGCGACTGCACCCGAGGTGCCGTCGGGAATCCGCTCATCGTGCACGTGACAGTGCGAGTCGACCCAGACCACGTTGCTCGGCCTCACGGATTGTCTCCTCGTGACACTCTTGGTCGGCCTCGCTCAGGCTCGTCGCTGGCGCTTCCCTCGCCGGCGTTCATCGGTCGGCGTCCACGAGCTCGTCGTTCACGGGAGTCTCGGGAACAGGGCGTCGCCCTTGGTGACGGGGGCGCCGGGGGTGTACTGGCCCCACTTGGCGGCGTCGGGGAGGCGTTGGTCGGCCACCTGTCCCTGCAGACCGAGGCGCTCCCAGATCGCCTGCGCCGTGTCGGGTATCGCCGGATGAGTCAGCACGGCGACGATCCGTAGCGCTTCGAGTGCATCGCCCATGACCGCATCGACCCCGGGACCAGGCTCGGCCTTCCAGGGTTCGTTGGTCTCGAGGTGGGCGTTCGTGGCTCGCACCAACTGCCAGGTGGCGTCGAGCGCCTTGCTCGACTGGACCTGATCCCAGTGCGCGGCCGTGTCGGTGTGCGCCGACGCGGCCACAGCCGCCAACGGGCTGTCGGGATTCGGAGCGGTGCCGATGCCGTCGCACTTCTTCGCCACCACCGTCGCTACACGGGCGAGCAGGTTGCCGAGGTTGTTCGCCAGGTCCGAGTTGTACCGTGAGGTGAACCCCTCGATCGAGAAGTCGCCGTCGTTGCCGTAGGCGGTGTCGGCGAGCACGTAGTAGCGGAACCCGTCGAGCCCGACTTCGTCGACCAGGTCGAGCGGGTCGACCACGTTGCCCGAGGTCTTGCTCATCTTCTCTCCGCCCGACAGCAGCCAGCCCCCGATCGCCCAGCCCTTCGGGAGGTCGACGCCCGCCGACAGCAGCATCGCCGGCCAGTACACGCAGTGCTGGCGCACGATGTCCTTGCCGATGAGGTGGAAGTCGGCCGGCCACCAGTCGCGGTAACCGTCGGTGCCGTCGCCGAAGCCGACCGCTGCGAGATAGTTGGTGAGCGCATCGAACCACACATAGGTGACGTGCTTCGGGTCCCATGGAAGGGGAATGCCCCACTCGAGCGATGTGCGGCTGATCGAGAAGTCGCGCAGTCCGCTCTTGATCAACCCGATCGCTTCGTTGCCGCGATGTTCCGGGGTGAGCGCGTTCGGATGAGCGGCGTACCAGTCGAGCAGGCGGTCCTCGAAGCGTGACAGGCGGAAGAAGTAGTTCTCCTCCTCGAAGTACTCGACGGGACGCTGATGGATCGGACAGCAGTCGGCTCGTGGGCCATCAGGGCCGTCGATCGTGACCAGTTCGTCGTCGGCGTAGTACTCCTCGCAGGCCACGCAGTACTTGCCGGCGAACGTGTCGAGCTCGATGTCACCGGCGTCGTAGCAGCGCTGCAGAAGTTCTGCCACGGCGGCCTTGTGTCGTGGTTCGGTGGTGCGGATGAAGTCGTCGTTGGAGATGTTCAAGCGTTCCCACGCCGCCGCGAACTTGGGGGCGATGTCGTCGGTGAACTCCTGCGGTGACACGCCGGCAGCTTCGGCAGCCTGCTGGATCTTGAGGCCGTGCTCGTCGGTGCCGGTGAGGTACTTGACGTCGTCGCCGAGGAGACGGTGCCACCGGGCGAGCGCATCGCCGACGATCGTGGTGTACGCGTGGCCGAGGTGTGGCTCGGCGTTCACGTAGTAGATCGGTGTCGTCAGGTAGAACCGGCTCACCTCGTGCACGCTAGAGCCTCCGCCAACTCGGCCCACCGGCGATTTGCGCCACGACGAGCTGGAGACATCGATACCGTGCCGGCGATGTCTGGAGTCTTCGCCGCCTCAACCGCCGTGAACCGCCTCGTCACCGAGACCGCTTCCGGAATGCCCGAGGGTGGTGCCGAGGTGACCCGGTTCGCAGCCGAGGTCACTCCCGGTTGGGACATCGGCGGCAACGCCAACGGCGGCTACCTGATGGCGATCGCCGGCCGTGCGATGGCCGAGGCCGTCGGCCGCCCACCCGTCACCCTGACAGCGCACTATCTGCGCCCAGCGCCGGCTGGTCCGTGCGAGATCGAGGTCACCACGGTGCGTTCGGGGCGCCGGTTCGCCACGGCCACGCTCACGATGGCGTCGGGTCAGGTCCTCGCCTTGCTCGGAACGTTCGGCGAACAGACCCCGGGCGGCCCGGCATTCACTCGCGAGGCCCCGGTCGACCTGCCCGACTACGACGACTGCGAGGTGCCCCCGCCGCCGACCGACGGTCCCGGTCCGGAGATGTTCCGGCGCCTCGCGGTTCGCATCCGGCCCGGCGACGAGGGCTTCCGCACGGGCAACCCGTCCGGCAACGCCGAGATCCGGGGCTGGTTTGCGTTCGCCGACGCTGAACCGATCGACGCGATCGGGCTGCTGCTGGTCGCCGATGCGTTCCCGCCGCCGATCTTCAACACCGACCTCCCTGCCGCCTGGGTGCCGACTGTCGAGCTGACCGTGCACGTCCGCGGTGTGCCCGAGCCCGGCCCGCTGCGCTGCTGGTTCCGGTCACGTTTCATTCACGACGGCCTGCTGGACGAGGAGGGCGAGATCTGGGATTCGACCGGCACGCTCGTCGCCCAGAGCCGCCAACTCGCCCTCTACCCCCGCTCACCCGCCTGAGGCTGTTACTCATGGTGTCTGACACCATGAGTAACGCTCAGCGACGGAAGGTGCGGCGCCCGTGCTTCGTGCCGCGTGAACCGGCGACGGCGACGCCGGCGGCGAAGCTTGCGCCGGCGATGCCGATCGTGCCGACCGAGGCAGCGGTGCGCCTCACGACCGACTTCGTCTGCTGGCTGAAGATCACGATCGGCCAGCCGTTGCGGCGAGCGTGGCGTTCGAGCTTGGTGTCGGGATTGACCGCCACCGGATGCCCCACCGCTTCGAGCATCGGCAGGTCGCTCGCCGAGTCGCTGTAGGCGTAGCACTGGTGGAGTTCGTAGCCGTTCCAGTTGGCCAACTCGACCATCGCCTCGACCTTGCCCTGGCCGTAGCAGAACGGTCCGTCGAGTTCGCCGGTGTACCGACCGTCGACCACCCGACTGCGGGTGCCGATGCCCGACGTCATGCCGAATGAGTGGGCGAGCGGCTCGACGATCTCCTGCGGCGCCGCCGACACGATGAACGTGTCACGGCCGGCGTGGCGGTGGCGATCGAGCAGCCGCCGCGCCTCGGGCCGGAGCTTGGCGAGTAGTCGGGGCAGCACCTCGACGTTCAGCGCCTGCAGGTCGCTCTGGCGCATCCCGGCAACCGCTTCGAGGACACGGGCCCTGACCTCGGCGGTCGTGTCGTCGTCGGCGCCGAACAGTCGGAACGAGATCGCTCCGGCAGCGTCGCGTGCGAACTCGAGGTTCGGAATCAGCCCAGCCTTGCGCGCCTGCAGCGCCAACGTGAACGCCGACGACCCCGAGATCAGCGTGCGGTCGAGGTCGAAGAACGCAGCGCTCGGACCCGAGCTGGCGACGTTGACATATTCACTCATGAGGGTGCCCTCCGTGTTCATTGTCGAGGCCGACCGCGAGGGCGTACACCTCGCGCTTGGGCCGCCCGACGTCCTTCGCGACCACGGCGGCGGCGTCGCGGGTCGACGATCCGGCAGCGATCTCGCCACGCAGGGCATCGCGCACGTCGTCGTCGCTGATCGGTCGATCATCGATCGGGGCGCCCTGCAGCACGAGAACGTACTCGCCTCGCGGACCGCCGATGTCGATCGTGCCGAGCGGGCCCCGCACGACTTCCTCGTGCAGCTTGGTGAGTTCGCGGGTGACGACGACGGCCCGGTCGTCGCCGCACACGTCTCGGAGATCCTCCAGCGTGCGCAGCACGCGATGCGGCGCCTCGTAGATCACGGTGGTGCGGCGCTCGGCGGCGATCTCCGCGAGGCGGGTGGCTCGGTCGCTGCCCTTGCGGGGGATGAAGCCCTCGAACACGAACCGGTCGGCCGCGAGCCCGCTGATGGTGAGCGCCATGATCGCGGCGCTCGGACCGGGGACTGCGGTGACGTCGTAGCCGGCGTCGATCGTCGCTCGAACGATGCGTTCGCCGGGGTCGGAGATGCCGGGTGTGCCGGCATCGCTCACGATGGCCACGTCGCGCCCGTCGCCGAGCACTCGGAGCACGTCGGCGACACGGCTGAGTTCGGTGTGGTCGTTGCATACCGCCAGCCGCTCGGCGCTCACACCGGCGTGTTGCAGGAGCAGTCCTGTGCGACGGGTGTCCTCGCAGCAGATCAACCCGACGTGGGCGAGCACGTCGACCGCCCTCGGCGGCAGGTCGCCCAGGTTGCCGATCGGTGTGGCCACCAGCCACAGCGTGCTCATGGCGTCGGCCCGTCGGGTTGAACGGTCACGTCGGAGTCGTCATGGCGCAACTCGACTTCGTCGCCGACATGGAGACCCCACCGTCCGAACGCACCCCCTTCGGCTTCGATCACCCAGCTGGCCCGCCAGACCGGGACGCCGAGGCGGAAGCGGTTCATGTGCATGGTCTTCACCACGATGCCGTCGTGGTCGAGGTAGGCGACGTCGATCGGGAACCGCAGACCGATCGTGTGGATCCAGCGGCACTTCTCGATCACGAGAGCGCCATCGAGATCATCCCGTCCGAGCAGCCCGCGGCGACGAGCTCGACGGGTGTCGGCCACTTCCGCCGAGGCCAACACGCGGGCGTCACTGACCAACCAAGCCATGTTTGCAGTGTGCCAGATGCGCGGGCGCTCCCTGCGGGCGTGTCAGGTGGGATGCCGCTGGGGTACGTTCGACCGGTGACCCGACGGGAGCGTGCGGCGCAGATGGTCGACGATGTCATCAGCTGACGCGTTCGAGCTGATCGGCGTCGACGCCGGACCCGTTCGAGCGAAACCCATCCTGCGCTCGATCGACCTGGTCGTGCCCGCCAACGGTGTCACGGTGCTCGCCGGACCGTCGGGCGCCGGCAAGTCCACGCTGCTGCGCCTCTTGAACCGGCTCGACGATCCAGCCGCCGGCGAGGTGCGCTGGCGCGGCCGTGCGCTGACGGAATGGTCGCCGACCGAGCTGCGTCGCCAGGTGGCGATGGTGTTCCAACGTGCCCCGATCTTTCCGGGCACGGTGCTCGACAATCTGCGTGTTGCGCTCGCGGACGTCGCCGTCGAGCGGGCCGGCCACGTACTCGAACACGTCGGATTGAGCGCCGAGCTGCTGGATCAGGCCGCCGACAGTCTGTCGGGCGGCGAAGCACAGCGGATGTGTGTGGCACGAGCGTTGCTCACCGACCCTGCTGTGCTGTTGGCCGACGAGCCGACCGCCGCGCTGGATCGGGCCGCCCGCACGACGGTGGAGGATCTCGGGCGGATGCTCGCGGACACCGGTGTCGCTGTCATCTGGGTGAGCCACGACACCGATCAGCTCCGCCGCCTGGCCGATCACGTGATCGTGCTCGCCGATGGCGCCGTGCGGGCCGCCGGGCATCTCGACGACCTCGACGCCAGCGCCGATCCCATCGTGCGTCAATCGGTCGGCGCGCCGTGACCCTGCGATCGTGGATGCGATCGTGGGTGCGATCGTGGGTGGCGGCATGATGCTGGCGGTCGAGCAGGGTGATATCGGCGTCGTCGGACTGGCGGCCTCCGGGATCCTCGTTGCGGTCGCGGTGGCGATCTCGCTGTGGCGTCAACTCGGCCTCGAACGCAGTTTGCTGTGGGCGGCGCTGCGGGCGCTCGTGCAGCTCCTGGCCGTTGGTTGGGTGCTGCAGTTCGTGGTCGACCCCGACGACCCGCTGTTCCTCTCCGCGCTGTGGATCGTGGCGATGGTGAGCTTTGCGGCGTACACCACCTCGCGACGCGCCGCCGACGTGCCCAAGGTGCTGCCGCTGTCGCTGCTCGCCTACACCGCGTCGGCGATCGTCGTGCTCGGCGTGCTGTTCGGGTTCGGCATCTACGACCTCGAAGGCCGCACGCTGGTGCCGCTCGCCGGGATGGTGATCGGCAACTCGTTGGCCTCCACCGTGCTGGTGTCGCGCCAGCTGTTGATCGCGGCGACCGAGCAGCGCGAGGTGATCGAGGGACGCCTCGCGCTCGGACTCTCGGCGACCGAGGCGTTCCGGCCCCATCTTCGCCAGGCGCTCCGCACGGCGCTGGTGCCGCAGATCGAGTCGACGAAGGCGGTCGGGATCGTGTTCCTGCCGGGTGCGATGGTCGGCCTGATCCTCGCTGGCGTCGATCCGGCCGACGCGGTGAGGGTGCAGGTGTCGGTGATGTACCTCGTGCTCGGCAGCGTTGCGACGACCACCGCGGTGATGAGCCTCGGGATTTCCCGGGAGCTGTTCACGCCCGCCCAACAGCTGCGTCGGCCCGCTCAGCGAACCGACGACTGACCAGCTGGGCGCCTCGTGCTGCGAATCGCTACGGGGGTGAGTGTTACTCGTGGTGTCTGACACCACGAGTAACAGTTACACGTTGAAGCGGAACTCCATCACGTCGCCGTCCTGGGCGACGTAGTCCTTGCCTTCGACGCGCATCTTGCCCGCCTCCTTCGCGGCGTGCCACGAGCCGAGCGTGAGCAGCTCATCCCACTGGATCACCTCGGCCTTGATGAAGCCACGCTGGAAGTCGGTGTGGATCCGCCCAGCACACATCGGCGCGGTCGAGCCCTCGTAGAACGTCCACGCCCTCGACTCCTTCTCGCCAGTCGTCAAGTACGTGCGCAGACCGAGCAGGTGGTACGCCGAGCGGACCATCCGGAACAGCGCGCCCTCGCCGAGTCCGAACCCCTCGAGGATCTCGGCGCGCTCGACGGGATCTTCGATCGCCGCCGCCTCGGCCTCCATCTGGACGCACATGCCGATCACCTCGACGTTGTCGCCAGCGTTGTTGAACTCGGCGGCGACCATCGCCTCCTTCTCGGGGATCGACTCGATGTCGTCCTCGCCGACGTTGACCACCACCAGCACCCGCCGGTTGGTCAACAAGAAGTAGGGCGCCAGCGCGTCACGGACGTCGTCCTTCAGGCCGGCGCGATACAGCGGCAGCCCCTCGGACAGCGCGTCGTAGGCCACCTGCAGGTTCGCGGCCTCCTCGGCCATTGCCTTGTCGAGCTTGGCCTGGCGCTGGGTCTGGTGCAGTCGCTTCTCGACGGTTTCGAGGTCGGCCAGGGCGAGTTCGATCTCGACGACCCGGAGGTGTTCGAGCGGGTCGGACGGCCCGGTGATGTCGTCGTTCACGAAGGCTCGCAGGACGAACACGATCGCGTCGACCTCGCGGATGTTGGCGAGGAACTTGTTGCCGAGCCCCTCACCCTTGCTCGCGCCCTCGACGAGCCCGCCGATGTCGACTACTTCGACCGCGGCGTGGACCGTCTGTTTCGACTTCGACATCGCCGACAGTTGGTCGAGCCGATCGTCGGGCACCTTCGCCACGCCGATGTTCGGGTCCTTCGTTGCGAACGGGTACGGCGCAGCGAGCGCGCCACCGCCGGTCAACGCGTTGTACAGCGAGCTCTTGCCCGCGTTGGGGAGACCGACCAGTCCGAAACGTTCCATGAGCCGCCCGAGGCTACCGAGGTCCCGTGCCGGCCCGCTGCGGCACCACTGACTGTCTGTGCGGATCTGGTTGCGGAATGCGCAATCGAGTCCGCACAGAACGCCGCGCAGTCGCGGTCGGGGGTGAGTCATGCAGCGTCTGGAGCCGGAGCGTCGGACCACTGGTCGACTGCCGTGCGGATCCTGTCGGCGGTGGCCTTCGGGCGGGTGATGATCGCGTGATAGGTGAACCGCAGCACGATCCAGCCGCCACCGATCAGTCGGGCGTCGCGTTCCCGATCGCGTTCGACGTGCTGGCGTTCGCGCCCGTGGTCGGCCCATCCGTCGCACTCGATCACGACGGGAGTGTTGCGAACCCGGACGTCGACCTCGACGCCGTCGATCACCGGGTGGAACTCGACTTCGGGGAGGCCATATCGCTGGGCCAGTCGTGCAACGGCCGTCTCCAGTATCGAATCGGCCGGCTTGTCGTCGATCGACCAGTCGGCGATGGAATCGCGGACCGCCACGATGCCGCCTCGGCCGCGGCGGGCGTGTTCGCCAACAGCGACGTCGAGCGCATCGAGGGTCACGAGGTTCGTCGTGATGGCGTGGCCCACGGCACCATGGAGCCCCTCCGGGTCGACGGCGCCGAGGTCGAGCAGCGTGCGGATGATGTTGGTGCAGCGGATGCCGAATCGTCGTTGGGGAACGAGTCGGGCGAGGTCGCGTGGGCGGTGGACGATCACGCCGTCGAACGCCACGTCGCGCCGCTCGGAGGCCAGCAGCACGTCGACCGGGTCGTCGTCCGGGCGTGGGATGCCCCACAGGCGCGCAGCCGATCGGTGCGATGCCAGCGCGCCGGCTCCAACCGCATCGACGGCGGCGACGATGCGCTGCTCTGGGGTGTCGGATGTGCCGTGGAGCCGAGCGACGTGGGGGTGGAGCTGCTCGATCGTGCCCGCCTTGATCGCCCGATACCAGGCGTCACGCGACAGCCCGGACGTCTCGAGGGTGATGATGCCGTGATGGGCGCGGGCCCAGTCGTCGAAGTCGGAGAGTCTCATGCCCTCGCAGTGGGTCACGAACTCGATGGAAGGGAATTCACGGGACATCCCGCCGTTCCGTGCGGATCTGGTTGCGGAAAACGCCACGTCACGCGACACGCCCGCCCGCCGAAGCGCCACGTCGAGCGTCAGGATGTGATCGCGACCAGGCCGTCGGCGGTGGCGGTGACGATCGTGCCGTCGGGGAGGACGGTTGCCCCGGTGAGGCACGGGCCGAGTGCACCGCCGAATGCCGGCGGATCGATCGACCAGCGGCGCAGCTCGGCGTCGAGGAACCCGCACACGGCGATGTGGCCATCGGGTAGGGCGATGACGGCCGAGGGAGCCCGGGGCGTGGCGCCCGTGTCGTCGAGGTCCGCACGGTCGACGCGTTCCGATCCGGCGCCGAGATCGATGGGGCCGATCCGCTCGGTGTCGTCGCCGACCGCGTTGTCGGCCACCCAGAGCTGGTCGTCGACGACTGCGAACGCGAACGGATTGATGTAGCCGTCGGACAGCACCACTGGGGCCTGATCGGAGGGTGCTGCCGGATCGAGCTGGAGCATCGCTCCGCTGCCGTGGTCCTTCGCCCAGTCGGTGAGCTGGCCGATGCCGAGCACCAGCTTCCCGTCGGCCGTGGCGTCGAGGTGCCCGCCGACCGCGCCACCCGCCGTGCCGCCAGCGTCCCACACGATTCGATCAACGATCGCAGGAGCGCCGTCGGTGCCCACGTCACCGAGCGCGCCGACGAGCAGATGGTCGGTGTCCGGATCGGTCCAGGCTGCGTACCGGACACCGTCGATGACGGTATGGCCGAGGAGGCCGCGCTGCTCACCGTCGGCGCCGACCTCGATCGACGCGAGCGCGACGATGTCGCTGTCGGCCGGCTCGCCGACGGTGAGGTCGATGCTGTTGATCGTGCCGGCCCGCCGGTCGATCCACTCCACGACGTTCGACTCGCCATCGGCGGCGCGCAGGGCGATGACGTCACCGGGCTGTGCGTCGAGCAGCTCGATGATGGTCCGAGGGCCGTGGTCGCTCGTGTTGGCGCCGTCGCTGCTGCACCCGACGGAGAGCACGGCTGCGGCGAATGCTCCGAGCAGCGCCGACCATCGAGGAGTCATCGTCCTGACGGTAACCCTCGGGCGAAACGGAGCAGCATCAGCATCATGTCAGGCACCGTCACATCGGCTCCCTCACATCGGGCCCCTCACATCCGGCCCCTCATCAGGGCCGGCGCCGTGTGACGCTCGGGCAGGTACCATCGCCGGGATGACGCCCGAGCAGGCGCTGCTGCGTGTGATCCACTGCCTCGACCGGGCGCGCGAGTCCGGCTACAAGGCCAAGGCGTTCACCCGGGCGCTCGACGTGGTCCGCTCGACCCCGTCCGATGAACTCGCCGAGCGCGCAGGCGCAGGCACGCTCACCGACCTCGACGGCATCGGATCGTCGACTGCCGCGGTGATCGCCGATGCGCTCGCCGGTCGCGAGCCCGCATATCTCGCGAAGATCGAGGCCGAGTCGCGGGTGTCGATCACCCCGGAGGGTCAGGTGTACCGCAACGCGCTCAAGGGCGACTGCCACCTGCATTCCACGTGGAGCGACGGCGGCGCGCCGGTCGAAGCGATGGCGGCCACGGCGATGGCGATCGGTCACGAGTACATGGTGCAGACCGACCACTCGGCCCGCCTCACGATCGCCCACGGCCTCAACGAGCAACGCCTGGCCGAGCAGCTCGATCAGATCGCCGCGGTCAACGCCGACATCGCAGCGGCCGGTCACGACTTTCGGATCCTGTCGGGCATGGAGGTCGACATCCTCGAAGACGGCTCGCTCGACCTGTCCGACGAGATGCTGGAGCGCCTCGACGTGGTGGTGGCGAGCGTGCACTCGAAGCTGCGGATGGAGCGCCAGCAGATGACCGAGCGGATGCTGGTGGCGGTCGCGTCGCCGCACGTCGACATCCTCGGGCACTGCACCGGCCGGATGATCGGCAAGCGCCCACCGTCGGAGTTCGACGCCGACTACGTGTTCGCCGCCTGCGCGCAGTTCAACACGGCGGTCGAGATCAACTGCCGGCCCGAGCGGCTCGACCCGCCCCGCGAGCTGCTCGATGTGGCGATCGAGTACGGCTGCTGGTTCTCGATCGATACCGACGCGCACGCAACAGGCCAGCTCGAATGGCAGGCGCTCGGATGCGACCGCGCCGCCGAGCGAGGGGTGCCGATCGAGCGGATCATCAACACCATGTCCGCCGACGACCTCCTCGCCTGGACCACCCCCGCCTGACGCTCGAAGCGAACCCCGCAAACCTGAAATGGCGCGGTTTCATCCCGCTCAGCGCAACACTGGCGTGAGTTTTCGGATTGTGGTGCGGTTCGGTGCGGTTCGTTTGGGTTGGAGCGTTGGGTCAGGACATGAGGGTGCCGTACGCGGCGAGGAGGAGGCCGGCGCCGCGTAGGTCGCCGGTGGTGCCTTCTCCCATCTTGTTCATCACGTAGCTGAAGCTCATCTGGGCGTCGACGTCGATGATCGCCAGCGAGCCTCCCCAGCCGCCCCAGAAGCAGGTGCGCGGGTTGGGCACCGGCAGCATTGGTCCTGGCAGGCCGAAGCCCATCCCCATCACGAGGTCGACCGGCAGGATCAGGTCCATCCCCTTGATCTGGGTGTCGAAGATCCGAGCGACCCCCTCGTCGGACAGCAGGGTGACGCCGCGAGCGGTGCCACCGCACGCAGTGGGGGTGTGGCAGAGCGCCACCGATCGGGCATTGCCGTGGCCGCCGGCGGCGGGGATCTCGGCGCGGCGCCAATCCTTGCGCCACGAGAACTCGGCGCCGAGTGCCGGGTTGCCGAGCGTGCGCATCGCGATCGAGTCCGGGGCGACATCGTTGCCCTCGAGTCCGCCCGAGGGAGGAATCACCCGAGCGACACGGTCGTCGCACGCTGCGGGCGTGCCGATGTGGAAGTCGGCGCCGAGCGGGCCGGCCACTTCGTCGGCGAAAAACGTGCCGAGAGTGCGACCGGTGACACGCTTGACGATCTCGCCGAGTAGATAGCCCTGGCTGATGGCGTGGTATCCGGACGCCGTGCCGGGCTCCCACCACGGAGTCTGGCCGGCGTGGATGCCGACCAGCTTGTCGTGGTCGAGCAGATCCATCTGGTCGAGCGGTTCGTCCCAACCCGACAGGCCAGCGGTGTGGCTGAGCACGTGACGGGTGGCGACGGCTTCCTTGCCGCCGGCGCCGAACTCGGGCCAGTAGGTGGCGATTGGTTCGTGCAGATCGAGTTCGCCCCGATCCGCGAGGATCAGACAGCACAGCGCCGCCATGGTCTTGGTGGTCGACCAGACGTTGATGATCGTGTCCTCCTGCCAGTCGCCCTCGACACCTGGCACACCGGACTCGTCGTCGTTCGGGCCGTCGAAGGTGGCGGAGCCGCCCCACAGATCGACGACGAACTCGCCGCCCACGGTGATCGCCACCGAGGCGCCGACGTCGCCCTGGGTGTCGAAGTTGTTCTCGAACGCAGCGCGCACTGCTTCGAATTCGGGTGCGACCGTGCCGTGGATCTCTGCCATCGCCGCAACGTAGACCGTCGACGCCCCCCGTCAACCACCCCACCCCCGACCCCGAGCCCGGTCAACCTCGTTCGTGTCGGATTTCCGGTGGCCCGGTCCACCCGGATGCAACACACACGCCGGTGGCTGCGGCGGGAGTGGCGGCGTGAGTAGTGTCGGGCACCGCAACGAAGACGACGAGACGACTGGGGGGTCGGGCGATGGTCGACAAGTGGTTGGTGCAGACCGAGCTGAGCGAGGAGTGGGACTTCTACACCCGGGCGAACGTCGGCGAGGTGTTCCCCGATCCGGTGGCGCCGCTGTCGTTCCAGTACTTCCAACACAGCGGCGGACTCGGCGGTGCCGAACTGGGGTTCCGCAACGCGTACTACCGCATCGGGGTGATGACGCCCGACGAACTGCCCGACGACCAGTGCGTCTTCCTGGGCGTCACCGGTGGATACGCGTACCTGAATGCGAGTGCGCTGCGGATGCTCGGCCACCGTGCTCCGGGGATGACGGCCGAGGACATCGACGACTCGTTCTTCGGCGACGCTCCCGGCGTTCCCGAGTTCGTCGTGAAGCCGGGCTTCGACCGCCCCGAACTCACCGAGCAGATCGGCGCCACCTTCAACTGGGTGCTCACCACGCCGGATCTCCCCGACGTGCTCGCCCACGAACGGACGATGAACGAGCTGCGCGCCGACCGTCCCGATCTGTCGGTGATGTCGGACCGCGAGCTGATCGACCACGCCACCGACCTGGCCGACATGCATTTCGAGACGTTGTTCACCGAGCACATCTTCATCTCGTTCCTGGCGACGTTGCCGATCGGCATCATCACCAAGGTGTGCACTGCGGTGGGACGTCCGACCGACACGCTGAAGCTGTTGGCCGGACTCGGCGACGTCGAGTCCGCAGCACCGGCGATGGTGATGTGGGACCTCGGTCGGATGACTGCGGCATCGGACGACCTCAACGCCCTGTTCGACAGCGGGTACCGAGGACTGCACGGCCGCCTGACGGCCAGCGAGAGCCCGGACGCAGCGGCGTTCCTCGCGGCGTTCGACGACTTCGCGTTCAAGTACGGCTGTCGCGGTCCGAACGAGTGGGAGACCCGTTCGCCGACGTGGGAGACCGAACCCGATCTGGCGCTCGCTGCGATCGACCGGATGCGCCTGTCCGGGGAGTCGGCAGCGCCGCGCGCGCACAACGCCGATCGTGCGACCGAGCGCGAGCGAATCGGGGCCGAGATCACCGCGATGCTCGAGGGGGATCCCGAGACCCAGGCGCAGTTCCAGGCGGCACTGCACTCCGCCACGGTGTTCATGCCCGGCCGCGAGCGCACCAAGACCAACAACATCAAGCTGGTCCAGGAAATGCGTGTCGCCTACAACGAGTTCGGGCGCCGCCGGGTCGCCGACGGCACGTTTCGCAAGATCAACGACTTCGGCCTGCTCACCCGAGCCGAGTTGGACGAGGCCGTCGACGACCCCCGCAAGTTCTCCGGAGTCCTCGCCGAGCGCGAAGCGTTGCTCGACGAGGTGGCGGCGCTGCAGGAGCAGTTCTTGTTCCACGGCGGTCGGCCCGACATGTCGAGCTACGCCCGCCGCGACGCAGCAGTGATCACGGGGGTCGAGGTGGGCGAGGTCGTGCACGGTGTGCCGGGTTGCCCGGGCATCGTGCGCGGCATCGCCCGGGTGGTGCTCGATTCGCACGACCCCAGTGCGCTCGACCCGGGCGACATCCTGGTCGCGCCCATCACCGATCCGTCGTGGACGCCGCTGTTCGTGCCGGCCGGTGGCGTGGTGGTCGACGTCGGTGCGCCGCTGAGCCACGCGATCATCGTCTGTCGCGAGTTGGGGATTCCGTGCGTGGTGTCGGCGACGGATGCCACCAAACGCATCCCCGATGGTGCGCTGATCGAAGTCGACGGCGACACCGGCGTGGTCACCATCGTCGAGATGCCCTGACGCTCTACGTCTGCGTGACATTCGAGGTGACCCCGGCCCCACGCGTCTGCTCATAACGCCTGGTCAGTGACCTGGGAGGATGTCTCGCACTCCACCGCTAGCGTGGTGACCCATGTCGAAGAAGACGAAGAAGAAAAAGGCCAAGATGCGCCGCTCGAAGGCGAATCACGGCAAGCGTCCCAACATGGGTCGCGGCTGACCACTCGCATGCGCTCCACGAGCGCATCGAATCGCTGAAGCGCTCGAATGGCTGCTCCTCCCGGAGCCGTCGATCGGGCGCTTCGTCGCGTCGGGGCCCGACGCTCGGCTTCGGGGCAACGACCGCTACGGGGGAGACTGCTTCGATGAGCGACGGCACCGCCACGATGGATCCCAAGGTCGAGTGGCTGACCGTGGCAGGCGATGCCACCACATGGCGAACGCTCGGATTCAACGTCACCGACGACGGCGTGATCCCGCTCGTCGGTACCTCGATCCGCGTGGTGCCCGTCGGCGATGCGATCTCGGGTGGGGTCGTCGGATGGGCGCTCAGCGGTGTGCCGGGCCACGAGCGGTCAGGTGATCCGGGCACGTTCGATGTCGATGGACTCGTGACCGAGGTCGTCGCTCCGATGGCGCCGGTCTACGCGGAACATCCGTTGGGAGCCTCGGGCCTCGACCACGTGGTCGTGTCGACTGCGGATCTCGAGCGGACCAGTGCAGCGATCGCGGACGTGACCGGCTGCGAGTTGAAGCGGATCCGCGAGGTCGGCTCGATGCGCCAGGGGTTCCACCGCATCGGCCGTGGGGGTCTGATCGTGGAACTGGTGGAGCGACCCGACCTGCCCGAGGGGCCGGCGAGCTTCTGGGGTCTGGTCGTGATCGTCGAGGATCTCGACGCGGCGTGCGACGTGATCGGCTCAGACCGCATCTCACCGCCGAAGGGTGCTGTGCAGCCCGGACGCCGCATCGCCACGATCCGCGCCGACGTCGGCCTCGGGCTTCCCGTGGCGCTGATGACCCACTGAGGCGCCATCGCGCTACGGCGGGCCCGATGCCGCAGAATCGACGACGCCTCGATGACCCGTTGCGTCGCGGCGGGTGGCGATGAGGAGCAGCCCGGAGCCGAGCAGCAGCATCGCCAGGGCGGCGGTCGCCGTGGAACGCGACCCGTCGCTCCCCGTGCGCGGGAGGTGAGGTCCTGTCGTGGGCGCAGTCGGTGGGGGTGGTGAAGCCAGCGGGGTCGAGGCGACGGCGATCGTGGTGGTCGGCGGTGCCACGGTGGCCGGTTGGATGGTGGTCGGTGGTGGTGCGGTCGTGTCCGGCGTGGTCGTGGAGGGTGTGGTCGTGGACGGTGTGGTCGTGGACGGTGTGGTCGTGGAGGGTGTGACGTCGGCGAAGCGCAGGGTCTGCTCGATGGCGTTCGGGTCGGCGTGGACGGCCACGATGCGCCCCGACGACGCAACCGAGAGCCGCTGGTAGACGACCACGACGTGGCCGAGCAGTGGTGACTCGGCCGGCACCGTGAACTCGACGTCCACGTCGCCATCGGGCTGGCTCGGCACGAAGTTGGTCGAGCCGGTGATGCCGGTCGGGATCATCTCGACCGATGCGACGGTCGAACTTGCCACCGTCTCGGTTGCCGTGCTCGTCACGATGGTCGCGTCGGGGAACGAATTGCCATCCGCCGCCGAACCACTGCGGGCGGGTCGCACCATCAGTTCTCCGCTGACGACGTACTCGGTTCCCGGCACGAGGCCGGTGTGGCTGATCGTGTCGAGAATCGTGGCGTCGCCCGGTCCGAGCTCGACCACCTGGTCGCCGTCGCCGGCGTCGCGCGCCGCCGTGGTGATCGACGATGAGGGCACCCGGTTGGTGTAGACGAGTTCGCGCACGTCGGCTCCGCCATCGGGTTCGAAGGCGAAGGTGACCGGTCCACCGTCGGTGAGCCCGGCCGCCCACGACGGACGTCCGACTTCAGTGATCGTGTACGTCCCGGCGGTTGCCCCGAGCGACGGCGTGCGTCCATCGGCCCCCGTGACCAATTGCCCGATCGGTGCACCGTCGGCCGCGGTCACCTCGAACCCGAAGCCGGACATGTCGCGGCCACCTTGCACGTCGGCAGCGTCGAGCACCTTGCGTACGGTGACCGCGCCGACGGCCGGAGCAGGAGGAGGCGGCGGCGGTGGAGGAGGAGGCGGCGGCGGCGGAGTGCCGGCGACGTGCACCGATGCCGACTGGGGCGGGCCGCTCCAGGTGATCTGGCCCTGGATGCCCGTGCCCGAATACAGCGACACATCCGCGGTGGGCGCCTGGGTGTGGAACGCGAGTTGCCACTCGCTCGCGGTGATCGTGACATCGAAGTGGGTGACGCCGCCGACGTCGGTGACATCGGCACCGAGCCGGTTGGCTCCCACCCCGAACCGGGCGTCGGCAGCCAACGGTCCGCCCATGTCCATGGTCGGCCAGCCCAGCGCATCGCCCGCCAACCACCGGGCGGTGTCGTCGGCCGAGTCGGCTGTGCGGTTGACGGCTGCGGTGGCGCCGACCGTGCGAGCCCCGTCGATCCCGATGTCGGACAACACCATCACTGGGACGAACCCGACCGGCTTGCCCGCCACGTCGGCGGCGCGCACCTCGAGCGCGTAGGTCCCGGGTCGGGTCGGTGCTGCCCCCTCGGGTGTGGCCCACACCATCTGGAGTCGTACGCCGCCGACAGCGTGTTGCGCCTCGGCGACACCTGCCAAGCGCTGCGCCATCGCGTACCCGTTGCTCAGCGCCGAGAAGTCGCCGCCCGACCCGTTGACGACAGTGGTGTCGCGGGCAAGCTTGAGCCCGGCGACCGCGCCCGTCGGGCTGACGTCTTCCACGAACATCTTCACCCCGAAGTTCACCGCCACGTGGCGACGGCGCGTGTACTCGCCGCCACCGAACAGCGATGGTTGCTGCCATTCGCCCGACGCAGCGTCGTAACCGCCGGACGCATCGATGCCGTATGGCACGACCCGATCGCCGCCGAAGCTGGACATCAGAGCGGCGGCCCGTGCCATCTCGCCGGCGTCCCAGACCGCCGGGTCGGGCTGGAGGGACACGCTGCCTTCGCCTCCGATGTCTTCCATCACGCAGTAGCCGACGCCGCGCGAGTTGTTGGCCGCCGCCGGCACCTGCCACAGCGATCCGTAGTGGGCGCCGATGAACGAGAACGGCCCGCCGTTACCGCCGGAACCGGTGCCCGGCCACGACCGGATCGTCGGTGACGGAGCGATCGACCCGCCGAACCCGTTGCGCCCGGAACCTGCCGCACCGTGTGCGAACCCGCCCGTTGGTGGGGGAGCGGCATCGGTCGCCGGCGCCCGCCCGTTGCTCGCGATCAACAGCAGCGCGACGATCGCCGTGGCGATCAGCGCGCTGAGTGCGTCGATGCGTCGGCGAACCCTCGGTCGGTGTCGGCGTGCGGTCCCCATGTCGTTCTCCCTCCGTCGTGGCATGCCTCGACAGTGGGCGCCATGAGACGCAATGGGGAACGCGCTCAGTTGCGCGGTTGCGTATGGTGCAACGCCCAGGAGCTCGTGGCGACTGGGCCTGGCCCGCGCGACGTGGCCCGACTTCGACGCATCGACGGACGTGAGACGCCAGGGGCCCTACGGTGTGATCGTCGTTGGTTCGGTCGTGGTGGTCGTCGTGGTCGTGGTGGTCGTCGTGGTCGTCGTGGTCGTGGTGGTGGTGGTGGTGGGTGCCGCAGTTGTCGTCGGAGCGGTCGTGGTTGCGGCGGGCGCTGTGGTGGGAGCTGCAGTGGTGGCGGTCGGCGGGGCCGTCGTGGTAGCGGTGGTGGTGGTCGCGGCGGTCGTGGTGGTGACGGGTGACGAGGCCACCGTCGAGGTCGGGGTGGCTGGCCTGGTGGAGGTCGGCCGCGGGGGGATTCCTGTTGCGACCTGTGGTCCGGTGGTGGTTGCCGGCGTCTCTGGAGGTTCGGTTGCCGGCGCCGTGGTCGATGTCGATGTCGTGGTGGACGCGGCAGTCGATGTCGGCGAGGTCGATGTGGTCCTGCGCTCGGTGGACGGCGGCACGGGTCCGAGCGCGCGCACCTCGGGTTCTTCTTCGTCCGTTTGTGGCTGTTCGGAGTTCGACCCGCGATCGACGACGATCCGGTCACCGCTGTCCGATCCCTGCATCGTCAGCGCAGCACCGCCCGTCACCGTCGCGAGCAACACCATTGCACCGCCGACGATCGTCGCCGTTCGAGGACGCGCCGGGGGGCGACTGGGCGCGACGGGCGCGACTCTCGGAGCCGGGGCTGCCCCCGCCGTGGAGGCCCAGAGTTCATCGATGTCGGCTGCGGCGGCGGGCGGTGCCTCAGCACCAGTACCGTCGAGAGCGCCAGCACCAGCACCGTCGATCGTCGTCGCAGCGACGGGTGCTGCGACGGTTGCTGTCGACAGTGCACCGGAATCCGACGCGATCGACAGCACACGTTGACGGAGTGCCGGGGCGACCGCCGTGGTCGGTGCCGTGAGGAACAGTCCTGCCGGGTTGACGAGTGATCGATGTTCTCGGGCGCACTCGTGGCAGGTGCCGCGGTGACGGCTGACGGTCTCGAACACCGTCGCGTCGAATTCGGTGGCGTCGCCGAGGCCGGGGCAGCCCGGTCGCGCGCCGCTCCACAGTGCGTATGCAGCGATTGCCTCGTCGAGTTCGGAACGCAGCTGGGCGAGTCGTCGCGGTGCAGCGGTGGTGGCAACGCCCAGCGCGTCGGAGAGTGCGGCCGCATCGACGCCGTGACGGAAATGCAGGTCGAGCACGCTGACGTTGCTGGCACCGATCACTGTTGCGGCCGCGTGGGCCAGTGTGACGCGGTAGCGGGTGGCTGCACTGTCGTGGTGCAATCCTGCGAGGCTGTCGGTGCTCGGCGGATGCCACCCGTGCGCTGCGAGATGGTCCAGCGCCCGCTTCCGCGTGGCCAGGAGCAACGAGTCGCCGCTCAACTCGTTGGCGGTGAGGTCATCGCGGTGCTCCCAGAGCGACTGGACGACGTCGTGACAGACGGTGGCTGCGGCGTCGGTGGTCCCGACGATGTCCTGCGACGCGTCGTGCATCCGATCGACCCAATGGTCGAGGTGAGCGACGAACGCGACGGGATCTCCGTCTCGGATCGCGCCGAGGTCGCGCTCGGGGCGTGACGATGAAACTCCGGCCACCCCACCATCGTGGCACGAAGCGAGCCGATTGCGCGTCTCCCAACCGATCTCGCGCCCGCACGCTCGATTGCGGATGTCGCATCAGATCCGCCCAGGTCGCTGTGAGCGCAGGTGGCCGAGCCATCATTTACCGCTCACGCAGACGGTCACCGCCTTCGGGCCGGCGCCGGCGCGCAGTGCGTAGTCGTAGCCGCTGGCGATGGTGTACGTGTCGAGCGGTGTGTTGAAGTCGGACGGTGTCACCGAGTAGCCAGGCGCCCCGTTGGGTTGAGGTGACCAGCTGACCTTCTTGGGGGTGCCGCCGGCGGCGATGAGTGCAGCCTTTGCGGCGGTCAGGTCGATCGTCGCGGTCCAACCGAAGAAGAACGGGCCGGTTGCGAGGTCGGTCGGGGTTGCCGTCACCAAAACGCATGCCTCGCTGTTGGTCGCAATCTGTGGAGCGGCCGTCACGGTGTACCAACTCGGGTTTGCGGGTGTGGGAACCGGTGGCGTCTGGGTGCAGATGGTGACGACGGCAGTTTGCGCGTTGGTGATCGGGGTGTTGTTCTTGACGGGATCCCATGGGCCGCCGTTCGAGCGCCCGGTGACGAGGACAAGGGAGGAGCTCAGCGTCGTCGTGGTGCCGGTGCCGCGCACGCTGACGTGCTGCGGCCGTGTCCCGTACCACGGGGCGGCCGTGAGGTCGATCTGGATGGCCCAGTCCCAGGGTGTCGAGCTGATGCCGGTCACGCTGACGTCGGTGCAGAACCCCTTGGCGTCGGGCTGGGTCCAACCGATGCCGGTGATCACGGTTTCGGGGCTCGCAGCGCTGATTCCCCCGGAGCTGATGCTCGGCGGCGGCGGGGGCGCCGTCGTCGTCGTCGAACTCGTTGACGGCGTCGACGTGGAGGAGGTGGTGGTCGAGGTCGAGGTGGTCGACGACGTGGTGGTCGTCGGCATCGAGGTCGAGGTCGTGGTCGTCGAGGAGGTCGTGGTGCTCGGCGACGTGGTGGTCGTGGAGGTCGTGGTGGTGTTGGCCGATCGGACGGTGGCGGCGAACTCGACCGAGTCGGTCCACGACGCGGCGGTTGCCTGCACGCCAGCGGCGGTGGCCAGCAGCCCGCCCATCACCACGAGCGTGGCGATCGTACGAGACCGTCGCCGGAGATCAAATTTCCGCCGACTCATCGCACGACTCCCTGGCGGCGATCCACCAGCAGTGCGCCGATGGCGATGGCAAGGAGCCCGATCCCGGCGATCACCATCATCAACGTCGTGTCGATCGCTGTCGTCTGGCTCGTTTCGACGATGCGGATTTCGCCGACGAACCGGCCCGAACTGCCCGGGGCGACCTGGTCGTCGAGCGTGGCCGCCACTGTCAACGTGTACGGCCCGGGTTCGAGTTCGGCGCCGGCCTCCAACGGTCGGCAGTCGCCGCGATCGCAGATCGTGAGATCGACGTCGATTGCCACGTCGGGTCCAATCGTGTCAACTCGTGCGACGGCCACCCGCGATGGCACGGGAACCTCGACCGATGACGATCGGGTCTGCGTGACACCGGGCGTGAACGTGTCGAAGTCGATCTCGACACTCATCGAGTCCGGTGAACGCTCGGAATCGGGAAGCCCGACGAACGCGAGTCCGAGCGCGACGAGAACCACCCCGCACAGCAGTGCGGCAGTGGCTCTCGTCGCGGCCCGGCTCATCGTGCGCTGCTGCTATCTCGACCGTGCCGGGGTCCGTTTTTCGACCTCCGCGGCCTCGACGGGCTTTGATGGGCTTTGCGGCGGATCGCTGCTCGGCGTGCGGACGAATCCGGGGCCATCAGATCGTGGCAGCGTGAAGTCCCACAACCCGTCCTCGAACCAGCGTCCGTGCCGGGGCATGGGAATGGTCTCGTCGACCGCAGCGCTCGTGGCGGTGGTGGCAACGATGGCGGGGATGGCGGGGATGTCCGGGACGTCGACGCCCAGTGCGTACAACTGCAGGTCGAGGTCGTCCATCTGCTGCAGGCGTGACACGTCGACGCCCATGGCCGCGAGTGCGGTGTCGAGCTCGTCGACGCGAGGATCGCGATGCCTGACACGATCGATCACGCGGCGCACGACCTTGCGTGGCGGCTCGTCGAGCAGCGACAGCCCCAGCAGTGCAATGAGAGCCAGCAGGATGGGCATGGCAACGGTCGGTTCCATCAGCTTCGACACGACCTTGCCGGCCCCCGGCACCTG
>JBBQEU010000042.1:0-25145 GCA_038321235.1 Acidimicrobiales bacterium | reverse complement strand
GGGTATGCCGGTAGCGTTCGGCGCTGCGTCAGCCCGACGACCGCACCACTGCAACGAGGAGATCCATCATGTCCGTCCGACTCGGCGACATCGCCCCCGACTTCACCGCCCCCACCACCCAGGGCGACATCAGCTTCCACGGGTGGCTCGGCGACTCGTGGGGCGTGCTGTTCAGCCACCCGAAAGACTTCACGCCGGTCTGCACGACCGAACTGGGCTACGTCGCCAAGATCAAGCCCGAGTTCGACAAGCGCAACGTCAAGGTGATCGGCCTGTCGGTCGACCCGGTCGACAGCCACGTGCGTTGGGAAGGCGACATCGAAGAGACCCAGGGCACCGCGGTCAACTTCCCGATGATCGGCGACCCCGAACGCAAGGTCGCCGACCTCTACGACATGATCCACGAGAACGCCAGCGACACGCTCACGGTGCGTTCGGTGTTCGTGATCGGCCCCGACAAGAAGGTCAAGCTCACCCTCACCTACCCGGCATCGACCGGCCGCAACTTCGACGAGATCCTGCGCGTGATCGACAGCCTCCAGCTCACGGCCGACTACAAGGTCGCGACGCCGGCGAACTGGAAGGACGGCGACGACGTGATCATCGTCCCGGCCCTCTCGGACGACGAGGCCAAGGACTTGTTCCCCGCCGGCTGGAACCCCGTCAAGCCCTACCTCCGGGTGACCAAGCAGCCCAACCGCTGAACCCCAACCGTCCATCGACGGGACGTCGGGGTGTCAGAGCCAATTGGCCTCCACCCAGGCCCGCACGGGTGGGGCCAGGTGCCGGAGATGTGAACCCGGGTCGTCACGGATCTGGGTGGCCGAGATCGGCACGGTGACCCGATCGGCGTCGACCACCACGTGGTCGGCGCCGAATCGGACCGCCAGCTCGACCACGTAAGCGTCCGACGAGAACACTGCGTGGGGTCCGTCGTCGAGCGGCCAGTGCTCTTCGAACAGCGCCATCCACCTCGCCCACAATTCCTCGTCGTCGAAGTCGGTGCCGAGGCGATGTCGAAGCTCGATCACGGTCACGTCGGGATGCAGTTCCGCCAACCAGCCAGCTCGGAGCCTGCCGGGAGCCGTGTCGCGATCAGGTGAGGTGTTGACGAACACGACCAGCGCCTCGCAGCGCTGCGCTGCCCACTCGATCATGTGCGAGTGCCCGAGATGTGGCGGGTCGAAGCGGCCGACGATCAGCCCGGTGGGGTGCGGCGGCTCGTCCGACATCGGCCGGGCGCCTCACGCCACCGGTTCGCCGGAGATGTCGGCCACGGCAGCGAGCGAGGTGGCCACGACCTTCCAGCCGGAACCGAGGTGACCAGCTTCGACGTGGGTCACCTCGGACGACACCACCGAGCGGGTCAACGCAACCAGCTCTCGAGCGACCACGTCTCCAGCCTCGTTCGCCGTCGTGTGAGCATGTTCGAAGTGCTCCGCCGCCAGCTCACGTCGCCCGAGTTGCAGCTGGGCAACGCCAGCCGCAATGTCGGCGATGACACGATCGAGATAGGTCGCTCCGTCGTCGGCCGCTACATGAACTGCGTCATCGATGCTTCCCCATGAATCAGCCGTGATCGCCCGGGCCAACGCTCGGACGGCGAACAGATACGGCGAGACGTTGTCCACATCGAGGAGCACGGCCAGCGCCTCGTCGGCGCGACCGACCTGGCACAGCGCCAACGCGAGGGTGATGCGCGACTCGGTGCCGTCAGCACCCATCGCCGCCGATCGGTCCAACGCCTGCTGGCTGATCGTGAGCGCTCGCTCGCCGAGGCCGAGGTGTACCGCAGCACCGGCAGCCGCCATCATCGGGAACGACAGATCGCCGAACGAGTCACTCAACGCAAGTGACTCTTCGATGCCCCGCTCGGCTTCGTGAGCCCGGCCGAGCGCGACGAGCGCGCGCATTCGCGGCGCGAGGGCCTGGACCACCCCGAATTTGTCGCCCAGCTCTCGGAAGCTCGTCAACGCCTTACGCGACAGGTCCTCTGCCTCGACGAAGTGCGACGACCACAACCGGATCGAAGCAATCAACGAATCCATCATCGCTGGCGCCCAAGGGTCACCGAGTTCCATCGTGTCGCGACGGACCTCGACGGCGAGGGCCTCGGCCTCGTCGAAACGGCGCTGATAGAAGCGCACATACGCCAGCAGGCCCGCTGCCCATCCGCGACCGAACCGGTCACCCAGCAGGTCGAACTCCTGCGCCGCGGTCAACAACCTCGTCTCGGCCAACGACGCATCGCCCGACAGGAACGCCACCCAAGCCTGGTGCTGACGAACCCACGCCCGCCCTCGAGGATCGTGCAGCCGCTCGGTGAGTGCCTCGGCCTCACCGAGCAGCCACTCGGCATCACCCAACGAGCCGCCGAACACCTCGGCGAGTCCGCGCTCACGCAACGACGACGCCAACTCGACGTCGTCGGTCAGGTCGCGGAAGATGTCGACGCTCGCACCGAGTTCAAGCCTGGCGCCCGCGAGGTCACCGTCACGCTGGTGCAAGATCCCGAGCAGTCGGCGCGCAATACCTTCCTGACGTCGATTGCCAGCCGCCACCGCTGCTTCGAGGGCATCCTCGGCGTCGGCGCGCGCCGGAGCGATCACCCGACGTTCCGTTTGAGCCTGCGCCCGCAGCAGCAACAACTCGCGAGCAACGACCGGATCGCTCGGGCCGAGATCCAGCGCGCGGGTCGCCTGGCGACGGACCTGATTGAACGCTCCGATGTCCATCGAGCGCTTCGCCGCCTCGAACAAGAGGCCGACGGCCTGATCGGCGGCGTCATCGGAAAGACCCGGAACCGGCCCGATCTCAGCAGCCAACTCGGCCGCACACGCAGCATGGTGGGCCACCTGATCGATCGGCACTCGCGAGGTCCGGCTCATGACCGCTGCGGTGCCCGCATGGCGTTGCGCACGCACCAACTTGGTCAGCGTCTGATACGCGACCTCACGAACGACGTCACTGCGGAACCGCCAGGTCGGGCCGTCGACATCGAGAAGTCCTTGTTCGTCGAGGGCCTCGAGATCGTCGAGTCCGAAGTCCTGCACCATCTCGGCCGCGAACTTCTCCAATGACTCGACGGCCCCAGACGCTCCGAGGACCGCTGCGTTGTCGATGATCGAACGTTGTGCGGGCGGGAGCTGGTCGAGGCGCGCCGAGATCAGGGCACGCAGCGAACCCGGGAGCGCCGTGCTGCTCGGATTCGACTTGGCGAGTTCAGCGAGCTCGATCAGGAACAGCGGATTGCCACCGCCGCGCTCGATCAGGCTGTCGACGAAGGCTTCGTTTGCCACCGGCCCGAGCACGGCGCCGACGAGCCGGGCGGCATCCGCGCGGGTCAGCGAATCCAGGGGCATCCGCACCGTGATCGGCTGATCGGTGGCTGGCGGCCAGTCGAGCTCGGCTTCGTCTCGCTGCGCCGTCACGATCAGGAGTGGTCGATCGACCAGCGATCTGGCGATGCGATGGAGCAGCTCGATGATCAGCACGTCGGCCCACTGCAGGTCGTCGATCCACAGCACGACGGGGCCTGTCTTCGTGCGGCGGCGGAGCCCTTCGACGATCAGCGAGAACAGGACCTCGCGTGCTTGCGCCGGCGGTACGTGATCGAGTTCGGATGGATACCCGAGTAGGTGGAGCACGGCGTCGACGAAGCGTTCGAGCACAGGATCGTCGGCGTCGAACCCATACAACTCGACGCCCTTGACCCGGCTCACCTCACGCAGCAGATTCGGTGGTGCGTCCTGGTCGAGTTCCAGGCGATGGAACAACGCGGTGGCGATGGGTGCCCACACATTGGTCTCGCCATACGGCGCGCAGGCGCCAGAGAAGATGGTGACGGCGCGACCGGGGAAGGCATCGAGCGCCTCGGACACCAATCGGGTCTTGCCGGCACCGGCTTCGCCGATGACCGAAACGATTGCGCTCTGTCCGTTGGCGACCATTGCCATGATCGATGCCAGGAGCTCCCACTGCGTCGACCGGCCGACGAATGGCACGTCGTGGAACCGCGGCCCGATGGTGGGGACTCGACGCCGCCGGCCGACGATTCTCCACACTCGTTCGGTCTGCTCGCGCCCACGCACCTCGAGTGTGTCGATCGGCTCGCGCAGGATCTCTTCCGAGGCAAGCGACGCTGTCGAATCGCCGATCAGGATCCCGCCAGGGTCCGCCAGAGTTTGCAGGCGAGATGCGACGTTGACGACGTCACCCATTGCCGTGTACTCGGCAGTGCCCGACACGTTGCCGACAACGACCTCTCCGGTGTTGACCCCGATACGCAACTGCAGGGGGCCGTCGAGATCTGATTGCTCCGCGACGAAGCGGGCGAGCGACTCGTGCATCTTCATCGCTGCCCGGATGGCGCGATCGGCGTCGTCCTCGTGAGCGACCGGCGCTCCGAACAGCGCGAGGATTCCGTCGCCGAGCACTTTGTCGACGCGTCCGCCGAATGCGGTGATGTCGGCGATCAACCGCTCGAAACTGGCGTCGATCAGCCGCTTCACCCGTTCGGGATCGAGGTGCTCCGACAACGCGGTGTAGCCGACGAGATCGGCGAACACCACCGTGACCACCCGACGCTCCTCCGCAGTGGGCGGGGCGGGCGACGACGCGACCGCATATCCACACGACGGACAGAATCGTGCACCATCGGGAAGTTTGGCGTCACAGGACGCGCAGGTGACCATCAACCCGTGATCGTACGGCACGTCCCCCCACAGACTGATCACCGTATCGATCCGAATGGGTAGCGTCGGGTTGACCATGCCCCACCCGCATCCCATCGTCTGGCTGCGCACCCATCCCCGGGCGGCCGACGGTCTCCTCGCGCTGATGATCGTCGCAGCGGCAATCCCTGCCCATCTCGTCGGGCAGACCTCGGTGAACGATCCGAATCAGCTCGACCCGACCTGGTGGACCGTCCTGCTCGTGCTCGCAGGCACCGCACCGGTGTACTGGCGGCGCACACACTCGCTCGTCGCTGGGGTCGTCGTGATCACCGCCGAGGTCATCGCGCTGTTCATCGGCGTCGGCGGCGCAGCGTTCATCGGTTCGGTCGTGGCGGTGTACTCGATCGGGGCCAACACCAGTGGCGTCGGCCGAACGCGCGTGATGAGCGCTATCGCCGTCATGGTCGGGCTGCTGTTCGTGGCGGGCTGGATCGATGGACTGTCGCTCCTCGACGAGTTCATCTCGACCGGCGTGTTGTTGATCACGGCGTTCGTGCTCGGCGACAACCTGCGGCGGCGACGACAGCAGAACGCCAGCCTCGCCGAACGGGCTGAGCGCGCCGAACGAGAACAGGGTCTGCTCGCCGAGCAGCGCGTCGCTGCTGAACGAACCCGAATCGCCCGCGACCTCCACGACGGCGTCGCCCACTCGGTCAGCGTGATGGTGATCCAGGCGGCAGCCGCTCGCCGGAGCCTTGCCGACTCACCCGAGCTCGCTGCCACGGCCCTCGAGACCATCGAATCGACAGGCCGTCAGACGATGACCGAGCTGCGATCGATCCTCGGCGTGCTCCGCACCGATGCCGAACCCTTCGCCACGCCACCGGGGCCACAGCCGTTGCTCACGAACCTCGAATTCCTCGCCGGATTCGACGACCTTCCCGTGGAGCTGCGGATCGATGGTGACGTGGCAGCGATCCCGGACAGCGTGTCGGTGACCGGGTTCCGATTGATCCAGGAGGCGCTGACCAACGTGCGCCGTCATGCCGGGGCGGTCGGCGAGGTAGCGGTCAAGCTCCACGTCACGGCCGACAACGTCGCGATCGCCGTCACCGACGACGGCCGGGGCGCCGGCTCGCTACCAGGACCAGACGGGTTCGGCATCGTCGGCATGCGCGAGCGAGTGGCAGCGGTCGGCGGCTCCGTGACCGCCGGTCCCAGGCCGGGCGGAGGTTGGCAGGTTCGCGCCAGCCTGCCCGTCGACGCCGGATCGAGCCACCGACTACCGGCGAGCGTCGTACCGTGATTCGAATCATGCTCGTCGACGACCAGGAGATGGTGCGGGTCGGGTTCCGCATGATCCTGCAGGCCGAACCCGATCTCACTGTCGTCGGCGAAGCGGGCGACGGAGCGGCCGCCGTCGAGCTGGCCGATCGCGCCAACGCACACGTGGTCCTGATGGACGTTCGTATGCCCAGGATGGACGGCATCGAAGCCTGCCGGGCGATCCGGGAACGACACCCCGACACGCGTGTGATGATGCTGACCACGTTCGACCTGCACGACTACGTGCACGCCGCACTCCGCGCCGGAGCGAGCGGCTTCATGCTGAAAGACGCACCCGCTGAACAACTCGTCGACGCCATCCGTATCATCGCCAACGGCGACGCCCTCCTCGCTCCGTCGATCACCCAGGCCCTCATCGACGAGATCGCCCGACAGCCGGTCCACGACCGATCGTCCTACCCGGAGATCGAATCGCTGACCGAACGAGAACTCGACGTCCTGCGGCTGATGGCGAGCGGTCAGTCGAACGGCGAGATCGCACGATCGTTGTACCTGGGCGAGGCGACGATCAAGACCCATGTGGGACGGATCCTCTCGAAGCTCGGTGCCCGCGACCGCGTCCAAGCCGTCGTGATCGCCTACGAATCCGGTGTCGTCACACCAGGCGACCGCTGATACTCCTTCCCCCTTTCGGCTGACCACGATCCACCCAGAGAGGGATGCGCGTCCCTCGGATCACCGGTAGACCAGGGGCATGTCCACCCCTCCTGCTCCCCCTGCGATGCCGGCTCCCGCCACTGACGCCACGTCGACCGCGGCCGCCGGCGCCGTCGACGCCCGCAAGACCTACGGCATCGGTGATGCACAGGTTCACGCTCTCGACGGCGTCACCGTGTCATTCGAGACCGGCAAGTTCAGCGCGATCATGGGGCCGTCAGGGTCCGGCAAGTCGACGCTGCTGCACTGCCTCGCCGGGCTCGACACCCTCACCTCGGGCGCGACGTACATCGGCGACACCTATCTGGCGTCGCTCGACGACAAGGCGCTCACCGAGCTGCGCCGCACCAAGGTGGGCTTCGTCTTCCAGGCGTTCAACCTGATCCCGACGCTCACCGCCGACGAGAACATCCGGCTCCCGATGATGCTGGGCGGGGAGTCGGGCGACACGGAGTGGATCGACCACGTCGTGGCCACGGTGGGGCTGGGCGATCGGTTGAAACACCGCCCGAGCGAGCTCTCTGGAGGCCAACAGCAGCGTGTGGCCGTAGCCCGGGCGCTGGCGTCGCGTCCGCAGATCATCTTCGCCGACGAACCGACCGGCAACCTCGATTCGGTCACCGGCACGGAGATCCTGTCGTTCATGCGCAACGCAGTACGCGACTTCGGTCAGACGATCGTGATGGTCACCCATGACCCCGTCGCCGCCGCCTACGCGGATCGGGTGGTCTTCGTCGGCGACGGCAAGATCACCGGCGAGATGGCCGACCCGAGCGTCGACCAGGTGATCGATCACCTCAGGAACTGGGACTGACGTGAGCGCTGGAACACTCATCGCCCGAAAGAGCATCCGAGCCCGCTGGGGCCGGACGCTCGCGATCCTGTTCGCGATCACGGCCAGCGTCTCGTTCGTGGTGGGCTCGTTCGTCCTTGCGGACAGCCTCCGGGCCACATTCGACAACCTCTTCCAGGAACTCGGCGAAGACGTCGACCTCGAGGTGAGGGCCGCGCAGCAGTTCGACACCAACGATGCCCGCGACCCGATCGACGTCGCGATCGCCGACGCTGTCCGCCAGGTCGACGGCGTCGGCATCGCCGAACCGACGCTCAACCGCTTCGCACAACTCATCGGCCGGGACGGCGAGGTGATCACTCCTGCAGGCGGGCCGACGCTCGGTGTGTCATGGCTGGGCGACGACGGCGTCCAAGGTGTCACCGTCAAAGAGGGCCGAGCGCCGAGCGGGCCAGACGAACTCGCAATCGACAAGGCGACCGCGGACAACGAGAACCTCGCAGTGGGCGACACCGTCTCGTACCTGACCGATGTTGGCACGTTCGAAGGGACGATCACCGGCACCGTAGGCCTCGGCAGCGCCGACAGCTTCGGTGGTGCGCAGCTGGTCGCGCTCGACCTCGAAACGGCCCTCGTGAACTTCGGCGCCGACGGCAAGGTCGATGGCATCAGCGTCGCGGTTGCCGAAGGCGCCGACGTCGGTGCCGTGCAACTGGCGGTCGAACGCGTCCTTCCGCCGCAGACCGAAGTGGTCACCGGCGAGCAGGTCGCTCAGGAAACCTCCGACGACATCAACCAATTCGTGAATGTTTTCGGCACGGGTCTGCTCGTCTTCGCCTTCATCACAGCGTTCGTGAGTGCGTTCATCATCAACAACGTGTTCCAGATCACCATCGGCCAGCGGCTGCGCGAACTCGCGCTGTTGCGCGCCATCGGTGCCTCTGGCCGCCAAGTGCGTTTGATGATCACCATCGAGGCGTTCGTCCTCGGCGTGCTGGCCACGGTGATCGGAGTCTTCGGCGGACTGCTCGTCGCACGCGGGCTCATCGCAGCGTTCAATGCCGCAGGTGCCGGGTTCCCGGACACGCAGACCGTGCTGCAGATCCGCACGATCATCGTCGCAGCACTCGTCGGAATCGGCATCACGATGGTGTCAGTGATCGTGCCGTCACGGCGGGCGGCAAAGATCCCACCCGTGGCTGCGATGCGGCCCGAACTCGGTTTTGCTGCGATGGGGTCACGCCGTCTCGTCGCAGGTGTGGTCGTCACGTTGATCGGAGTCACGTTGTTCCTGATCGGGCTCTTCCTGAGTCCCGGAGGTACGCCTGGTCTGATCGGGTTCGCCGGCCTCGGAGCGCTGCTGCTCTTCTTGGGCGTGGCCAGCTTGTCGTCCACCGTGGCGACACCGGTCACCCGCGTGATCGGGTGGCCGATCGAGAAGCTCTTCAAGGTGCCTGGCGCGCTGGCCCGTCAGAACGTGGCTCGTTCGCCTCGGCGCACCTCGTCGAGCGCGTCGGCGCTGATGATCGGTGTCGCACTCGTCAGCAGCACAGCGGTGTTCGCCTCGTCGTTGCGGTCGTCTCTGGTCGACACACTGGAGGGCGCGATTTCTGCCGACTACATCATCACCGACGCAGGGTTCCAGGGGTTGTCTCCTGTCGTCAGCGAGACGCTGGCGGAGATTCCCGAGCTCGAGGCGGTCACGCCGATCCGCGGGATCAGCGGCCAGGTCGACGGTGGTACCAAGAACTTCGGTGCCGTGGATCCCGTCGCGTTCGAGAAGCTCGTCGACCCGGACCTCCAGGACGGCACCGTCGCCGACCTGGGCCTGAACGAGCTGCTGCTCCACAAGGATCCTGCGGCCGACCTGGACGCATCCGTCGGGTCGACCGTCGCGGTCACCTTCCAGAACGGGGTCGAACAGACCCTGACCGTCGCCGGCATCTTCGGCGACGCCACGTTCGGTAACTGGTTGATCGGGCTCGACACCCTCGCTGAGATCAGCGACGCGCCGGCTCGGGACTTCTTCGTGATCGCCAAGCTCGCCGACGGCATCGACGCCGCAACCGGCGACGCTGCAGTGCAGGCCGCCATGGAGCCGTTCCCGCAGGCCAACGTCCAGACCAACGCCGAGTTCCTCGACTCGCAAGAGGCCCAGATCAACCAGTTGCTCATCATCATCACACTGCTGCTGGCGTTCGCCATCCTGATCGCAATCCTCGGGATCTCGATCACGCTGGCGCTCGGTGTGTTCGAACGCACCCGTGAGATCGGGCTGTTGCGTGCCGTCGGGATGAACCGTCGTCAGACACGCCGCTCGGTGCGTTGGGAGGCAGTGATCGTGTCGATCTTCGGCGCGATCGTCGGCATCGTCGTCGGGACCTTCCTCGGTGTGGTCCTGTCGCTGGCCGTACCCGACGACGTGATCAGCAAGCTGGCGTTCAACCCAACAATCATCGTGGCGATCCTGGTCGGTGCGGTGATCGCCGGTCTCGTTGCGGCGCTGTACCCCTCGTACAAGGCATCGAACATGAACGTCCTCGAGGCGATCGCAACCGAGTGAACACCGATCACCACGCGTCACGGTTTGTAGGTTGTCGTGATGGCGCTCGACCCAGCTGCTCTGTCCGATGAGGTGTTGACGTTCCTGCGCGAGTACCACCTCGCAACGCTCACGACCGTTCGCGACGACGCGTCACCTCATGTCGTGGCCGTGGGCTTCAGCTACGACGCCGAGGCACGAGTCGCACGAGTCATCACGTGGGCGGGTTCGCAGAAGGCGATCAACGCGGGACGGATGGAAGGCCGCGGCCAGCGTGCCGCCGTGTGCCAGGTCGACGGCGGCCGGTGGTTGAGCTTGGAGGGCCCGGTGCGCCTGGTGAGCGAACCCGCTGACGTTCGGGCCGGCGTGGACGGCTACGCGGCCCGATATCGCCAGCCGAAGGACCGGGACGATCGCGTCGTGATCGAGATCGACGTCGAGCGAATCCTCGGACGCGGCTGAACGGGACGACACGGGTCTGACCCCGGCTGTCCCATCGTGCAATCAGCCGGCGTCGCGGTTCCAGGGGAGGTCGGCGAGCCAGCGTTGCGCCGCCGGATGCGGATCCATCGGCGTGTCGTCGCTCGAACGCTCACGCTTCGGGTCGAGGTGTGTCTGACACCCGGGGCACCGGTACAGGATCCGATTGTGCTCGCCCATGCGACGGCATTCGATCGTGTCGGCGCAACGCGAGCACCGTTGCCCGTTGCGCCCATACACCGCGAGGCCGCCCTTCACGGATGGCGCGGTGATTCGCTTCGCATGATGCAGATTCGAACGCAACATCCTCGCCGCGGTGTTGACCACGCGGATCGCATCGCGTTCACTGAGCGCCCCGACCGGCGCATACGGGCTCAACTCGGTGGCCCAGAGCACCTCGCATCGATAGACGTTTCCGACCCCGCACATCACGCGTTGGTCGAGCAGCACTTCGCCAAGTCGTGCGTTCGGTTCCGGATACGTCAGCAGCAGGTTGACCACTGCGCCGAGGTCGGTGTCGGGCTTGCACAGATCGGGTCCGAGGCGACCCATCCCGGGATGGCGATGTTTGTCGGCCTTGCGGTACGTCTCGACCTGCGGGGCGTTGAAGCACACCGCCACCCAGTCGTCGACCTCGATCGCCGCGCGCATCTGCATGTACGGACGACGCCAGTTGTCACCGCGCCGATAGAGATGCCACGACCCGGTCATGCGCATGTGGGTGTCGAGCACCAGGCCATCGTCCCATTCGATCTCGAGGTGCTTGCCGTGGCTCTCGACGGATTCCACGATTCGGCCCGCCTGAGGCACCGGTCCGATGAGTCGGGGCGCATCGAAACGGAGCATCTGTTTGCCGGCGAGCGCTGTTCTCAGGGCGCTTGCCGATCGATGGATCGTGTCGCCTTCGGGCATCGAGAGAACATGGTACGCCACACACCAGGGTCGCTGGCGGGATGCCCGCAGCCGACTCGTAGTCTCGACACCCGATGCCCGCCGACGACCACCCACGCGTTGACCCGGTCACGACCGGACGCGACGTCACCTTGGCGGCGGTGCGCGCCGCCATCCCGCTGTTCATCCCGGCGATCCCGTTCGGACTGGTGCTCGGAGTGGCGATCACCGACTCGGCGATGCCGACCGGCATTGCATGGTCGACGAATCTGACCGTGTTCGCGGGTGCAGCACAGCTCGCGACGGTGAGCTTGGCGGCCACCGCAACCTGGCTCACGCTCGTGGCGACAGCGGCGGTGATCAACCTCCGTCACGTCATGTACAGCGCCGCGTTGTCGCCGAGGTTCAACGACCAGCCGGGCTGGTTCCGGTGGATCGGGCCCTTCTTCCTCATCGATCAACTCTTCGCGCTCACCAGTGTCCGAACGAAGATGCCCGGGCCGCAGTGGCGACGCTTCTATCTCAGCGCCGGGATCTTCTATTTCGTGTCGTGGACCACCGTCGTCACGCTCGGCCTCGTGGTCGGGTCATCGATCCCGACCGAGTGGCGACTCGACGTGGCGCCGGCGATCATGTTCTCCGGCCTCGTCGTGTTGGGGCTCACGAACCGTCCCGGGATCGTCGCCGCCGTCGTCGGCGCGTTGGTCTGTCTGCTGGCGCTCGAGGTACCGAACAACGGCGGAATCCTGATCGGTGCGGTCAGTGGCGTCGTCGCTGGCTACCTCGCCGACGTCGCTGCGAGCCGGCGCGACGAGCAGCGTGCCGCCACGGCCAGGCACCCATGAACGCGCTCGCTGCGGCCACGGCCGTGTTGTCCGTCGGCATGATCACCTATGCATCACGCGCTGGCCTGATCGTGTTCCTCGCCGATCGCCCGCTGCCCCCGAACATCACCCGCGCACTGCGCTACGTGGGACCAGCGGTGTTGTCGGCGCTGACGGTCAATCTGATCGCCGGCGGCCAGGGTGTCGATGGTGTCGAGTTCGTCGAGATCGCAGCCATCGGCGCGGCGGTCGCCGTCGCCGCCGCGGTGCGCAACCTGATCGCCGCACTCGTCGTCGGCATGGTCACGCTGTGGCTCCTGCTCTGGCTCGTCTAGGGAAGCTTGCCGACGTGCGCGAGCGCGAGCCTGATGAGACGGTCGTGGCCACCTGTCATCTGCATGATCACCTCGCTGCTCACCGCCTCTTCCGGTGTGAACCAGGCGAGATCGAGGGATTCCTGGCTCGGCTCGCACTCGCCGTCGACGGGCACCACGTACGCAAGGCTGACGGCATGCTGACGGGGGTCGAAGAACCCGGAGCGATCGGGGTTCGGGAAATATTCGACCACCGTGAACGGCGCTGGGTTGGCCGGAACTCGCGGCATGGCCAACGGTCCGAGGTCCTTCTCGCAGTGGCGCATCAACGCCTCGCGTAACCGCTCGCCGAAGAGCACCCGTCCCGTGACGACCATGCGGCTGATCGAACCGTCGGAGGCGACCCGCAGCAGCATGCCGACCTCGGTGACGTTGCCGAGCGCATCAACACGCACCGGCACGGCGTCGACGTAGACGACGGGCACGTTCGCCCGGACGAGTTCGAGATCCTCGGGCGAGAGCCATCCGGTCGAAGTCTGGGTACTGGCGCCTTCGTCGATATCGGTCACGTCCTCGATGATCTCACGCGAGCCGCCGTGGCTCCCGCATTCGCCCCTCTGTCGACGATGTGACGTCGGTCCGCAGCGGCGTTCCGAGACTGCGAGGATGAGCTCATGCACGACGACGCACGGCGCTGGGACGAGCGGTATTCGACGATGACACGCATCGACCCCGACCCGCCCGAGATGTTCGAGCACTGGCCGCAGCTCACCTCGCTGGTGCCGACGACCGGCCGATGCACCGACGTTGCGTGCGGACCCGGCCCCGTCACGCTGTGGCTCGCTGACCGCAATCTCGAAGTCACAGCGCTCGATGCCTCGGCGGTCGCGATCGACCTGCTCCAGACCGCCGCAACGGCGGCCGGATGCGCCGACCGCGTGGACGCTCGCATCATCGATCTCGACGACGGCCTCCCCGACGATCTCCAGGATCTCGACCTGATCGTGTGCCAACGGTTTCGCAATCCAGCGCTCTACCCCGCCTTCATCGATCGGCTCCGTGGCGGGGGTGTGGCCATGATCACCGTGCTCTCGACGGTCGGCGTCAGCGATCCGGGCCCGTTCCATGCGCCGCCGGGAGAACTCCGGGTGGCGTTCACGAACAGGCGGTGCGAGATCCTCCACCACAGCGAGGACGCCGGCACCGCCCACGTGGTGATCCGCAGACACTGAGCTCGCTCACGAGCCTCCGAGCAGCACATCACGAAGCGCTTCATGATGCTTCGACGCTGGATCGGTACTCTCGACGAAGTCGATCAGCAGAGTGGCGAACGTGTCCGGTTGCTCGACGTGCGGGAAGTGACCGGCCCCCTCCATGATCTCCAACCGGCTCGTCGAGATCAGCTCGTGCGCGGCATGGGCGTGTGCGACCGGAATGACGCCGTCGTGGTCACCCCACACGATCATCGTCGGGACGTGAGCCGCGAGATACAGGCGGTCGGTGGCATTGACCGTCTGGCCCGTCGGCTCGATGACACCGCGCATCGTGCGGACGAATGCCTTGCGATTCGTGGCGCCGGCAAGCGAGCTGTAGGCGCGCCACATCTCGGCGAGCCTGGCCGAACGGATGTTGCGACGCCCGAGCTGTCGGCCGACCTGGGTCGCGCGATCGACGATCGGCTTCGGGAATGCAATCGGCATCAGATACTCCGCACCTGGCAGCGTCAGCAGGCGCAGCAGCCACGACACCTCGCGACCGAGGCCACCACTGCCGACCAGCACGAGCCGGTCGACGAGGTGCGGATGCTGATACGCGAGTTGCATGGCGACCCCGCCACCGAACGAGTGGCCGACGATGGTGATGCTGTCGATACCCAAGATCGACAGGAAGTCACGCAGTCCGCTGGCGAACGCTCCGAGCGAATAGTCGCCTCTCGGTTTGGCCGACTCACCATGGCCGAGGAGGTCGACAGCGATGACGTCGGCGTGCGGCGTCAGCAACGGCAACACATCGTCCCAGGTCTTGGAGCTGCCTGCGAGCCCGTGGATCAACAAGATCTTCTGGCCCGTGCCGCCACGCCGGTAGCCAACGGAATGACCGTGGATCGACACATGCTGGAGTGGAAGTCGCGTGCTCACGACTCCAGTATTCCCACCGAAACTGTCACTCAGACAGGGCCGAATGGACCGATCGACGCCATCGGCGCGGTTCGCGCGTCAGATCTCGTCGAGGACCGGGTCGGACGACGTCACCGGCCCGCCCGCGCCGCTTGCGTCGACCCAACGGGAGAAGTCGAGTGGGTCGATCCTTCGGCTGGGGCGCCCCGTCGCAGCCAGCCATGACATGAAACGGACAGGGGCGAGTGGGCGCGAGATGCAGTAACCCTGGGCCACATCGCAACCGAGCAACCGCAGATGCTCCAGGACCTCGTTGTTCTCGACGCCCTCGGCGACGACCACCAAGCCGAGGTTGTGGCCGAGGTCGATCGTGGACCGCACGATGACTTCGTCCTGTTCGTCGATCAGCACATTGGCAACGAAGCTCTGATCGATCTTGAGTTCGCCGACCGGGAGACGGCGCAGGTAGCTGAGCGAGGAGTAACCGGTGCCGAAGTCGTCGATCGACAAGCCCACGCCGATTTCATGGAGTTCGTTGATCGTGGCTCGGGCACGGGGGCCATCCATGAGGAGCGACGACTCGGTGATCTCGAGCGTGAGCAGAGAGGGGTCGACGTCGTTGTCCATGAGGTGGCCCTGGACCCGTTCGGACAGGCGTCGGTCGAGGAGGTCGTGTGTCGACAGGTTGACCGACAGTCCCAGGTGATACCCCCGATCGTGCACCTCGCGCAGGCTCGAGATCCCGCGCTGGAGCATCAGGTCGGTGAGCTGCTTGATCAGCCCGGTGTCCTCGGCGACACGAACGAACTGCGCAGGCGAGACGACGCCGCGCACCGGATGGGTCCATCGAACGAGCGCCTCGGCGCCGACCACGGTTCCGGTGCTGAGGTCGAGTTTCGGTTGCAGATCGAAGTGCAGGAGCCCGTCTTCGATCGCCGAGCGGAGATCGCCCAGCATCGACAGTCGGGCTGGCGTGCGACGATCGATCTCGTCGCGATAGATCTCGACGCCGAGCCGCTGCGTCTTCGCATTGAACATGGCGATGTCGGCAAAGCGCAGTGGTGCTCCCTCCTCGAAGTCGTCGTCCACGATCGCCAGTCCGGCGCTGGCGGTCACCACGATCTCGAGCCCGTCGAGCGTGACGGGCAGACCAACTTCACGCACACACGCCCACGTCAGTTCGAGCATCTCTTCCTTGCTGCGGCGCTCGCCGACGATGGCGAACTCGTCACTGGCGAGACGTGCCAGGATGTCGTCGGGGCCGAGCAGCCGACCCATGCGCTCGGCGACTTCGATGAGGAGATGGTCGCCGGCGTGGTGTCCGAGTGTGTCGTTCACCTCCTTGAAGCGGTCGAGGTCGAGCATCACCACGAACAGCTGACAGTCCCCGCGGCGATGCGACGCGATCTCGGCGAGTGATCGCTCGAACGACAGGCGATTCGGGAGTCCGGTCAGCCCATCGAGGCGAGCCTCTCGTTCGATGCGCTGGTGGAACATGCCCTTGCGCAAGCTGGTGGTGAGCTGTTCGGTGAGGTTCTGGAGCCGGATGAGGTCATTGGGGATGAATTGCTGGCTCACTCCGGTGCGTCCGGCGACGACGAGCAGGCCCATCACGCCGGACTCGTCGCGCATCGGAGCGGCCATCATCTCCGTGATCGTCGACCCGGGCGACCTGATGGCGCCGAGCTCCGAACGGGGCACGAGCACGGCTCGTTCCGAGGTGATCAGTGCCCGCCAGTTCGGGTCCCCGGCGTCGGTGGGCAACTCGAGGCCCACGACCCCGTGGACCTCCAGCATCGCCCCGTTGCCGTCGTCGAAGACGATGACGGCGGTGCCGTCGGTGCGCAACACCTCGGCCGTCCGGACGACTGCGGCTCGGATGATCTCGTCGGGGTCGAGCGATTGTCCGACCTGACCCGTGAAGCCGTGCACCGCGTCGAGATCACGGAGACGCTGGTCGAGCGCCCCGTAGGCCTTGATGATGTACCAGAGCACGCCGAGCGGGACGAGTGCCACCAGCACCAGGTACGGCGAGATCAGACTGAGCCCCAACACCATGCCGGCAAGGGTCGCGTTCACGAGGAAGAGCCACCAAGTAAGACGAAGTTCGCTGCCGACACGGCTCCAGAGCCCGCCCTCGAGCTGTGAGATCGCCAACGACACGAACATCGATGAAACAAGGCTGCAAATGGCAGTGGTAGCAATCGCCGCGACAACGAGTTGCGTGATGCCAGATCCGATGTACTGGATCGCCCCGCGGAACACGACGAAGCCGAGTGCGACCTCGAACGCGAACATGGCCACATTCAACGCCACCTTGTACAGCGGCAACCGGAGCAGGAGCACGACAGCGATGGAGCCGAGCACCCGCGCCACCACCGCCGGCCCCGGAGCGAGATACACCAGGGTGAACGCCAGTGGGATCTCCGACACCGAGAACCTGATCGATTCGCGGCGAAGAGTGAACCTGAAGACGGAGAACTCGGTCACGGCGAAGCTGACCGCGAGAATGGCCGCCACGATTGCCGGCGACGGTCGCGTGGACTCAGTGACGTCCGGGAGCGTCAGGATGAGCGCCGCAGCGAAGGCCGCCAAAACCACGGCGAGCACCACGACCCGTCGCTCGGGGCCGAATAGCCTCGAGGAACGCGTCGAAGTGCTCGCCGCTTGATCACTACTGTTGTGTGTGCTCGACTTTGGCTGAGTGTTCGTCACGCGGCGCTCCAAACGCAGGAACGCCGTCTTGCGTTCCTCGTGATCTATCGACCGCAGAAACGCCTACCTTGAAAAATCAGAGCGAGCGCTGGGCGTCAGCCCCAGGAAACGCCCTTTTCGCACACCTTGGCCTGGACGGAGAGTGTTGAATTGGTCATGGATGTACTCCTTCTCGGTGCTCCTTGTGGAGCTGTGGGCGATCATCCGAACGCCGCTCGGCGTCTGTCAGATCCTTAACAGGAACCAGAAGATACCTTGACGATGACAGGAAGTCAACACGGAGTGAAGTAATAGACCACCCACCGTGACGAGGGCTGCTCGAAAGGCGGCCTCGAGCTCCCCGAATCAGACGGATACCAGATTCTCCGTCATTCCCGACGTGCGCATCCTCCGAGATGGCAGCGGCGCCACGCGCAGGGCGGTCGCGAGCCACTCGCTGTGGCCGACGATGGCGATGGGATCAACGGCCTGTTCGATCGACTCGACCTCGGGCGATCCACCCAGGACCCGCGCTGGACTCGGCTGACAGAGCGCGCCGCTGCGTCTCGTGAAACGAGAACGAGCTCCACCCGGAACGGGTCGAGCAGGAATGGAAATACAGTTCAGCGCGGAGCGGGTCTCGGTCCGAAGGGGGCCTCATGCGTCCGAGAGGGACGTTTTCGCTCACTCAGAACTCGGAGAACGACCCGAATCACTCGATCCGGAGGCCGGAGATCGCGCGGGCGATCACAATTTGTTGTATTTCGGACGTGCCCTCGAAAATCGTGTGGATCTTCGCATCGCGGTGCCAGCGCTCGACGGGGTACTCGCGGGTGTAGCCATAACCGCCAAGGATCTGGATGGCTTCCTCGGTGACTCGCACGGCGGTCTCCGACGCCTTCCACTTCGACATCGAACCCTCACCGTTCTTGAAGGTGCCGTTCTTGGCGAGCCATGCAGCCCGCCAGATCAAGAGTCGGCTGGCGTCGATCTCGGTGGCCATGTTGGCGAGCTTGAACGCGATTGCCTGGTTCATGATGATCGGCTTACCGAATGCGTGGCGCTCCTTGGCGTAGTCGAGCGCATATTCATAGGCGGCGCGGGCGACACCGAGTGCTTGGGCGCCGACGGCGGGACGGGTGGCCTCGAACGTTGCCATCGCTGGCTGTTTGCCAGTCGACACGTTCTCGCGAGCACGGGCGAGCTTCGAGTCGAGCTTCTCCTTGCCGCCGAGCAGGCACGATCCAGGAACCTTGACGTCGTCGAGGACGACCTCGGAGGTGTGGCTGGCACGAATGCCGTGCTTCTTGTACTTCTGTCCCATCGAGAGGCCCTTGGTGCCAGGCGGGACGATGAAGCTGGCCTGGCCCTTGCTCTTGAGTTCGGGATCGACGCTGGCGACGACCACGTGCACATCGGCGATGCCACCGTTGGTGATCCATGCCTTGGTGCCATTGAGGGTCCACTCGTCCTTCGCCTCGTCATAGACGGCGCGAGTACGCAGGGAGGACACATCAGAGCCGGCGTCGGGCTCGCTCACACAGAACGCACCGAGCATCACCTTGTCGGCGGTGCCATAGCACTGCGGCACCCATTCCATGACCTGCTCGGGCGTGCCGTTGCCGGCGATGCCCGCAGCCGCGAGGGCGGAGCCCATGATGGCCATACCGATGCCGGCGTCGCCCCAGAACAGCTCCTCGATCGCAACCGGCAGCGTCAACCCGGTGGGGTCGCCCATGGCGTTCATCAGGAAGTCGACGCCGTACAGGCCGATCTGCGCCGCCTCCTCGACGACGGGCCACGGGAACTCCTCGCGTTCGTCCCACTCGTGGGCCACCGGTCGGATGACGCCCTCGGCGAAGTCGTGGACCCACTTCTGGATCTGCAGCTGGTCTTCGTTGAGGTTGAGCGAGAAGTCCGTCATGGTCCCAAGTTACCCACCGGTAATCCCGATGTCTACCCGGCGGTAACCTTCCCGATGCTCGCCGGCTCCGACACCGAGCACGAATATCGCAGATCTGACCCTGATGCCTCCGGCAAGCGTGCTGGTCAGACGAGGGTCGTCGGCCGACTCGCACAGAACTGACGCCCGGCGCGAGTCTGTGCCCCAGTGACGACACGCAGTTTCCCGCTCCTCCTCGGTGTTCTCGTCATGTGGTGCGCCGGCTGCACCGGCGACGGCGACGTCAGCGACTCCACCGAACCGCAACGCTCGACGACCACCGCCGATGCGACAACGATTCCGATCGATCTCACACCGACCTCGGCGCCCACCACGTCAACAGTGCCCGAGCCGCCACTCACACCCGCGGACGACGCCACGATCGACGCGATCGTCACCCAACTCGGGTCGTCACCTCCCGGATGCGACGCTCTCGACACGCAAGCGTGCGTGCTCCCGTTCCCGAGCGATGCCCTCACGATCGGCGACCAGTCGTCCGAGACCGGTCGGCGCGTTGCGTTCCCAGCGCAGGGACTGCCGACCAACTCTTCCGGCGCCCCGATCGATCCGACCGTCTGGAACCGCCAAGACGGCTTCAGCGCCAACACACCTCTGCTCACGTGGATCGACGGTCTCGACGGCACTGCGACGGCGTTGCCGCCGTGGACCGATCTTGCATCGTCGCTCGACGAAGATGCGACAGTGGTGCTCGTCGACGTTTCCTCCGGAGAACGAGTACCGCTGTGGGCCGAGGTCGACATCGACTCATCTGGCCCCTCCGGAGAGCTCCTGGTGATCCGACCGGCGATCAGCCTCGAACCCGCCACCACCTACGCCATCGGGTTGCGCGGTCTCGTCACCACCGACGGCACACCGGTCGAACCGTCAGCCGCCTTCCGCGCTCTACGCGACCGTCTGAGTACCGACATCGGACTGATCGAGGACCGACGCGACGCGATGGCCCAGGCGTTCGACGCGTTGCAGCACTCCGGAGTCGAGCGGGACGACCTCCAGATCGCCTGGACCTTCACCACCGCCAGCACGGAGAATACGACGGCGGACATTCTGGCGATGCGCGACGAGACCCTCGGCGGCCTCGACACCGCAGCACCCGAGTTCGAGATCACGACCGTCGCCGAGAACCCCGAGCCTGGTGTGGCTCGGTTGGTGGAGGGCACCTACTCCGTGCCCAACTGGATGACACTCGGCGGTGGACCGGGCACGATCTTGAACCTTGACGACGACGGCCGTCCGGAGCTCAACGGCGTCCAGCAATCGCCGTTCGCATGTGTGATCGCAGACTCCGTGTTGGTCGGCAGCGAGCCGGCACACGCCGTGCTGTACGGCCACGGCTTACTCGGCTCGCACCTCGAGGTCACCGCCGGGAACGTCGTGGCGATGTCGAACGAGCACAACGCCCTCTATTGCGCCACGAAATGGGCGGGGTTCAGTGACGACGACATCCCGACGGCGATCAGCGCGCTGCAGGACTTCTCGAACTTCCCGACGTTCGTCGACCGAATGAGCCAAGGGTTCGTCAACCAACTCGTACTCGGCCGGTTGATGCTCGCAGACAACGGCCTCGTCGGCGAGCCGGCGTTCCTCCGGCCCGACGGTTCGACCCTTCTCGACAACTCGACCCTCCATTACGACGGCAACAGTCAGGGCGGCATCATGGGGATGGCGCTCGCCGCGATTTCGACCGACTTCGAGCGCGCCGTGCTCGGTGTGGTGGGCATGAACTACTCGACGCTGCTCCCTCGTTCGGTCGACTTCGACGTGTTCGAGACCGTGCTGGTGCCGGCGTATCCCGATCCGGTCGACCGGGCGATCGGCATTGCTGCGGTGCAGATGCTGTGGGATCGCGCCGAAGGTGCCGGCTACGTCCGCCACGTGATCGACGACCCGTTGCCGGGCACGCCGCCGAAACATGTGCTGATGCACGTCGCGTTCGGTGACTGGCAGGTGTCTGAACTGACGGCGATGGTCGCGGCACGAACGATGGGGGTCCCCATCCATCGTCCGGTCGTGGCCGACGGGCGCAGCCGCGAGGTCGATCCGGGCTGGGGCATCGACACGTTGGACTACCCCGCCGACAACGCTGCCAGCGACACCTCGGCGCTGGTCATCTGGGACTCCGGCTCCGACCGCATTCCCCTCGAGGCGGTACCCCCGAGCACGAGTCGCGACCCGCACGCCGACCCCCGCAACGACGTCGAGGTGCGTCGGCAGAAGGCTGCGTTCCTGTTCGACGGCGAACTGATCGACGTCTGCAACGCCGGCCCCTGCTCCGCCGCACCGAGCTGAGCGATGAGTCTTCGCGCGGACAGGTCGCGCGGAAACTCATCGCCTCGGCGAGTCACCCGCCACCGATGAGTCTTCGCGCGGACAGGTCGCGCGGAAACTCATCGCAACGGGGATTCACACGGCGGCGAGTCGGAGGAGGTCGGGAGCGATGGTCGTGTAGATCAGGTTCGCGCCGGGCTTGTAGACGTGGACGCCGTCCCATCGGTAGCCGAGGTCGGTCGCGATCGCCTCGTCGTTGCACCATTGGTCGGGCCCTTCGACGAACTCGACGCGGGGCGTGTCGTACGACGCTGCAGACTGGCGGAGCAGGTCGTTCACGTGGGCGACACGGGCGTCGTCGCCGCGTTCGGGCAGCGCCCGCACTCCGGCGCCCTCGACATCTTGCGGCCGCATGCAGGCCACTTCGAGCAACGCCACGTTGGTGCCTTCAGCAAGAATCGCGTCGATGCCCGAGGTGAGGCTTCGGACGAAGAGCTCGTCGCCCTCGGCAGTGGCGAAGCCGTACACGATGCCGTCATCGTCGATGTCGAACACATCCCATGCTCCGACCACCACCAACGCCACATCATTGCCAGCAGCTGCGGCGGCCCAGTCCGCCTGCCAGCCCTGGCAGATCGAGAAGTTGTTGCCGAAGCTCACCGAACTCTGCACGGAACCCGAGTCGTACACGCTGCACCCGTCGACGCTGCCGTTGACCACGTCGGGGAACGCGCCCTCGATGCCATCGGGCAGGTTGATCGCCAGCGCGTTCGCCTGTGAGTCGCCGACGATCGCCAACTTGGCCGACGAGGCCGACACGACGGGCGTGGCTGTCGCCGACGCGGAACTCGGCACCACGGAACCGGCAGGAGGCGATTCGGCAGGAGGCGACACCTCGCCGGCGGTCACCGGGTCGCCGACAGCCGCAGCGTCGAGATCGAACACCGCGTCGTCGCCGCCTTCGAAACGGTTGAACTGGTCGACACTCACGTAGAACAGCAGCAACACTCCGACGAGTGTGGCGCCGCCGGCGAGCGGCCAGTAGGTGATGGTCGCCCGATCGTTCCACCAACGACCGATCGAACCCTTGCGTACTGGCGTCTCCAGGTAGCGGTACGACGCCTCGGCGATCACCACGGTGAGCAGCATCGCCCACACGAATCTCCACACCGAACCGGTCGTTGCCCCCACGATCACGAAGATCGGCCAGCTCCACAAGTAGAGCCCGTAACTCCGCTTGCCCATCTCGACGAGCGGCGTCCAGCTCATGACGCGCCGGAACCCGAGCGCTGCGGGGTGAACCGCCACCATGACCGCCACCAGCGACAGGATCGACACGAGCGGCAGCAGCCACTGGTACACGTAGCCCTCGGTGAGGACGGCGACCGACGCTGCGCAGCCGAGCATTGCCACCGCGGCAGCGCCGACCGGATCGAGGATCCGGCCGACCGGCGCGTCGGGCGCATGCGTCCATCGCCATGGTCGCCACAGGAACGCAGTGCCGGCCCCGAGCAGGAGGCCGCCCGCACGGGTGATCGTCGAGAGGTACAGGAAGTTCGTCCGGTCGAGGCCCTCGAACGCTGCGGGTGGACCGCCGAGCGGGGTCGGTGTGCCGGCGTGCATCCAGAACATGTAGGCAAACACCACGAACGCCGCAGCAATGATCGCGGCGCCGATCACATGGCGTGGCGCCCGCACCCGCAACAACGCCACGAACGCGAGTGGCCAGATCAGATACCACTGCTCCTCGACCGCAAGGCTCCACAGGTGCCGCAGCAATGGTGGTTCGCCGGCGAAGTACGGCACGTTGCCGAGGATCTGACCCCAGTTGTTGACGTAGAAGATCGACCACGGGATGTCGCGACGCAACTGCGACTGTTGCTCGGCCGAACCAGCGATTGCGGCCCACACCGCCACGGCGAGCAGCACGGCGTAGAGCGCCGGGAAGAGTCGACGGGCGCGCCGGAGCCAGAACTGGCGGAACGACACCTGGCCGTTGCGGGCGGTCTCGTCGAGCAGCAGCGACGTGATCAGGAACCCGGAGACGACGAAGAACACCTCGACGCCGAAGAACCCGCCGTGCATCCACGAGAACCCGGCGTGGTAGAGCAGCACGGCGCCGACCGACACCGCACGCAACCCGTCGAGCGACGGCTGATACCCCATCGACGGAAACGACGACGGTGGAGTCACCGCCGGCCGCTTGGCAGCCTCGACAGAACTGTCGACGATCGCTGTCACCGCCGGAGCGACGTGCCGTCGCGGGTCGTCTCGACGGTCCATCCCTCGGCCTGCAGCTGGGCGCGCAAGGCATCGGCGGCGGCGAAGTCCTTCGTGGCGCGGGCATCGTCGAGCGCCTGGGCGCGGGCGAGCGCGTCCGGGTCGACTTCGACAGCCGAGCCGAGCGTGAGGCCCACCGCACCGGCGATCTCGTGGACTGCAGCGACGAGCCGACCTGCGGTGTCGTCACCCGCATCGAGCGCGGCGTTGGCGCGGCGGACCGTGTCGAACAGCAGCGCGGTTGCGCGCGGCGTGTCGAGGTCGTCGTCCATCGCCGCACGGAACTCTGTGAGCACTGCAGCATCGGGCTCGTCGGCATCCACACCCGCTACCCGAGCAGCGAACGCGTCGAGCCCGGCGAGCGACTTCACCGAGGCATCGATGCCGTCCTGGTTGATCCTGACGGGGCTGCGGTAGTGCGACTGCAGCAGCACCATCCGATAGGCACGCGGATCGTAGTGCTCGACGAGGTCGAGCAGGTTCGACACGTTGCCGAGGCTCTTCGACATCTTCTCGCCCTCGGCGTCGACGACGAAGCCGTTGTGCATCCAGTGATTGGCGAAGGTCTTTCCGAGCGCAACTGCTTGGGCACGCTCGTTCTCGTGGTGCGGGAACCGAAGGTCCTGCCCACCGCAGTGCAGATCGAAGCCCTCGCCGAGCAGGTCGAGGCTCATCACGACACACTCGCTGTGCCAGCCTGGGCGACCGGCGCCCCACGGTGACGGCCACGCCGGGTCACGGTCGGTGGCAGGCCCGGTGGCGAACTTCCACAGCACGAAGTCGGCCGGATGGCGCTTGCCGGCAGCACCGACCACCTCGCGGTCGCCACCACCGGATCGCATGTCGTCGACCGACTGGTGCGCGAGCAGGCCGTAGTCGTCGACCGACTCGACCGACATGTACACACCGTCGTCGGTGACGTACGCGTGATCGGTCTCGATCAGTTGACCGATCATGTCGACCATCTCGTCGACGTAGTCGGTGGCGTGCGGCGTGTCGGACGGGCGTTCGAAGTTGACCGCGTCCATCGCCTGCCACCAGATCGCCTCGCATTTGGTGGTGATGTCCTGCCACGGACGATCCTCGCGCAGCGCGCGTTCGATGATCTTGTCCTCGATGTCGGTGATGTTCGACACGAGCCGCACGTCGAGCCCGGTCCACTCCAGATAGCGACGCATGATGTCGTACACCAGGGTGGCGCGGCCGTGCCCGAGGTGTGGCGGTCCGTAGACCGTGGGACCGCACAGGTAGATGCTGACCTTGCCCGGCTCGCGAAGAGCCAGCTCGCGCACGGAACGCGTG
>JBBQEU010000041.1:0-25436 GCA_038321235.1 Acidimicrobiales bacterium | reverse complement strand
TGATTTCGGTGACCATAGCGACAGGGTCACACCCGTTCCCATCCCGAACACGGAAGTTAAGCCTGTCAGCGCCGATGGTACTTGGGGAGAGATCCCCTGGGAGAGTAGGACGTCGCCGGATTTCGATCGAGGAACGCACTGACCGGGTTTGCCGGCAGTGCGTTCTTCGCGTTTTCGGCCCGGATCGACGGCGTTGCGTTCGGTGGCCCGTAGCATGGCGACCCATGTCTTCCGGCTCGAACTCCCGTCCACCGCGCCGTGATGACGCACGAGGCAGCGGGCCCAGGCGTCCCTCCGGCAAGACTGGTTCGAGTGCTGGCAAGCCCGGCGCGAGTTCGCGTTCCGCAAAACCTGGCTCAGGCGGGCGTAGCCGCGACGGATCCGACGACCGAAGGGGTGGCAGACCGAAAATTCGCACCGACAGCCGAGCCCGTCCGGTGAAACCGATGACCGAGGCCGAGCGGCGATCGAAAGCCGTGAAGGAGCGCCGCGCCCCGCGCCCCCCACAGGATCCCGACGTCGAGCGCCGCAAGATCGAAGAGCGGACGACCGAGCAGTGGATCGACGAGGGGTCGGTCCGTCGAGAAGCGACCGGCGCTGCACGCCGTGCGTCCGGAGACGCCGCGCCCCCTGCGCGCAGAGCTCCCAAGCCTCTGGATCCAGAGGTGGCAGCAGAACTCACCGAGGCGCTCGGCTCCCAGCGTGGCGCCCGCCTCACAGAACGGCTGGCCCAGGCGTCTGAGGCGCTGGACCGCGAACGTTTCCAGGAGGCCCGCCGCATCGCCACGGCAATCGCGAAGGAGGCGCCGTCGGTCTCGGCTGCCCACGAACTCCTCGGTCTGGCCAGTTACCGGCTCGGTTTGTACAAGCAGGCGGTGTCCGCACTCGAATTGGCCCAAGAACTGCACCCGAACCCAGCGCTGTTGCCGGTGATCGCCGACTGTCAGCGGGCACAGGGACGCTGGGCGGCCGTCGATCGGGTGTGGACCGACATCAAGGCTGCGTCGCCGAGTCATGACATCATGGCTGAGGGTCGGATGGTGGCGGCCGGTGCGTTGGCCGACCAGGGCGACCTTCGAGGTGCGCTCGAATTGATGGAGGCGGCAACCAAACGACCCAAGGCGGTGCGCGACTTCCATTTGCGCCAGTGGTACGTGGTGGGGGACCTGTACGACCGGACCGGCGACCCCATCAGCGCCCGGCGTTGGTTCTCGACCATCCTCGAGTTCGACGACGAATTCGGCGACGCTCGCGATCGACTTCGCAGCCTCGGCCGATAGCGAGGGTCGATGGCCAGTGCGAACTTCCGGGCCGGAGTCGTCGCCGTGGTGACCAACTCTCGCGGGGAGGTACTCGCCTTCGAACGCAGCGATGTTCCCGGCGCATGGCAGCTTCCGCAAGGCGGCATCGACGTCGGAGAATCACCGGTCGCCGGAGCGTGGCGCGAACTCGGTGAGGAGACGGGACTCGGCCCCGACGACGTCGAGATGACCGGCGAGCATCCGTCGTGGATGGTCTATGAATTTCCCGATCACATTCGTTCGGAGGGCAAGCGTCTCGGCCAGGTCCAGCGATGGTTCTTCTTCAGTGCGCGCTCGGACGACGTGATCCCGACGCCTGATGGTGTGGAATTCGTTGCGTGGCGCTGGGTCGAGCGGACGTGGCTCGTCGAGCACGTCGTCGGCTTCCGAAGCGACGTCTACCGGGATGTGCTGTCGTCGTGAGTGACGACCTCTTCTCCCTGGCGGCCGAGGATCAGCGTCGCGCTCGTGCGCCGCTCGCCGCACGACTGCGGCCACGCACGATCGACGACGTCGTCGGACAAGACCATCTCGTCGGCACCGGCAAGCCACTTCGGCGCCTGGTCGAGACGGACCGGCTGACTTCGGCGCTGCTGTGGGGACCACCCGGCACCGGGAAGACCACGCTTGCTCTCGCAGTTGCCGGCAGCACCGATCGGGCGTTCGAGCAGCTCTCGGCGGTCAATGCCGGCGTCAAGGACGTGCGCGAAACGATCGAGCGCGCCCGGCAGCGATTGGGTGAACGCGGCCAGGGCACGATCTTGTTCCTCGACGAGATCCACCGGTTCTCGAAGTCGCAGCAGGACGCCCTGCTCCCCGCCGTCGAGGATGGCACGCTCACGCTGATCGGGGCGACCACGGAGAACCCGTTCTTCGAGGTCAACGCCCCGCTGCGCAGCCGTTCGACCCTGTTTCGTCTCGAGCCGCTCGACCGTACAGCGATCGAGACACTGGTTCGACGGGGCCTCGAAGCCGAAGGGGCGACTGCGGACGACGATGCGCTGGTGCTGCTGGTCGACCGGGCCGGCGGCGACGGACGCCAGGTCCTCACGGCGCTGGAGGTGTCCTGTGCGCTCAGTGGCTACGGCCACGTCCAACTCGAACACGTCGAGGCGGCACTCGGCACGACGGCGCTTCGCTACGGACGCGACGACCACTACGACGTGGTGAGCGCGTTCATCAAGTCGATGAGGGGATCGGATCCAGATGCGGCGGTGTACTGGCTGGCCCGCATGCTCGAAGCCGGAGAGGACGCGCGGTTCATCGCCCGACGCATGATCATCTTCGCATCCGAGGACGTGGGCCTCGCCGACAACGTCGCGCTCCAGGTTGCCGTGGCGGCTGCTCACGCTCTTGAACACGTCGGGCTGCCCGAAGCGCAACTGAACCTGTCGCAGGCAGTGATCTATCTGGCCACGGCGCCGAAGAGCAACCGCAGTGCACTCGCGATCTGGAACGCTCGCGCGGACGTGCGCAACGGCGCAGTGGGTGAGGTTCCGGCCCACCTCCGCGATGCGCACTATCAGGGTGCCGCAGCGATCGGTCACGGCGAGGGTTACGAGTATCCTCACGACCATGCCTCTGGAACCGTTGCTCAGCAGTACCTTCCCGATGCGCTGGCCGATCGGCAGTGGTACCAGCCCAGTGCACATGGAGACGAAGCAGCGATCGGCGACCGGATGACCCAGCGCCGATCGCCGTCGAAGGAAGCCACGTGAGCGCGGGCGAACTGGTCCTCGTCGTTGCCGCCGTGCTCTGTTCGATCGGGTTCGCAGCGCTGATCGTCGTGCTGCTGCGTGTGCTCGACACTCTGCGCGACGTCCGTCGGGAAGTCGATCAGCTACGGATGGAGACCACTCCGCTGATCCGCGAACTGCTCGCCACCACTGACGAAGCCCGGGCGACGGTCCACGAGGCACGCGCCGATCTCGAACGCTTCGATCGAGTGCTCGGCTCGGCCGAGGCCATCGGCGACGCCGTCGGGGGCCGGGTAGCACGAACCACGTTCTCATCGCCGATGATCAAGGCTGCAGGCTTCGCACGAGGCACCTCGCGGACCATCTCACGGTTGCGCGGCGCACCGAAGCAGACGCTGGTCGGCCCGGTCGACGTCTCGTCGATCGAGGGAGTCGAGTCGCTCGACGTCGGCTCGGCCGACTCGTCACGATGGAGGAAACGAGCATGATGAAGCGCGTCACGTGGTTCGCCGGGGGAGTCGTCGCCGGGCTGGCCTCTGCCGGATACGCCAAGAAGAAGGTCAAGGAGACGGCGTCGCAGATCGCTCCCACCCAGATCGCGAAATCGGCGGTCGACACCGTGCGGAACAAGACGAGCAACGTCGCTGATGCGTTCCGTGAGGGACGCCAGGTGATGAAGCACACGGAGGACGAACTCCACGCGCGGCGCGAGGGGCGACTGACGTCGCTCGACGAGCACGTCGCCCCGGGTGACCAGGTGTACGTCGATGGTGTTCCCGTCGAGAGCGGGCGCGTCATCGTGATGCGCCGCAAGGAGCACAAGGCGCCCCAGTGACGACGCCGCTGGTCGCTCGCCTACGTGAGCGCCTTCGACCCGACCAGGTGCGCGACGGTGCCGCCGAGGTGAACCTGTACCGGCACGACGCGTCGAACCTGGTCGGCAATGCCGCCGTCGTGTGCTTCGCCGAGACCACCGCCGACGTGCAGGCGATCGTGCAGGTGGCCAACGAGTTCCACGTGCCGTTCGTTGCGCGAGGTTCGGGTACCGGACTGGCCGGGGGAGCGGTGCCGATGGGTGGCGCAATCGTGATCTCCACGTCGAAGATGAACCGGATCATCTCCGTCGATGCCACCAATCGGGTGGCATGGGTGGAGCCGGGAGTGCTGAACCTCGACCTGTCGAAGCAGATCGCCCACCTTGGTGTGCACTTCGCACCCGACCCGAGCAGCCAGCAGACGTGCTCGATCGGCGGCAACGTCGCCAACAACTCCGGCGGCCCCCACTGCCTTGCGGATGGGGTCACCAGCGCTCACATCCACGCGATCGAAGTGGTCTTGCCCGACGGCTCGATCACCGTGCTGGGAGGCGATGATCCCGATCCCACTGGCTACGACCTGCGCGGAGCCTTCGTCGGGAGCGAAGGCATGTTCGGCGTGGCCACCAAGGTCTGCGTGAAGCTCATGCAGAACCCGCCCGATGTGGCCACGATGCTTCTCGACTTCGCCGATGTCGCCGACGGCGCTCAGCTGGTGAGCGATATCATCGCCGACGGCATCGTGCCCGCCGCGGTGGAGATGATGGATCAGCTCTGCCTGCAGGCGGTGGAGCAGTTCATCCATGCGGGGCTGCCGGTCGACCAGGCCGCAGCGCTGCTGATCGAAGTGGTCGGGCTGCCAATGGGGGTTGCAGCGCAGGTCGAACGAATTCGAGAGCTCGCGGCAGCTCGCAACGTCGGCACGATCCGTGTTGCCGCCGACGACGCCGAACGGGCGCTGCTGTGGAAGGGACGCAAGTCGGCCTTCGGGGCGATTGCCCGCATCAAGCCGAACTACTACCTGCACGACACGGTGGTACCCCGGCACAAGCTCCCCGAGGTGTTGACGCAGGTGTACGAGATCGCCGCCCGCCACGAACTGCTGGTGCTCAACGTCTTCCATGCCGGCGACGGCAATCTGCACCCGCTGCTCGTCTACGACGCACGTGAGCCGGGTGTGATCGAGCGCGTGCACGCTGCTGGCGACGAGATCGTCAGGGTGTCGGTCGCAGCCGGTGGCGTGCTCAGCGGGGAGCATGGCATCGGACTCGAGAAGCGCGACCTGATGCCGTTGATGTTCTCCGAGGTCGACCTCGCGGCCCAGGCGGATCTGCGCCGGGCATTCGATCCGAAGCTGCTGTCGAATCCCGACAAGGTGCTGCCGAGCCCAGCTGGATGTGGTGACATCCACAGCGTCCCCGAGGGCGCGTGGGTGTGAGCGCTGCGATTCCGGATGCACACGGTGGGCTCGACGCCGCCGTTGCTGTGTTCGCGGACGAGATCGGTGACACTGATCCGGTCACGGTCACCGGTCTCGGCACCCGTGGCGGGCCGGTTCCCGGTGTCCGCAGCGTGGTTGCGCCGTCCGGTATCGACTGGATCCAGCCAGCAGAGATGACCATGTGTTGCGGGGCTGGTACCCCTGTCGGCGACGTCGTGGCTGCACTCGCCGAGTACCGCCAATGCCTTGCCATCTCCGACGCCGGCACGATCGGTGGAGCACTGGCGGTCGGCCAGAGCGGCATCCGTCGTCTCGGTTGGGGTTCCGTGCGTGACACGGTGCTGCAGGCGCGCTACGTCTCTGCGAGCGGCGACGTGGTGAAGGCCGGAGGGCCGACGGTGAAGAACGTCAGCGGCTTCGATCTGTGCCGATTGCTCGTCGGGTCACGGGGAACGCTGGGATTTCTCGCCGAGGTGATCCTGCGCACGCGGCCGCTCCCTGTCGGCGAACGATGGTTTTGCAGCGAACGGGATCCGTGGGACCTGCTGCGACACTTGTACCGGCCGACATCCGTGCTGTGGGATGGTCGCACCACCTGGGTGCTCCTCGACGGTCACGTCGACGACGTCGAGGAGCAGGCGCGCATCTGCGGACTCGGACCGGGCGACGGCCCACCCGAGCTGCCGGGTCATCGACGGTCGATGCCGCCATCGGAACTCAGCTCGCTGGTGACTCAGGAGTCGGGGGCGTTCGTGGCCGAGATCGGTGTCGGCGTCGTCCACCACGATCGACCGGCCCCGCCCGCTCAGGTCGATCCGACGCTGGCGGCGCTCCACGACCGCATCAAGTCGGAATTCGACCCGAACGGTCGGCTCAATCCGGGCCTCGACGTGCTCGCACTGGCGTGAGTTCGCCAGCCCGGGCCTACGTCGATCGTCCGGTCACCGACCTTGCGCTGGCGACGCATGCTGCAACGACGGCGGCCGGTGTCTGGCATCTCCATCCGCCGGAGTTGCTGCGCGCTGGCATGAATGCGATCTTTGCGTGCGGGTCGGTGGTGTTGCGTGTGAGCGCACCGACTGCGCCGGCGGAGGTCTCGCTCGAGCTCGCCCGGTTCTGGCAGGGCTGCGGTGTGACCGTGCCCCGAGCTGCGCGTGACGACGTCGTACTCGTCGACGACCTCAGCGTGACTGTCTGGGAGCGCATCCACGACGTGGCGGTACCGATCGATTGGGCGCAGGTCGGAGCGCTGGTGCGGCGCGTACACGACACCGACCGCAGTTCGCTGCCGCCATCGGTGCCGTTGCCATCGCCGATCGCGTTTCCCTGGTGGGACTTCGAATCGCTGCTCGAACGCGCCGCTCCAGCACTCGACGATGCGGCCCGACGCGGGCTCGCCGAGGTGATCGATCGTCACGCTGGGTGGAAGGAGTTCGACGAGGTGGTCGTCTGCCACGGCGATGTCCACCCTGGCAACGTGATGATGCACGGCGGTGTTCCCGTGCTGCTCGACTGGGACTTGCTCTGCGTGGCGCCGCCCGGCTGGGATCATGGACCGATGCTGACCTGGGCCGAACGCTGGGGTGGCCAGTCGGGAACGTACGAGGCCTTTGCCAGTGGCTACGGGCGATCGCTGCGCGACGATCCGCAGACGATCGCGATCGCCGATCTCCGCCTCGTGGCGGCGACCCTCATGCGGGTCGCGGTGTCGATCACGAACCCTGAGGCTCGTCCGGAGGCCGAACGACGGCTGCGGTACTGGCGTGGCGATCCGGACGCCCCACCGTGGACGGCGCAGTGATGGCGAACGCGGTCAGAGGAACTTGCGGATGATCTTCTTCTTGAGGTTCGTGTAGGGCGGGTACATGAGCGACGGATCGGGGCGAGTCGGTTTGTCGAGCACGGCTTTGAAGTGACTGAACGTGTCGAAGCCCGACTTACCGTGGTAAGCGCCCATGCCGCTCTCGCCGACACCGCCGAACGGTAGGTCGGGAACCGTGAGGTGAAGCACAGCGTGGTTCAGTGTGACGCCACCGGCCGAGGTGTTGGCCACCACGTGCTCGAGCGTGTCGTCGTCAGACGAGAAGGCGTACAGCGCGAGCGGCTTCTCGCGGTCGTTGACGAAACGGATGGCTTCATCGATGTCGCCGACGGTGAGCACGGGCAGGATCGGTCCGAAGATCTCCTCGTCCATCACCGCTGCGTCGGGCTTGACTCCGGCCAGCACCGTGGGAGCGATGTAGCGGCTCGCTCGATCGGCGGTGCCGCCGATCACGGTGGAGTCGTAACCGCCATCTTCGAGCAGCTTCATCAGGCGGTCGTGGTGGCGCTCGTTGACGATGCGGGCGTAGTCGTTCGACTGGCGTGGATCGTTGCCGTAGAAGGTCGTGACCGCGTCGGCCAACGCTGTGACGAGCTGGTCCTCGACGCTCGCGTCCACGAGCACGTAGTCGGGAGCGACGCAGGTCTGACCGGCATTGAGGAACTTTGCCCACGCGATGCGCTTGGCGGCCACGTCGATGTTGGCGTCGGCGGCGACGATGGCGGGGCTCTTGCCGCCGAGTTCGAGGGTGACCGGCGTCAGGTGCTCGGCCGCAGCTCGCATGACCACGCGCCCGACCTTGCCGTTCCCGGTGTAGAAGATGTGGTCGAAACGCTCCGCGAGCAGCGCTGTCGTCTCATCGACGGCTCCCGTGACGACAGCGACGGTAGAGGCGTCGAAGTATTGCGGCACGAGTTCCTCGATGAGTGCTGACACCGACGCCGTTACCTCGGACGGCTTGAGCACGGCGGTGTTGCCCGCCGCAAGGGCCGGCACGAGCGGGGCGAACAGCAGCTGCACCGGATAGTTCCAGGGAGCGATGATGCAGACCGTTCCGAGCGGCTCGGGCCGGAGGGTGGCTCTACCCGGCTTGGACGTGAGTGGCATCTTGACCTTGGCCGGCTTGGTCCAGGAGTCGAGGTGCTTGAGCGTGTGATCGATCTCGTTGATCGTGAACGCAATCTCGGTGATGTACGCCTCGAGGCGTGGCTTGCCGATGTCGGCGACCAGCGCGTCGATGAGGCGGTCTTCCTGCTCGACGAACAACGCTCGAAGCTGCTGCAGTTGGCCCCGTCGCGACTCGATGTCACGAACCACACCGCTACGAAACCCCTCGCGCAGGGCTTGGACGATTTCCGGAATGCGGTCGACAGACGTCATGTCGTCAGGCTAGTGCTGCCTCTGGCCGGGCCTGCCCCGAACAACGTCAGCGAGGTTGATGCGTCGGACAGTGGTAGCTCGTCCGATTGGCGATCGTGATCCGGCGGATCTCGTCGCCGCAGAGCAGGCACCGGTCGCGCTTGTACGCATAGGTCGCCTCGCCCCGCTTGATACGGGAGTTCGGCGCGATGCCGAGATCCTCGCGGCTGACCGTGACGATGCGATTGTCCTTGACCCCTTGACGCAGCATGCCCTGCGCCGTCGACCAGAGCGCCTCGAGCTCGGCTCGATCGCAGTCGACTCCTGCGCGGAGCGGGTGGATCCCCGCGACGAAGAGCGCTTCGGCTCGGTACACGTTGCCGATACCGGCCACGACCGATTGGTCCATCAGGAGGTCGCCGATCCCGCGGGTGCTTCGCTGGATCCGGGCGATCATCTCGTCCGGTTTCGAGCCGCGACGGATCGGGTCGGGGCCGAGTCGGGCCAGGATCTCCTTGCGGACCGACGGAGGATCGATCGTGCAGGCGGTCGGACCGGCCAGGTCGACGGTGACGTACTCGTCTCGGTCGACATCGGGTGAGGTCTGCAAGCGCATCCTGACCTGACCGATCGGCTCGGGGGACGCGGCGGTGCGTTGGACGCGGAACTTGCCGAACAGTCCGAGGTGCACGTGGCCGACCTCGCCGGTCGACCAACGGTAGAAGAGATGTTTGCCGAACGGCTCGATGCGCTCCAGCACTGTGCCGTCGACTCGCTCGGCGTCGGTGGCGAAGCGGCCCTGCGGGCTCGACACCCTGATGGTCCGCCCGACGAGCAGCGCGCCGTGACTTCGGGCGATGTAATGGATGGTGTGGCCCTCTGGCATCTCAGGCGAGAACGTACGATGGCCGGAGCATGAGTACCCCATCGAGCCCCGAACGCACGCCACTCTCGGCGCTCGGGCTCGACCCTGAGCTGGCTGCGACGTGTGTGAGCTGCGGGCTGTGCCTGCCGCACTGTCCGACGTTTCGGGTGACGGGGGAGGAGAAGTATTCGCCGCGCGGGCGAATCGACGCCATGCGCGCGGTTGACTGCGGCGAACTCGCGATCGACGACGAGTTCGTCGACTTCGTCGAGACGTGCGTCCAGTGCCGCGGTTGCGAGACCGCATGTCCGAGCGGGGTGCAGTTCGGCGCGTTGATGGAGCAGACCCGAACGGTGCTCGCCGAGGACGGCCGGATCACGCCCTGGTGGCAGCGGATGGGTTTTCGGATGCTGCCGCGGCATCGGCTCCTCCTGGCTGGCTCGACGGTGCTGGCAGTCGGTCAACGTCTCCGGCTGGTCCCGAAGCGGCTCGGAATTCCTCCGCTGCCACTTCGTCGTGTTCCGAAGGTCGAGACAACGGGCAACGACGTCTGGCTGTTCACCGGCTGCGTGATGGATGCCTGGCAGCGCGAGACCCACCGCAACACCGCAGCGTTGATAGCGCTCGTCGGGGCCTCCTACGCAGTTCCGAACAGCGGCGGCTGTTGCGGGGCGCTGCACAGCCATGCCGGGCTGCGCGGTGACGCCGATGCGCTGGCACGAGGGGTGTTGGCGTCGATGCCGGGAGATGCACCGATCCTCGTGAACTCCGCAGGCTGCGGCGCTGCGATGAAGGACTATGGCCACCTGCTCGATTCCGATGACGCCCGCCGATTCAGTGCCCGCGTGCTCGACATCGCGGAGTGGCTCTCCGAACGGATCGACGACCTTCCTGCCCCTTGCGGACCTCCTCAGGCGGTCATCGTCCAGGATCCGTGCCATCTGCGCCACGTCCAGCGGGCCCACCAACCGGTCCGGACACTGCTCACCCACGTCGCTGAGGTCGTCGAACTCGATGACGACGGGTTGTGCTGCGGAGCAGGCGGCGCCTACTCGGTGCTGCAACCGGAGTTCGCCGGGATGATCCGCGAGCGCAAGGTTGCCTCGATCGATCGTGCCACCGGCCGGTCTCGTGCGGTCGCGGTGGCCAGCGCGAACCCGGGATGCTCGATGCACCTCGGAGCGGTGCTCGATCTCCCGGTGAGGCATCCCATCGATCTGGTGGCCGAAGCGCTCGGGGTGGCAGGACGATGATGGGGGAGTACGCAAGCCTCGTCGAGCGCCTCGAATCGATCGCCGAGGATCTGGACGAGATGGCGTTCGACCGGCTGCGTGAAGCGGTCGCCGATGGCGAAGTCACTCGCCCCGTCGACGACAAGAAGCTCATGCAGGCCCGGCGGGCGATCGAAAAGGCCGCCGCAGTGCTCCGTCAGCTCGACGACACGTAGGTGTTCAGCTCGCGGATCATCGCGGCCAGATCGCTGTAGCCGCGTTTGGCGAAATCGAACGAGACCCGGTCGAGGTCGACCTTGTCGTCGTCGCGTCGTTCGACCTTGAACGGCTCGACCCGCTCGATCGAGCCGCTCGCGGCGAGGTGTCCGAACCGCTCGTTGAGTTCGGCGAGCTGCTCGTCGGTCGGACCCTGGTGCATCCGGACGACGAGTGCGTCGCCGACGAAACGGATCGAGTCGTAGTTGGCGTAGAAGCTCTCGATGATGTGAGCTGCCTCGTCGCAATCGTTGGTGATCGTGTACAGGTCGACGTCATTCGCCGACACCAGACCCCGAGCGATCAACTGCTCGCGCACGAACGTGTCGACCCCCTCCCAGAACGGATCGCCAGGTGCATCGAGCAGCACGATCGGTACGGGCATCCCCTTGCCGGTCTGGGTGAGCGTGAGCAACTCGAACATCTCATCCAGCGTGCCGAACCCGCCGGGCATGCAGACGAATGCCTGCGACTCCTTGATCAACATCAGCTTGCGGGTGAAGAAGTACTTCATGCTGACGTGCTTGTCGTCGCCGGCGATGATCGAGTTGGCACCGGACTCGAACGGCAGTCGGATCGACACCCCGATCGAGTTCTCGCGGCCGGCGCCCTCCATGCCGGCCTGCATGATCCCCGGCCCGGCGCCGGTGACGGCCATCCAGCCCCGCTCTGCGAGTCGGCGGGCCAACCCGACCGTCAATTCGTACAGCGGGTCGTCGGCGCGGGTGCGGGCCGAACCGAAGATCGCCACCTTTCGGCGGTCCGTGTACGGGGCGAACATCGCGTAGGCATCTCGCATCTCGGCGAGCGCCGCAGTGGCGATCTTGAGATCGAGCGTGTCAGGCTGGTCGGTGATGAGTCCCAACGCTTCGGAAACGAGTTCTTCCGAGAGTCGAACATTCTCGGAAACACCTAGCTCGGAGACGATGGAACGGGCCCGGGACGCTGCGGAGTCGGATACATCTGTGTCCATGGACAACCGATCGTATGGGCCCAGATGGATGGGTCCGCTCCTGGGACTTCTGGCGACTGGCGCCGGGCTCGCTGTGGCGGAGCTGATGGTCGGACTGTTCGAGCGCACGTCGTCGCCGGTCGTTCCGGTCGGACAGGTGTTCATCGACTGGGTGCCGAGACCGCTGAAGGAATGGGCGATCGACACCTTCGGAACCAACGACAAGGTGGTCCTCGTCGTCGGTGCACTCGTCGTGTTGCTCGGCGTCGGCATTGGTGTGGGCGTGCTGGCGATGCGTGGTGCTCGGTCGGCGGCGGTGGCGCTCACTTGCGTGACTGGCGTGATCGGTGCGTGGGCAGTGCTCACCCGACCCGAGCCCACCCTGGTGAAGTTGCTCCCCACGATCGTGGGCACGGGCGTCTCGATCGCCGTGCTGCTGTACCTTGCGCCGCGCCCGACGGTGAGCGCCACCACTGCGGACCCGCAGCAATCAGTCGCTCAACCGATGGGGGTCGACCGACGGCGTTTCGTCGGCGGCGCCATCGGGATCGGGTCGGTTGCGGTGCTCGCCGGTGGAGTGGGTCGCCTGCTGCAGCAGCGGTTCGAAGTGAACAGCGAACGCAGCCTGCTCAGCCTGCCGCAGGTGGACACCCCGGCGTCGATGCTCCCAGCTGACGCACAGCTCCCGCTCGACGGCCTCGGGCCGTTCGTCACGCCGAACACCGATTTCTATCGGATCGACACCGCCCTCGTCGTTCCTCAGGTGTCGAAGGACTCGTGGCGTCTGCGCATCGGCGGCATGGTCGACAACCCGATGGAGCTGACGTTCGAGGATCTACTCGCACGCCCCCAGGTCGAGCGGTACATCACCCTGTCGTGCGTGTCGAACCCGATCGGTGGTGACCTCGTCGGCAACGCGCTCTGGCAGGGGGTGCTGCTGCGCGACATTCTCGACGAGGCCGGCGTGCAGTCGGAGGCGACGCAGATCGTGAGCAGGTCGATCGATGACTGGACCGCCGGCACGCCGACAGAGATCGTCATGGACGGCCGCGACGCGATGCTGGCGATCGCGATGAACGGAGAGCCACTTCCCGCGCGCCACGGTTACCCGGTCCGCATGGTGGTGCCGGGCCTGTACGGCTACGTGTCGGCAACGAAGTGGGTGACGCAGATCGAGCTGACGCGGTGGGAGGACTACGACGCCTACTGGGTGCCGCGGGGCTGGTCGAAGAACGGGCCGATCAAGACGATGTCGCGTGTCGACACCGACCGCCGGGGTGCGACGCCGAACGATGTCATCGTGGGCGGCGTGGCGTGGGCGGTCCACCGTGGCATCTCGCGAGTCGAGGTGCGTTCGGACGGCGGCGACTGGTTCGAGGCCGACCTCGGCGGTGTTCCGTCGGTCGACACCTGGAAGCAATGGAAGGTCACGCTCGATCTCGAACCCGGTCGCCACATGATCGAGTCACGGGCGTTCGACGGTGACGGCGTTCCCCAGACCGAGGAAACCGCCCCTGTCGCGCCCAATGGCGCCCAGGGTTACCCTCGCCGCTGGATCGACGTGTGAGCTGAACGTTCACGACGTCGTCTGACCCACATCAATATCCGTGGCAGCAATTGCGAGCATTCGATGCCATGGGTTCGACTCGAACGACCTTCGGTCTCGACGAAGCGTTGGCCGACCAGGCACGCAAGCTCTTCGTCAACGTCTCCGCCGCGGCCCGAGATGGTGTCGCCGCAGCGGTTCGTCAGCGCTCGCACAGGCCGATCGTCGCGCCTATGCCGAGATGCCCGAATCTGTCGACACAAGTTGGGTCGACGCCGAGGCGTGGGGAGCTGAACGAACCGTGGCGAAGTCTGGCTCGCCGAGGTGGGGCGCAAACGCCGTCCCGTGCTGGTCCTGACGCGCACCGGGGTGCTCGACGTCAGATCCCTCGTGACGATTGCGGAGATCACGACGTCGGTGCGCGGCCTCGCGGCGGAAGTCGATGTCGATCACACCTCGATCGGTCTCGATCACACCTCGATCACCCTCGATCACACCTCGATCGGTCTCGATCAGGAATCGGTCGTGAACTGCGACTGCCTCCACACCGTGGCGTAATCGACGCTCACCACGCACGTCGGCCACATCGACGACGACACCATGCGCCAGGTGTGCTCGGCAATCAGTTACGCGTTGGGGTGCTGATGGGTCAGGTGAGCTCGGAGGCTTTGGATTCGAGGGCGGCGATCAGTTCGTCGAAGGCCTTCGCGAAGCTGTCGACGCCCTCACGTTCGAGTTGCGCGGCCACGTCGTCCATGTCGACACCGACGTCGGCGAGTGACTTCCACACAGCGCGGGCCTCGTCGACGTCGGCGTCGACCCGACGGGCGAGCGTGCCATGGTCGGCGAAGGCATCGAGGGTGGCCTCGGGCAGCGTGTTGACCGTGTCTGGTCCGATCAGCTCATCGACGTAGAGCGTGTCGGGATACGCGTCGTTCTTGGTCGATGTCGACGCCCACAGTGGCCGCTGGACGTGCGCGCCCCTCGTAGCGAGTGACTCCCAGCGTGGACCCGAGAACGCCTCGAGGAACAACTGGTACGCCAACTTGCCTTGCGCCACGGCGGCCTTGCCGCGCAACCCGAGCGCTTCGTCTGAGCCGATTGCGTCGAGGCGCTCGTCCACCTCGGAGTCGACGCGACTGATGAAGAAGCTCGCGACGCTGGCCACCTGAGACAGGTCGGCGTCGGGAACTTGGGCAAGACGCTCCAGCCCGCTGATGTACGCCTCGATCACATCGGAATAACGGTCGAGGCTGAAGATCAACGTGACGTTGATGCAGCGTCCCTCGGAGATCATCTGCTCGATCGGCGCCAGACCTTCCTCGGTGCCGGGAATCTTGACCATCAGATTGCGCCGGTCGATTCGTTCGTGCAGACCACGTGCCGCAGTCTCGGTGCCAGGCCCGTCGTGGGCGAGGCTCGGTGCGACCTCGACGCTCACGTAACCGTCGACGCCGTTGGAATGGTCGTAGACCTTCGAGAACACGTCGCAGGCGCTGTGGATGTCTCGGATGACCAACGCCCAGTAGGCATCGTCGATCGAAGAGTCGCCTGAACGGAGTTCGGCGAACTGCTCGTCGTAGTCGCTGGACTTCTGGATCGCCTTCTGGAAGATCGAGGGATTCGAAGTGAGGCCGCGCACCCCACCGTCACGGATGGCGACGAGTTGGCCCGAGGTGATGTAGTCGCGCTTGAGGTTGTCGAGCCAAGCGCTCTGGCCGTGCTCGTCGTGGAGGGCGATGATCCGGTTCTCTGGCATGGTGTCCTTTCGTAGCGGAGGTCAGTCGAGCAGAGCGTTCGCTCGCTCGACGACGTGGTCGACGTTGATCCCGAGCTTGTCGAGCACGAGTTCCCCGGGCGCGCTGGCACCGAAACGATCGATGCCGATCGAGTCGTCGGAATAGCGCTCCCAGCCGAATGTGGTCGCTGCTTCGACCGACAGTGTCGGTACGCCGGCGGGCAGGACCGAGTCGCGGAACGACTCGTCCTGTTCGGCGAAACGGTCCCAGCTCGGCAGGCTGACGACGCGGACGCTGCGCCCCTGCTCGCGGAGTCGGTCGGCGGCGTCGACGCAGACCTCGACCTCGCTGCCGGTGCCGACGAGGACGACGTCGAGTTCGCCTTCAGAGTCGGTGACGATGCCAGCACCTCGGGAAACGGCCGAGCCGTCGGTGACCACCCGGATGTTCTGTCGGCTGAGGATCAGCGCAGACGGGCCGTCGTGGCGCACGATGTCGGCCCACGCCTGAATGGTTTCGTTACCGTCGGCGGGTCGGATCACGTGCAGGCCGGGCATGGCTCGCAGTGTCGCCAACTGTTCGACGGGTTGGTGGGTGGGACCGTCTTCACCGACGCCGACCGAATCGTGGGTGAACACGAAGCAGGCCTTCGCACCCGACAACGCAGCGAGGCGGATCGGCGGGCGCATGTAGTCGGAGAACACGAAGAACGTGCCGCTGATCGGCAAGGTACCGCCGTGCTGGGCCATGCCGACCAGCGCGGCGCCCATCGCATGCTCGCGGACGCCGTAGTGGACGTAACGCCCGGCCCGATCGTCGACGGTGAACGCCGTGGTGCGTGCGAGGCCGGTGCCGTTACTGCCCGTGAGGTCGGCTGAACCCGAGATCAAGCCGGGAAGTCGGTCGTAGGTGGAGTCGAGCGCCTTCTGGATGGCCTTGCGGGTGGCGAGCGACTCGCCGAGGTCGTAGGCGGGCAGATCGGTGTCCCAACCGTCGGTGCCCGTGCCGGACCAGGCGGCCTGCCACTCGGGCGTCGAGGTGACCGAACTGCTGGCTTCCGCCCACGCCGACCGGGCTGCAGCTCCCCGCTCGCCGACGTGACCACGGTAGGCGGCGACGAGATCATCGGGCGCCCAGAACGCCTCGTCGGGGATCCCCATGACCTCCTTGGTCCGGGTGACGTCCTCGGCCGAGAACGGGTTGCCATGGGCCGCGGCGGTGTCGGTGTGGTCAGGGGACGGCTCGGCGATGTGCGAGCGCAGGATCAGTAGGGATGGCTTCTCGGTCTGGCCCTTTGCAGTTTCGAGCGCCGCTTCGAGTCCGTCGAGGTCGTCGGCCATCTCGCCGAGATCGATCACGTCCCAGCCGTACGCACGGAACCGCATCGCAGCGTCGTCACCGCTCGACATGCTCGCTGGACCATCGATCGTGATGTGATTGTCGTCGAAGACGCAGATCAACTTGCCGAGTCCGAGATGACCCGCAAGTGATGCGGCCTCGTGGCTGATGCCCTCCATCAGGCAGCCGTCACCGGCGATCACGAACGTGAAATGGTCCTGCGCTTCGGCGCCGAACCGAGCGCGGAGGTTCTCCTCGGCGATCGCCATGCCGACCGCGTTGGCGAATCCTTGCCCGAGCGGGCCGGTGGTGACCTCGACGCCGGCGGTGTGGCCGGCCTCGGGGTGCCCAGGGGTGGCCGATTCCCATTGCCGGAAGTCCCGCAGGTCGTCGAGTTCGAGTCCGTAGCCGGACAGGAAGAGCAGGGAGTACTGCAGGATCGAGGCATGCCCGTTGGAGAGCATGAACCGGTCGCGGTCGGGCCAGGCCGGGTCGGCCGGGTCGTGCTTCATCACACGGCTGTAGAGCACGTGCCCGAGCGGCGCGAGCGCCATGGCCGTTCCTTGGTGGCCGCTGTTCGCAGCGAGCGGGCCGTCCATGGCCATCCCCCGAATGAGCGAGACGGCGAGCTGGTCCTGTTCTGTGGTCAACGACACGCGGGCGAGAGTACCCGACGCCACCGAGCGGCAACCCAATGGCGTTACAACAGGGGTCAGACCCCACTTGTAACCGACATGGCGGGTGGAGCCGTTCGATCGACGTGTGATGTTACAAGTGGGGTCTGACCCCTGTTGTAACAATCAGGCGGGTGGGAGGAGGGTGAACGGCACGAGGTGCCAGGGGCCGTGGTCGATGCGGCAGTGTGCGAACACCTGGCCGTAGTCAGGGAACTCGAGTTCGCCGCGCACCAACCGATAGGTGAACTTGCCGGGCTCGACGGTGAACGGGCTGACGTTGCGAGCCACCTGCTCGCTCTCTTCGTCGACGCCGCGACGGAACACGACCTCGAAGACGCCGGAGCCCTCCTCGCCCTCGGGGCAGAAGATCAACCCGATCAGGTGCGGCGTGATCGTGAGCGGCGCGGGCTCGGGCGCCGCCTGGGAGAACATCACACCGGTCAGGTCGATGCGCGTCGACGGTCCGGGCGCCTGACGCATTTCGAAGCTTTCGACGAACAGTGCGGAAACGATCTGCATGGGTCTCCAGGTTAGGAGTCGAATGTGGTCACATCAGCCGCCGGGGGATCCGCAGGACCACCCGATACGACCCGGCGATCGGCACCGGGCCGAAGGACCGTGAATCGGCCACGGTCGCCGCCCGGTTGTCGGACAGCACCGACATCGTGCCGTCGGGGTGCACCTCGGCGACTCGCTTCACCAGCCAGAAACCCGGCCTGTCGGGATGGACGAGACAACGCAATTGACCGACCCGGGCCGATCCCGTTGCCACGGCGATCAGGCCCTGGCCGTCGATCAGCGTGGGCTCCATCGACCGATCCGCCACCAGGAATCGACGTGGCATGGGCATGGGCACGGGCGAGGAGTGTATGTTTCGATTCGACGTCCCCACGGGAATCGTCAGCACTGAACACCCCACCATTGCACTCTGAGGAGCCACTCATGTTCGCCAAGCTGTTCGCTTCGGCCACCGTCGCCCACGCCCACTGCGACCTGTACTGCGGGGTGTACGACCCGGCCCAGGCCAAGATCGAGGCCATGTCGGTGGTCAAAACCGCCAAGAAGTACGCCGAATCCGACGACGAGGTCTTCCGTAACCGCTGCATCATGATCAAAGAGCAGCGCGCCGAGGAGACCAAGCATCACCTCATGGTGCTCTGGGCCGACTTCTTCGCCCCTGACCACTTCGCTGCGTTCCCGCAGCTGCACGAGCTGTTCTGGAAGGCGATCCACCAGGCCGGTGAGGCCAAGAAGTCGATGGATCCCGCGGTTGGCGAGCAGCTCGTGGCCTACATCGACGAGATCGCCGACATCTTCTGGCAGACCGACAAGGCCAAGCAGATGGGTGTCTACCCGCCCGCCTGATCGCCCGCGAATCGCCCCGCCAGTTCACGGCTGCGTGATACGGCTGTAGCGTTCCGTCGCACGATGTCGGATCCGATCGCTGCTGTTGACGGCGCTGCTCTCGAATCCAACGACGTCGGCAGCGAAGCGCCCGTCGAGGGCCGGTCCACCCGTGATCAGATCCTCGACGCGGCGCTCTCGTGCTTTGCGCACGCCGGCTACAGCGGCACGTCGCTCAACGACATCGCGGCCGAGGTGGGTATCCGACGCCCCAGCCTGCTGCACCACTTCGCGTCGAAGGATGCGCTGTACGGCGAGGTGTTCGAACGTCTCTTGTCGGACTGGTTCGCGCGGCTGGTCGAAGCGATCGAATCGACAGCGAAGGGCTGGCCGAAGGTCGAACAGGTGCTGCGCGCCGGGTTCGGCTACTTCGCTGACAACCCGAGCTACGTCACCCTGATGCGCCGCGAGGCGATCGACGGAGGATCGCACCTCGGCATCGACCTTGCTGCGGTGTTGCGCCCGATGTTCGATCAGGCCGCTGACTACTTCCGCCGCGAGATGGACGTGGGTGTCTTCCGGCACCAGAACCCCGAACAGTTGCTGCTGACCGGCTACGGAGCTCTGCTCAGCTATTTCTCGGACGCACCGTTCCTCGAAGGACTCCTCGACGAGGACCCGCTCGCTCCTGCTGCGCTCGATCGTCGCAGTGAGCACATCATCGAGTTCTTCCGTGCGGCGCTCATGCCGACATGATCGGGCAATGACCAGAGCCGAACAGTACGAGCCCCTTCCCGCTGACGCTGCGGCACGATGGGCGAAGTTCGGCAAGTCCGAGACCGTCTTCTACCCGATGTTGCTCGGTCTCGAGGTCGAAGAAGTGCGTATCGACTTCTGCCGGATGCGTCTGCCGTTCAAAGCCGAACTGCTGCACCCGGGTGGCATCGTCCATGGCGGCGCGATCGCCTCACTGATGGACGCAGTGCTGGTTCCCGCCGTCGGGTCCATGCTCGCACCGAACGACCGCTATTCGACCGTCGACCTGCACGTGCAGTACCTCGGTGCGGTCAAGGACGAAGACGTCATCGCCGAGGGATGGGTCACGAAACGCGGCCGACGCGTCGTGTTCTGCGAGAGCGAAGCCGTCGGCGCGACGAGCGGGCGCTCGATCGCCAAGAGTGTCCTCACCTACAACGTGTCGCCGGCACCCGCCTGACCGTCTCCTGAACACAGAGCAGACCGCAGCGACGGGTACCGTGGGGAACGCATGGCGACCCAAGACCTGATCCCTGACGGAACCGGCGCGCACACGACGCTGTCGGAGCGCGACTCCAAGGCGTTGTTGGCCTCCTACGGCGTTCCGATCGCCCCCGAACATGTCGTCGTCGACGCGAGCGCCGCTGGCGATGCGGCCGACGAACTCGGGTACCCGGTGGTGGCCAAGCTGAACGGCGACGCGATAGCCCACAAGACCGAACGAGGCCTCGTGAAGCTCCGCCTCGGCGATCGCAGCGCAGTGGAAGCCGCTGCCGAAGCACTCCTCGCCGCGTCGACACCCGATGACGGCGAGGTGTCGATCCTGGTCGCCCCGATGATCTCGGGGAACCGGGAGTTGATCGCCGGTGTGGTGCGCGATCCCCAGTTCGGCCCCACGGTGATGCTCGGCGTCGGCGGCATCTTGGCCGAAGCGGTCGCCGACGTGGTGTTCCGACCTGCGCCGATCGACGCGACCACCGCCTCGGAGATGATCGACGACCTGGCGACACAGAAACTGCTGGGACCATTCCGCAGGGAGGAGGCAGTCGACCGCGCGCAGCTCGTCGACGTGATCGTCGCTCTTGGCCGTCTTGCAGCCGAGCGCCGCGACATCGCCAGCGTCGACATCAACCCTCTGATCGTCCAACCCGACGGTGCGGTGGTCGCCGTCGACGGTCTCGTCGAACTCGACAACGGAGGAGACACGGCTCGAACCCAGGCACGCGCTCGACCGACTGACGCCCAGTTCCAGGCTCTCTTCGACCCCAAAGGTGTCCTGGTCACCGGCGCGTCGACGCATCCCGGCAAGTTCGGATTCGTGTCGCTCCACAACCTGCTCGCCAGCGGCTACGCAGGCGGGGTCTACGGCACCAACCTCAAGGGCGAGGAGGTGCTCGGCGTGAAGACGGTTGCCGACATCGCCGACCTGCCCGACGATGCCATCGACCTGGTCTTCGCGTGCACCCCGGCGGCAGCGAACCCCGACCTGCTCCGGGCCTGCGCCGCCAAAGGCGTCAGAGCCGCGTTCTTGACCTCAGCGGGGTACGGCGAAGCGGGCGATGAGGGCCAACGGGCCGAGGATGAACTGGTCGCGCTCGCTGACGAACTGGGAATCTTGCTCGCCGGGCCGAACGGCCAGGGCGTGGTGAGCACTCCGGCCGATCTGTGCGCCCAGATCGTGGCTCCCTACCCGCCGGCCGGTGGCATCGGGGTGGCCAGCCAGAGCGGCAACTTCGTGTCGAGTTTCATGAACATGGCACGTGCCAGCGGTGTCGGGATCAGTCGCGCCGTGTCGGCTGGCAACGCCGCCGCCGTCACCGTGGCCGACTATCTCGACTGGTACGCCGACGACCCTGCCACCAGCGTCGGGCTCGCCTACGTCGAAGGCGTCGTCGACGGGCGCGCGCTGATGGATCGCCTTGCCGGCGCCGCCGCCCGCAAACCCCTCGTCCTCGTGAAGGGCGGCGCCACCGAGGGCGGGGCGCAGGCCGCTGCCAGCCACACCGGAGCCCTGGCGGCGAACGACAAGATCTTCGACGGCGAGTGTCGGGCGGCGGGCATCGTCCGAGCCGCGACCGTCACCGAAGCGTTCGAGACCGCGGCGACGTTCGCCACCCAGCCGTTGCCCAAGGGCCCGAATACCATCGTGCTCACCACCGCAGGAGGGTGGGGCGTGGTCACCGCCGATGCGATCACGCGCGATCCCGACATCGTGTTGATGGACCTGCCATCCGATCTGCGAGCGGCGATCGACGAGAAGTTGCCACCGCGGTGGAGTCGCAACAACCCGATCGACTGCGCTGGCGGAGAGGTGCGTGACACGATCCCCGAGGTGATGGCGTTGATTGCCGAGCACCCCGAGGTCGATGCAGTGATCTATCTCGGCCTCGGGATCCAGAGTAATCAGGCGCGCATGATGCGCGAGGGTCGCTTCTATCCCGACCACGGCCTCGAACGCATCGTGGCGTACCACGAGCGTCAGGACGAGCGTTTCGCCGAGGCTGCCCATGAGCTGAGCGTTGCCAACGCCAAGCCCATCTTGGTTGCCACCGAACTCGCCACAGCAGATCCCGACAACGCCGGCCCGGCGACGGTTCGCCGATTGGGACGGCTGTGCTACCCCAGCGGCGGTCAGGCTGTCACAGCACTCGGCCACATGATCCGCTACTCGAAGTTTCGCGAGGCGCGTCAGCGGTGACGTCGCGAGACCGCCGGCGTCGGGGGCCGGCGCCATGGATCGTGCTGGCTTCGGTGGCGGTCGTGCCGGCGCTCGCGCTGCTCGCACTCCATTCGTGGTCGTCCAGTCAGCACGACGTCAACGCAGCGGCACCCGCGATTGACCCGGCCGCCGACGTGTCGGCGCCGTCACCAGCGCTGTCGACCGGAGTGATTGCCTTTCGCCGGGCACCGACCATCATCGCTCGCGAGCTCAATATCGGTGCCTTCACCGCCGAGATCAGCTCGTTCCTCGGCTCGCTCGACGACCGGTCGTGCGGCGCCGTCTCGGTCGATGGCATCCCGGTCGGCGATCGAAACGCGGATCTCGCCGTGATTCCGGCCAGCAACCAGAAGCTTCCTGTCGCTGCCGCCGCACTCGAGCGTCTCGGAGCGGACTATCGGTACACCACCACGGTCGTGGCTCCGTCGTCGCCGGTCGGGGGCGTGGTCGAAGGCGATCTCTTCCTGGTCGGCGGCGGCGACCCGTTGTTGTCGTCGGCGTGGTATCCGACCTCGAATCTCGAACTCAACCCGGTCACGTCGCCGACCTCGCTCGACACGCTCGCCGACCGCGTCATCGCCGCCGGAGTGACGTCGATTGCCGGTTCGGTCGTCGGTGACGGCAGTCGTTACGACGACGAGTACTTCGCTCCGGGGTGGGGCGACGGCGTGCCTGGCCTGGAAGGTGGACCGTACGACGCGTTGATGGCCAACGACTCGCGCGTCCTCGGCGACCCGCTGCGCGGCAGCGACCCCAACGAGTCTGCTGCCCGCGAGTTCACCCTCATGCTCGAGGCAAGGGGGGTCGACATCGGCGATGACGCGGCGGCCGGGACAGCCCCAGTCGACGCTGTGGAAATTGCTTCGATCGATTCCGCGCCGATGTCGGACGTGATCGCCGAAATGCTCGGCAACAGCGACAACAACACCGCCGAGATGATGGTCAAGGAACTCGGCTACACCGCCGCGGCGCCCGGGACACGCGAGGCCGGGCTCGGGTTGGTGCGTGAACAGCTGATCGACTGGGACGTCGACGTCACGTCGATCGTGCTCGTCGACGGATCGGGTCTGAGTCTCGACAATCGGCTCACATGTCGTGCGTTGCTCGCCGTGCTCCAGCGCAGCGGATTCGACACCGCGATCGGCCAGGGGCTCCCGATCGCTGGTCAAACCGGCACGTTGGCCAACGTATTCGTCGATCATCCCGTCGCAGGGCGGATGAGGGGCAAGACCGGCACGCTCAACAATCCGCCGTTCAACGTCGACCCCCCGGCGGTCAAATCGCTTGCGGGGTACCTGCCGATCGAAGGGGGCAGCGTCGTCGAGTACGCGCTCGTATTGAACGGCCCGACCGTGTCGGACCAGACCGAGTACCGACCTGTCTGGAACGCCCTCGCTGACTCGCTCGACACGTACCCGGCTGGGGCGTCGCCGGCCGATCTGGGACCTCGATGACAGAGAGCGAACCACCGATCGAACGCGGGCCGACGAGCGTTCCCGACCTCGCCGGTGTCCCGGTTCGTTACCGTCGAGCACCGTTGTTCGGGCTGATCGCACTGGCGCTCGTCCCCGTGGCGGCGCTGACCGCGTTGCTGGTGTGGAGCGACGCCCAGGCGGACGAGCACGAGGTGAATTCCGACGCCGGGCCCGAGACCTTCGAGCCGACCACCGAGCCCAGCGCTGCGCTGTCCACCACGATGCTCGACTTCCGGCGTGCTCCGTCGATTCTGGGCCGTCAGGGAGCGGACAACGAACTCGCCACCTCCATGGAACAGCTCGCTGCGTTCGTCGACGCTGGTTCATGTCTGTCCGTTTCGGTGAATGGTCGTTCCGTGAGCTCGTGGAACGGTGATGTGCCGGTGATTCCGGCCAGCACGACCAAGCTGTTGATCGCTGGCGCCGCCGTCGAGATCCTGGGACCGGACCACCAGTTCCGGACGTCGCTGGCTGCATCTGCGCCCGTCGACGGCGTCGTCGACGGGGATCTCTACCTGGTCGGAGGCGGTGATCCGCTCCTGGTGGCGACCGATTTCCCGCTGGCTGACGATGCCGCCCCGGCGTCTGCGACCACGTCGCTCGACGCCCTCGCTGATGCCGTGGTCGGGGCGGGGATCACGTCGATCCGCGGTGCGATCGTCGGTGACGGGTCCCGCTACGACGACCAGTTCGTCAACCCGACGTGGGGGCCTGGCGTGGCGTACGTGGATGCCGGCCCGATCGGCGGCCTCGTGGTGAACGACGGACAGACCGTCGATCGCTCCGGCCGCCAACCAGACCCGAGCGAGGCTGCCGCACGTGAGTTCTCCCGGTTGTTGCGCAATCGTGGCGTCTCGATCTCCAACGGTTGGCGGTCGGGTGTGATCGAGCCAGGTACGTCCGAGATCGCCACGGTCGACTCGGCGGCGTTGTCGGTCATCGTCGCGGACATGCTGACGCGCAGCGACAACGACACCGCCGAGATGCTCCTGAAGGAGATCGGCTACACCGCCGCCGCCGAGGGCTCCACCGAGGCGGGCCTGCGAGTACTCGACCTCACGGTCCGATCGTGGGATGCCCCGATGGACGATGTGGTGCTCGCTGACGGTTCGGGGCTCAGTACGGCCAATCGTCTGACGTGTGACACCCTGGTCGGCGTGCTGAATCACCTCGAATCGACCACAGCCGTCGAGGGGCTCGCACTCGCTGGCAGGAGCGGAACGCTGATCGACGAGTTCCTCGGTACCCCGGTCGAGGGGCGACTGGTTGCCAAGACCGGCACGCTGAGCAACCCGCCTGCGGACGCCGACCCTCCGGAGGTGAAAGCACTTGCCGGGTACATCGACGCACCCAACGGTGACACGCTCGAGTTCGTGCTCGTGCTCAACGGGCCCGGCTACGTCACCGCCGACGGTTACGTGCCGTTCTGGGGCGCGCTGGCCGAGCGGCTGGCGGAGTTCCCCGCCGGACCCGATGCCGAGATGCTGGGTCCTCGCTGAACGCCATGGCGGTGATGCCGATGTTTCCGCTCGGATCGGTGCTGCTGCCCGGTGGCATCCTGCCGCTCCACGTGTTCGAGCCGCGGTACCGCGACATGATCCGTGACTGTCTTCGGGCGGACGGAGAGCCCGAGTTCGGCCAGGCGCTCATCTCTCACGGCTGGGAGACCGGCGGCGGCGACGATCGGGTGATGGTCGGAACCGTGGCACAGATGCTGCAGGTCGAGGCGATCGACGAGGACCGGTATGCGCTCATCGCCGTGGGCTCTCGCCGAATCAGGATCAACGCCTGGTTGCCCGACGATCCGTACCCGCTCGCCGACGTCGACGACTGGCCGGACGTCGACCCTGACGAACCCGGCCTTGCCGTGAACGTGGCCGCCTCGCACGCGAGAGTCCGAGCGGCGCGAGCGTTGGCCGCCCAGGTCGCAGCGCTCCTCGACGTATCGGACGAAACAGACCTGGCCTCCGCCATCGGCGGTGAACCAGTCGACACCGGCGACGACGAGATCTCCGACGACCCGTTGCTGGCCACCTATCACCTGGCGACGCTCGCTCCGATCGGGCCGGCCGATCGATTCCGTCTGCTCGCCGCCCCAGGGCC
>JBBQEU010000040.1:0-25852 GCA_038321235.1 Acidimicrobiales bacterium | reverse complement strand
GACGGTCTGGCCCGCCACGAAGTTCAGATTCGACGCTTCCGGTCGCGTCTGACCGCACGGGTACACCGTGGCGAACCCTGCCGTCCTGGCCGACACGGCGGTCATGTTCAACACCACTGCATCCACACTCCCCGGCACCCCCGCCACTCCGGTCACCTGCACTTGCAGTGTTTGGTTCGCCCCGAGCGCACCCACGACGCCCAGCTTGCGGACCGCAGACGATCCGTTGAGCGTGTAGTAGAGGAAGGTGCCGGTCGGCTCGGTGACGAATGCCATGTCGGCGAGGCCGAATGCGTCGGTCAGGATCGGCGAGCCGTAGTCGATCTGACCGTCGGCTGTGCGCAACCACACCGTGCCGCGGCCACCATCAGCGAACACGTACCCACCGGCAAGCGGGCTCGGCCACGATCCGTTCGGCACGAAGGCGCCAGCGGTGATGAACGTGCCGATCGAGCGCGGGTAGTCAGCGATCGGATCGGTGATGCCGGGCGGCGGGCCGGCGCATGGCGGATTCTGACTTCGCGGGCACTGGCCCTCCCGATCGTTCCATCCGTAGTTCGCGCCGGCGAAGCCCTCGTTGATCTCTTCGCGTGCGCTCTGGCCGACGTCGTTGATGAAGAAGCGGGCACTGGTGGGATCGAAGGCGAAGCGGTACGGGTTTCGCAGGCCCCACGCATACAGCTCCTGGCAGGAGGTGGGAGGGGTCGCCGAGGTGTTCCCGCGACTTGCGCACGCAACAGTGCCCGAACCGCTGAGGGGATTGCCTGGCGCCGGGGCGCCGGTGAAGCGGTCGAGCCGGAGGATCTTGCCGTTGAGCAGGCTGAGATCCTGTGCGGCGTTGTTCGATCCACCCGATCCGGAGTCGCCTCGCGGGTCCCCTCCGGCGTCGCCCGTCGAGACGTACAGATGGCCGTCGGTGCCGATGTCGAGGTCGCCACCGTTGTGATTGCCGTTGACGGACGAGATGTTGTCGATCAACACCTGCTCGGAAGAAACATCGATCTGGTTGCCGCCCATCACGAACGCGCTGACGCGGTTGACACAGCCTCCCGGCGCGCTTGGCGCCGACCTCGTGTAGAACACGTAGACCCGACCCGAGGTGGCGAAGGTCGGATCGTGTGTGAAGCCGAGCAACCCGCGCTCGCCTCCGCCACACACGGAGAGTTGGACTGCTGGCGTGGGCAGCAGTTGGCCTGTCGACGAGTCGATCAGTCGGACACGACCAGAATTCTGTTCGAGGACGACGACACGACCGCCCGGGAGCACTTCGACGGCCGTCGGCGAATCGACGGAGGCAACGAAGGTGTCGGTGAAACCACTCGCAGGTGCAGCCTGCACTTCGGTTGGTCCGGCGACCGCCAAGGCCGTCATCGACATGACCAGCATCGCGAGCCAACGCATCGGTGCACGGTACCCGAGCTCACCGAACTCGAACCCTTGCGTCAGCGCTCCCACGCGGAACGGAGTCGGGCGTCGGCGGCGATCAGGCCGAGGTGGGTGAACGCCTGCGGGAAGTTTCCGACCATCTCTCCACGTCCGACGTCGAACTCCTCGGCGAACAACCCGAGATCGTTCCCGGTGGCGATCGCCCGCTCGAACAGCTCCGTCGCCTCGTCCTGGCGGCCCTGCATGGCAAGGACCTCGACCAGCCAGAACGTGCACAGCAGGAACACGCCCTCGTCGCCGTTGGCTCTGCCCGGACCGGCGTCTCCGTCGATGTCGGTGTCGTCCGGGTCGGCACCGAAACGTCGGATGAATCCGTCCGGTCCGCACGAGAGCTCCCGCTGGATCGCCTCGACGGTGGCGACCATCCGCGGATCGTCGGGTTCGATGAAGCTCATCAGGACGAGCTTCAGCAGGCTGGCATCCACCGATGTCGCACCGAAGTACTGAACGAAGTAGGTGCCGGTCGGATCCATCCCGTCGGTCTCGATCGTGGTTCGGATCTCCTCGCGAACGGACCTCCAGCGGTCGAGGTCGACGTTGTCGACGTCGTAGTTCTCCACCAGCGAGATGCCGCAGTCGAGCGCCACCCACACCATCAGCTTCGAATGCACATAGTGGCGTGGTTCGCCGCGCAGCTCCCAGATGCCGGCATCGGGCTGCTCCCAGTGGTCGATTGCCCGTTCGACCACCGACGTGAGGAATCGCCACTCGTCGGGGTCGATGCCGTCGTCGGCGTGGCCCTGCCACAGATGGGCTGCATCGAGTAGATGGCCGTAGACGTCGATCTGGATCTGTCGGGCCGCGGCGTTGCCGATCCGAACGGGTCGCGAACCTCGCCAGCCTTCGAGGTCGAGCTCGAGTTCGGGGATGCGCCGCTCGCCGAAGATGCTGTACATGATCTGCAACTCGGCGCCATGGCCGGCGGCCGACCGCATGATGAAGTCGCGGAAGCCCTGCGCCATCTCGTCGTGGCCGACGGTCGACAGTGCTTGCAACGCAAGGGTGGCGTCGCGCACCCAGCAGTAGCGGTAGTCCCAGTTGGCGCCGCCGCCGACGATCTCGGGCAGCGACGTCGTCGGTGCCGCGATGATCGCTCCGGTCAGTGCACAGTCGAGCGACTTGAGCACCAACGCCGATCGTTCGACGAGACTGGCGTACGGGCCAGCGACGGTGGTCGCCTCCGACCAGGTGCGCCACCACTGGATCGTCTCGTCGAGATGCTCCTCGACGCATTCGGCATCGGCCGCTGACGGGTCGATCCGGTGTGCGGCTTGCGCGACGGCGACCACGTTGACGGCTTCGCCCTCTCGAACCGTCGGCCGGGCGTGGAGGCGACTCTCTACGCGGTCGACGCTCCACTCGAAGTCGGCGTGGATCACCAGCGCGTCGTCGCTGCCGATGGCGGTGACCCTGCCGTCGTCGCTGATGCGTAGCCACGGGGCCACCTCGCCGAAGTCGAACTCGGGTTCGACCACGATCTCCACCTCGACCGCTCCGGTCACGCCGCTGACCCGCCGGAGCAATTCGCCTCGGGGGTCGTTCGCCCCGCCTGAGCGCATCGCGAATGCATCAGTGATCGTGATCGTCCCCGACTCGGTGGTGAGCGTCGTCTCGAGCACCATCGTCTGGTCGAGGTATCGGCGGGACCGTTCGATGATCGGCTCGGTCGGCCGGATCGAGAAGTAGCCACCCCGATCGTGGTCGAGGATCCGGGCAAACGTGCTCTCTTGGTCCATCCGGCGCAGGCACGCCCAGTCGATCGACCCTTCGCAGCTCACCAGCGCCGTCGAGTGGCAGTCGGACAGCAACGCATAGTCGCCGATCGGACGGTACCGCTCGGTGATCATCGGTGCGAACGGATCGGTGTTCATCTCGACCTGGTCTTCCCATCGCCGAGTGGTATCAAGCATCTCCCGTCTTCAGCGGTTTCGTCGGATGGTCTGTCGGGCACAGGCGGGCATGGCCGCATCCCGCTTCGTGTCCGGTGTGGCCAGTGGTGATCCCACCACGACCTCACTGGTCCTGTGGGGGCGCATCGGCGGTGCGCCGACAGCGGCCATGTGGACGTTGACCGATGCCGATGGCGTGGTCGCATCGACCGGAACAGTCCGCCCCGACGAGCGGGGAGTGCTTCGCGCCGAAGTCGACGGTCTCCGCCCGGACACGGCGTACCGCTATCAGTTCTCCAGCGAGGGCGACCAGTCGCCGGTCGGCCGCACCCACACGCTCGCAGTGCGGCCGACCACGGTCCGCCTCGGCGTCGCCTGCTGCGCTCGATGGCCGAGCGGCGAGTTCACCGGGTATCGATCGCTTGCCGACGCCGATGTCGATCTGGTCGTCCACCTCGGTGACTACATCTACGAAGACGGCGACGGCGGCGACCGTGGAATGCACGATCCGCCCCACGAATGCACGACGCAGGACGACTACGACCGTCGGTTCGCCCAGTACCGAACCGACGCCGATCTTCAGGCACTGCATGCCGTCGCGCCCTGGGTGGCAACGCTCGACGACCACGAGGTCGTCGACAACGTGGCCCGCTTCAACCCGACGGACCGATCATCGGCGGGGGGCGTTGACCCCGATCGTCGCAGAGCAGGAATCGACGCGCACGCCCGATGGATGCCGCAACGAGTTCACGGCAACGGGCCCACACCACGCGACCGGCACGTGGCACTCGGCGATCTGTGCGACCTCGTCCTGGTCGACACGCGCCTCGGTGGTCGGCAAGCCCAACGCGGCGACGGTGGCGGCCCTGCGCCGAAGCCATCCGACGAGCAGAGTCCGCAGCTGTTGTCCGACGACCAGTGGGAGTGGCTCGACGAGATCATCGGTCGATCGACGGCAACGTGGATCATCCTTGCGTCGCAGGTGCAGGTCGCACCGCTGCGGCTCGGCTGGTGGCCGACCCGTTCGGGAACACGACGTTTGCCGCTGCGGATCGCTCCCATCGTCAACCCCGACCAGTGGGACGGCTACCCGGCCGAACGGCAGCGGCTCATCGAACTCCTCGACCGCCACGATCGCGACGACGTCATGATCCTCAGCGGCGACCTCCACGGCCGCTTCGCCACATCGATCCGTCGGCCCGGGCGCCCTTCGTTGGCCGAGGTGACCACGCCGTCGATCTCGGCACCGACGTTCGCCTCGATGCTCGACGCCCGCCTTCCGATCCCGAGCCGGTGGACCGCACGGTGGATCCGGGCGATCAATCCCCACATCCACCGTCTCGACCTCGACCATCACGGTGCGACGATCGTCGACATCGATCACGAAGCGATTCGGGTTCGCGACGCCGTACGCCCGGACGCCTGGGACCGGACGCTGCATCGCCGAGCCGAGGCACCCCGCCGACCTGAGCAACGCTGACGGGTTTCGCCGCCGCTGCGGTCGGGAACGCGCCACACGATGGTTCGACCGATGGGGCTGCGCGCCGCGGCCACGGAACTGGCGAGCGACGCCGATGAGATGGCATCGCAGGAGGCCGTTGCTGATCTCCACCATCGCCAGAACCTGTGGATCCCCTGGACCGTCGTGCTCCTCGGCTTCTGGCTGATCACCGCGCCCTTCACGTTCGGATACCTGAACGATGCGAACTGGGTCGTGCCGAGCGGTGGCCGCGGCGTCTGGTTCTCCGACGACACCCACGATCAGCTCCGAGCACAGTTGATGACCTGGTCGAACGTCCTGAGCGGGGCTGCTCTGCTCGTGCTCGGTTGGCGCATGTTGCGCCGCAGCCGACCGGTTGCGTGGTGGCTGGCGTGCATCGTCGGGATCTGGCTGGTGTTCGCCCCGATCCTGTTCTGGTCGCCGACCGCAACCGGCTTCTACAGCGACTCGATCGTCGGTCTGCTGTTGATCGCTCTCACCATTCTCATCCCCGGCATGCCGGCGATGGCGACCTACATGCAGATGGGACCACCGCGGCCGCCCGGGTGGACCTACAACCCGTCGAGCTGGTCGCAGCGGTCGATCCTGATCGCGCTCGGCTTCGGTGGCTTGCTCGTGTCGCGCTATCTGGCCGCGTTCCAACTCGGCTACATCGACTCGGTCTGGGACCCGTTCTTCGGCTTCACCGGCGGCACCGAACCGGTTCTGAACAGCGAGATGTCGCACATGTGGCCGGTCTCCGACGCCGCTCTCGGCGCCGTGGCGTACAGCTTCGAGTTCCTGATGGGCTACATGGGGGGTCGGGCGCGCTGGCGGACGATGCCGTGGATGGTGACGATCTTCGGCATCCTCGTGATCCCGCTCGGTCTCGCCCACATCACCCTCGTGATGTCGCAGCCGGTGCTGGTGCACGACTGGTGCACGATGTGTCTGCTCGCAGCCGGACTCATGCTGCCGATGATCCCACTCGAGATCGACGAAGTGGTGGCCATGGTCCAGCACGTGCGCGATTCGAAGCGACGAGGCGACCGCGACGGCTCACTCTGGCAGATCTTCTGGAAAGGCGGCAGCGGCCAGGACAGCCAGCCCGACGACCGCACGCCCGACATCGTCGAGTTTCCGGAACGCCCGCTGGCGGTGGCCCGTGCGAGCGTGTGGGGCTTCACTGTTCCGCCAACGCTCGCCCTGTCGGCCGTGCTCGGCGTGGCGCTGCTCGCCGCGCCCGACTTCTTCGATCAGGCGATCACCTCCGGTGCGGCCGACATCGCCCATCTCGGCGGCGCCGCTGTGTTGGTGATCTCGGTGATTTCGATGGGCGAGGTCGTCCGGACCCTGCGCTGGCTCGCAGTGCCCATCGGCGTGGTCATGGCAGCGGCGGTGTGGTTCGTCGACTCCTCCGGTAGCTACGCCGCGTTCGTCACCATGACCGCCCTGGCGGTCGCCGTGCTCGCCGTGCCACGAGGTCGAGTCGTCGAGCGATACGCCGACTGGGACCGCTTCATTCGCTGACGCCACGTTGGACGGGCATCGCGTGGTTTCCTCGCACGTCGAGCGGGTATGCACGCGCCATGGTTGCTCCGAACGCCGACACGCGACCGATCGTGATCGTGACCGGCGGCTCCGGTCTGCTCGGCTCGAAGCTCGTCGAGCGTCTGCGCACCGAACACGACGTGGTCATCTTCGACCTCCAGGGCGATCCGACGTCGCCGGCCGACGTCGAGTTCGTCTGCACCGATCTGACGTCCGACGACTCGGTCGGCCGGGCGCTGGAACGGGTCAGGGACGTCCACGGCGAGAAGATCGCTTCGGTGGTGCATCTCGCCGCGTACTACGACTTCGCTGGCGGCGACAGCGAGCTGTATCAGACCATCACCGTCGACGGCACCCGTCGGCTGATGGAGGCGCTACGGACGTTCGAGGTCGAGCAGTTCGTGTTCTCCTCGACGATGCTGGTCCACGAGCCCACCGACGTCGGCGAGGAGATCGACGAGAGCGACCCGGTCTCCGAGTCGTGGCCGTATCCGACTTCGAAGGTCAGGACCGAGGCGGTCATCGACGAGCATCGGGATGTCTCTCGTTCGCAGGTCATCGTTCGGATCGCCGGCGCCTACGACGAGGACGGCCATTCGCCTCCGATCACCAACCAGATCAAACGCATCGACGGCAGGTGGCCGACGAGTCACTTCTATCCCGCCGACCCCGACGCCGGTCAGGCGTTCGTGCACGTCGACGACGCCGTGGACGCGTTGGTGCGCGTCGTCGAGCGACGAGGCGTGCTGCCGGAGCGCTATCCGGTGCTGATCGGCGAGCCCGACACGCTCGGCTACGGCGAACTCCAGGACATCATCGGTTGCGCATTGCACGGCACCGAGTGGCGGACGTTCGAGATTCCGCCGCTGCTCGCCAAAGTCGGCGCCTGGGCTCGCGAGAAGAACCCGTTCGGTGAGGATCCGTTCATCCGTTCGTGGATGATCGACCGGGCGTCGGACAACTACGACCTCGACATCACCTCGGCGCGCGAGCACCTCGGCTGGGAGCCCGAGCATCGGGTTGCCGACGTCATTGCCGTGATGGTCGAGCGACTGCACGACGATCGAGAAGGTTGGTACCGCCGCAACGATCTCACGCCACCGAGGCGCATCCTGTCGTGACCAGCGCTACGTCCACGGCGACAGCGCGGGCGCCCGACGGCTCGGACATTCCTCCTGGATGGTCGGCGAACCCGTCGACCTGGCGTCAGCGCACGCCGATCATCGTGCTCGCCATCTTCGGAGGCATCGCCGCGACATGGCTCGCCCTGTACCAACAGGAGATCGTCGACACGGTCTGGGAGCCGTTCTTCGGTGACGGCACCACCGACATCGTCCGTGAGTCGAGTTTCTCCCAGGCGTTCGAACGCTTCCCGATCGGCGACGCCGCGCTCGGCGCACTCGGTTATCTCGCCGACGCGGTCACTGGCGTGATCGGGGGCACGAGACGGTGGCGGACGATGCCGTGGATCGTGATCATCTTCGGTGCGTTCGTGGGCCCGTTCGGTGCGATCAGCGTGATGCTCACCATCTTCCAGCCGGTGCTCTACGACAATTTCTGCACGCTGTGCCTGTTCTCCGGCATCGTCTCGCTGGCGATGATCGGCCCAGCAGTCGACGAGGTGCTCGCCAGCCTCCAGCACCTGCGTCGCGAACACCGCGACGGCAAGTCGGTGTGGCGCGTGTTCTGGGGGCTCGAATCATGATCGCCCGTCTGGTTGCCGTCGCCGCCGGAGTGTGGCTGATGTTCGCACCTGCCGTGCTCGGCTACGAGGGCGCCGCAGAGACGAACGATCGCATCTTCGGTCCGATCGGCGCAGCGCTCGCGTTCGTCGCCATCTGGCAAGTGGTCCGGGCAGTGCGGTGGGGCACGCTCCCGGTCGGTATCTGGCTGGTGGCGGCGCCACTCGTGCTGGGCTACGACCACACCGAGGCGATCATCTCCAGCATCATCGCCGGGCTGGTGATGGCGACTTCGACGTTCTTCGGGACGCAGGTGACCGGTTCGTTCGGCGGCGGCTGGCGCTCGGTGTTCCCGTCACGGTGGAAGCGGGTCGGACCACGTCCGGCGGGAGCGGGTCGCCGGGCGCGAAATGGGGTCCGGTGAGGTGCGCTCCCGTTGGCGGGGAAAGGCTTGGATCAGTATGTGGAACCGGGTTGCCCGGAGCCGCTCCTGGATCCCGTGTTGGTCACCTCATCGGACCCGAGATCATGATCGCGCCGATGCCGCGAGAAGGCAAGAGGCCTTTCGTCCGTTGCGCGCCGGATCAGAGGACGATGTTGACCATTCGGCCGGGGACGACGATGACCTTCTTCGGCGTCGCGCCGTCGACGAGTGCGGCGATCTTCTCGTCGGCCAGCGCCGTTGCTTCGATGGTCGCAGCGTCGGCATCGGCGGCGACCTCGATACGGCCGCGCACCTTGCCGTTGATCTGCACCGGCACCTCGACGGTGTCGTCGACGAGCAGCGCCGGTTCGGCCTCGGGGAACGCGACGTAGGTGATCGTGTCGTCGTGGCCGAGCAAGCGCCACAGCTCCTCGGCGATGTGCGGCACGAGCGGCGCCAGCATGATCGTCATCGGCTCTGCCACCTCGCGAGGAGTGGCGTCGAGTTTGGTGACCGCGTTGTTCAACTCGATCAGCTTGGCGATCGCGGTGTTGAACCGCAGTGCGTCCATCTCGGTGCGCACGGTGTCGATGGTGCGGTGCAGCAGCTTGCGAGTGTCATCGTCAGCCGGGGTGTCGACCACCGTGCACTCGCCGGCGGTCTCGTCGACCATGTTGCGCCACAGGCGCTGGAGGAAGCGGTACATCCCCACCACGTCGCGGGTCTCCCACGGTCGCGATGCGTCGAGCGGGCCGGTCGCCATCTCGTACAAGCGCAGCGTGTCCGCGCCGTACTGGGTGTACATGTCGTCGGGCGAGACAGCATTCTTCAGGCTCTTGCCCATCTTGCCCCACTCGCGTGTGACCCGCTGGCCCTCGTAGGTGAAGCCCGCCTTGTCGTCGCCTTCGACCTTGGTGGCGTCGACGTAGATCTCACGGCCGTCCTTGTACGCGGCGGCCTGCACGTACCCCTGGTTGAAAAGGCGGGCGTACGGCTCCTTCGAACTGACGTGACCGAGGTCGTAGAGCACCTTGTGCCAGAAGCGGGAGTACAAGAGGTGGAGCACGGCGTGCTCGACGCCGCCGACGTACAGGTCGACACCGCCCGGGTGGTCGGGGCGGATGTCGGAGCGCGGGCCCATCCAGTACTCCTCGACGTCGCGGTCGACGAACCGGTTCTCGTTGGTCGGGTCGAGGTAGCGCATCTCGTACCAGCACGATCCCGCCCACTGCGGCATCACGTTGGTGTCGCGCCGATACACCTGTGGCCCGTTGCCCAGATCGAGTTCGACCTCGACCCAGTCGCCCAACCGATCGAGTGGGCTCTCGGGGTTCGAGAACTCGTCGTTCGCGTCGAAAGTGCGTGGCGAGAACGACTCGGTCTCGGGGAGCAACACCGGCAACATGTCGTCCGGCAGGGTGTGGGGACGGCCGTCGGCGTCGTACACGATCGGGAAGGGCTCGCCCCAGTACCGCTGGCGGCTGAACAACCAGTCGCGCAGCTTGTAGTTGATGGTGGCAGTGCCGGCATCGTGGGCTTCGAGCCAGGCGTTCATCTGGTCGATGCCGTCGGCCTTGTTGTCGACGCCGTTCAGGTCGAGTTCGGCGTTGGCCGACTGCACGTAGGGGGCATCGCCGACGTAGGCGACCGGCCACTGCGACGTGTCGAGTGTCGGGCCGATGTCGTGTGCTGCGAACCACGAGTCCGGCGGCTGCTGAATCGCCGGGATCGGCAGACCGAACTTCTTCGCGAACTCGAAGTCGCGCTGGTCGCCGCACGGCACGGCCATGATCGCGCCGGTGCCGTAGCCCATCAGCACGTAGTCCGCGATCCACACCGGGATCCGCTCGCCGTTGACCGGGTTGGTGGCATACGAACCGGTGAACACGCCCGTCTTCGCTCGGCTCTCGTCCTGGCGTTCGAAATCCTTCTTGGCGGCGGCCGCCCCGCGGTAGTCGGCGACGACGCCGGCCTGGTCGGCCACGGTGAGCGTGTCGACGAAGGGATGCTCGGGAGACAGCACCATGAACGACGCGCCGAACAGCGTGTCGGGTCGCGTGGTGAACACCGTGACGTGGCCGGCGGGCGAAGGAAAGTGGACCTCGGCGCCGTGGCTCCGCCCGATCCAGTTGCGCTGCATCGACTTGATGGCGTCGGTCCAGTCGAGCAGTTCGAGATCGTCGATCAGTCGGTCGGCGTAGGTGGTGATACGCATCATCCACTGGCGCATGTTGCGCTTGAACACCGGGAAGTTGCCGCGGTCGCTGCGCCCGTCGGCGGTGACCTCCTCGTTGGCGACGACCGTTCCCAGACCGGGGCACCAATTGACCGGGGCCCCGCTCACGTACGCGAGCCGGTGCCCGTCGATGACGTCGGCTCGTTCGCCGTTGGTCAATTCCGCCCACGGGCGACCGTCGGGTGCGTACCGAGCGCCGGACTCGAGCTCGCCGATCAATTCGTCGATCGGGCGGGCCCGATCGAGGTCGTGGTCGTACCACGCGTTGAACACCTGGGTGAAGATCCACTGCGTCCACCGGTAGAACGCGGGATCGGTGGTCGACACGCTGCGCCGCGGGTCGTGGGCGAGACCGAGGCGCCGCAGCTGGCGACGGTAGGTAGCGACGTTGGCGTCGGTGGTGATCTTGGGGTGCTGGCCGGTCTCGACGGCGAACTGTTCGGCGGGCAGGCCGAACGAGTCGAACCCCATCGTGTGCAACACGTTGTGGCCGTTCATCCGCTTGAAGCGGGCGAACACGTCGGTACCGATGAATCCCAGCGGGTGCCCGACGTGCAAACCGGTGCCGGATGGGTACGGGAACATGTCGAGCACGAACAGCTTCTCGCCGCGTTCGGCCGCCAGATCGGCATCCGCGAGCGGGCCGGCAGTGTTCGGCGTCTCGAACGTGTGGTGCTCGTCCCACCAGTCCTGCCAGCGCAGCTCGATGTCCTGCGCGAGTTCCGCTGAGTACCGATGCGGCGGCATGTCGGTGACGGATGCTGCGTTGGCGTCTCGGGGAGTGGTCGTGTCGTTCATACCGGCGGTCCAGCCTACGCACCCACCCCGTGCTGCGCCCCGAGCCGTTCTTCGGTGAGTTTCGCCGCACCCCGTCCGCGCTGGGACTCACCGGAAGTCGGACTGCGACGCGTGCGATCCCGTCGAGGTGAAGGTGCGCTGCAGCGGGTCGGCGTTCCGGGGCGTGCGCAGCGGAGCCACTAGCGTGGTGCGGATGAGCGAGATCACATCGCTGTCGACCATCGAACGTCTCGAGGCGGCTGCAGATTCGGGCACGGGCGTCACGTTCGTCGGATCGTCGATGACCAGCGAATCCGGCCCGGTCAGTGTGAGCTGGCGCGAGATCCACGACGACGCTCGCGCTGTTGGCGCTGCCCTGCAGGCCCGTGGACTCGTTCCCGGCGACCACGTCGCCATTCTCGGACCCACGAGCCGCGAGTTGATGACGATCATCCGAGGTTGTTGGATGGCCGGTGTCGCCTCGATGGTGCTGCCCCTGCCGATGCGCATGGGATCGCTCGATGTGTTCATCGACAGCACCCGCGGCCGGATCCGCCATGGCGACGCCAAGCTCGTCTTGATCGACGACCTGCTCGCCGACTTCTACGTCGCGGCCGACGACGATCCACCCATCCTGCCGATGACGGCGGTGATGCCAGGATCAGCGAACGTCCCCACCGGCGACGCGCTGGAGATCCCGTCACACGACCCGGAACGGCTCGTGATCCTTCAGTACACGAGCGGTTCGACCAGCGAACCCAAGGGTGTGATGATTCCCGACCGGGTACTGAGCGCCAACATCGACGCCGTTGCCGAGGCTGCCGAGCTGACTGCTGCTGACGTGATGGTGTCGTGGCTGCCGCTCTACCACGACATGGGACTCGTCGGATTCCTGGCGCTGCCGATGACCAAGGGCGTGAACCTCGTCCAGGCCGCTCCGCAGGACTTCCTGGCCCATCCGGGCAATTGGATGCAGTGGCTCTCCGACTACGGGGCCACGGCCACGGCCGGCCCCAACTTCTCATGGGTGCTCGCTACCCGTGCGCTCAAGCGTATGAAGGATCTCGATCTGTCGCCGCTGACCGTGGCGTTGTCGGGCGCGGAGCCGGTCGACCCGAACGCCGTCGAGGCCTTCGTGGCCGAGGCCTCGCGGTTCGGATTCACCCCGGGTGGGGTGTTCCCGGCGTTCGGGATGGCCGAGGTGGCGATCGGCGGCACATTCCCGCCTCGAGGCCGGGGGTTGCGCACCGACACCGTCGATCGCATCGTGCTCGAGACCCAACGAGTCGCGAAGCCGGTCGAGATCGACGACCCCGACGAGCTGGGCCTCACGGCTCGCCGCCTGCCGCTGCTCGGTAGGGCACTACCTGGACTCGAGATGAAAGTCGTCGACCCGGACACCTACGAAGACGTGCCCGAACGTCACGTCGGTGAGTTGCTGCTGCGTGGTTCCTCGGTGACGCCCGGCTACTACAAGCGCCCCGATGCCACCGCTGCGCTGTTCCGTGACGGCTGGCTGTGCACCGGTGATCTCGCCTATCTGCTCGATGGTGAACTGGTGCTCTGCGGGCGGATCAAGGACGTGATCATCGTCGGCGGCCGCAACGTGTTCCCAGAAGACATCGAGCGGGCCGTCGGACCGCTCGACGGCGTTCGTGCCGGAAACGTGATCGCGTTCGGCATGGAGGGTTACAAGGGCAAGGAAAGCGTGGTCGTCGTTGCCGAGGTGCGTGTCAGCGACACCTCCGGTGGTCTCGACGAGATTCGCGACCGGATCCATCACCGCACCCTCGAGGTGTGCGGCCTCCCGCCTCGCGACGTCATGCTCGTGACGCCGGGCACCTTGCCGAAGACCTCCAGCGGCAAACTTCAGCGTGCGAAGTGTCGGGACGAATATCTCAACGAGGAACTCGCCCTCGTCGACTGAGTGTTACTCGTGGTGTCTGACACCATCAGTAACGCCATCGGTAACGCAGAGGTCGACGAGGCGCAGCACGACGCGGTCCTCGTCGCGTGACGCGTCGAGGTCGACCGTTGCCTCGATGCGCCACTCGTTGGAGTCCTCCGGGTCGTGGAGAATCTGGGTCACCCAGCCGGTCGAGCGGTCGAAGTGGAACAGCTCGCCGGAGCGAGCGGCAGCATCGACCAGCACGTCGCCGAACTCGTCACGGTATGGCGCCATGGCGTCGATGACGTCCTCGCCGGATCGCCACCGTTCAGCGTCGACGGCGTCGAGCACGATGTCGTCATAGCCGTTGCGGCGCGCGAGTCGCTGCACCCAGTCGAACACCTTGTTGCGCACCATCACCCGGAACGCCCGATGGTCGTCGACGATCGTTCGCTCGCCGGTCGGCAGCGTCGGCCGGACTGCTGCCGTCGGGTCGGCGTCGTCGGGGTGCAGCAGCCGCTCCCACTCGTCGATCAGGCTGGAGTCGACCTGGCGGATGAGCGCGCCGAGCCACACGATCACGTCGTCGAGTTCGGGTGTGCGGAGATCCTCGGGCACGTTCTGTTGCAAGCCCTTGTAGACGTCGGACAGGTATCGCAGCACGACCCCTTCGGATCGCTTGAGCCCGTAGTCCTGGACGTACTCGCCGAACGTCATCGCCCGCTCGAACATCTCCCGAACGATCGACTTCGGCGCCACGTTGTCGGAACCCACCCACGGATGACGGGCTCGGAACTCGTTGAAGTTCCCATAGATCCACTCGCGGTTCGGCTTCGGGTGCTCGACCTGGGCGAGGCGTTCCATGCGCTCGTCGTATTCCACACCGCTCGACTTCATTTCGGCCATCAGATCATCCTTGGCCCGTTTGGTCTGCGCGGCCAGGATCACCCCCGGATTCTCCTGCACCGCTTCGATCACCGACAACACATCGAAGACGTGCTCGACCGCGTCGCCGTCGGGGTCGCCCTCGTCGCGAGGCGGCAACGCGCCCAGCGCCTCGACCGCCCACAACGACAGCGGCTGGTGGAGGGCGAACTCGTCCTGCAGGTCGAAGTTCACCCGTACCCGGCGACCCCACTCGTCGGGGTGCTCGGGGAACTCCAACATCTCCGCCTCGACCAGCGACCGGTAGATCGCAATCGTGCGACGGATGTGCTCGCGCTGTCGCTTGCGCGACTCGTGGTTGTCGGTGAGCAGCGTCCGCACGGCCCGGCACCCGTCGACGCCGTCACGCGTCGGCCGATCGAGCAGCCTCATCACCATCTGATGGTTGACCCGGAAGTAGGACCGAAGGGGCTCGGGCTCACCGCTCACGAGCTTGTCGAAGGTCTCCTGGGTCCAGTGGGCGTAGCCGCGATCGGGCTGCTTCTTCTTGACGATCTTCTTCTTGCTGCCGCCCTCTCTCGACTTCTCTTCGAGCCGCTGGTTCTCCACCACGTGCGGCGGCGCCTGCACCCACACGTCGCCCCGGTCGTCGAACCCCTTTCGTCCGGCCCGTCCGGCGATTTGCGCGAACTCGCGGTTCGACAGCAGCCGCACGCCGGTGCCGTCGTATTTGCAGAGTTGGGTGAACAGCACCGAGCGGATCGGCACGTTCACCCCGACGCCCAGTGTGTCGGTGCCGCAGATGATCTTCAGGAGGCCGTCCTGGGCGAGCTTCTCGACGAGCAGCCGGTACTTGGGCAACAGCCCGGCGTGGTGCACGCCGACCCCTGCGGAGATGAAGCGACGCAGGTCCTTGCCGATCGGCGAATCGAACCGGAACCCCGCGAGCGCGTCCCTCACGGCGGCCTTCTCGGTCTTCGAGAGCGGATCGAGCGCCAGGTAGTTCTGCGCGGCCTCGGTGGCATCCTTCTGCGTGAAGTGCACGAGGTAGATCGGTGCCTTGCCAGACTCGAGGAGCGACGTGACGCTGTGATGCAACGTCGAGGTGCGGTACTCGAAGCCGAGCGGCACCGGCCGCGTCACCGACTTGATCACGCTGGTCTCACGGCCGGTGCGGCGGGTGAGGTCCTCGGCGAAGAACGCCACCGATCCGAGCGTGGCCGACATCAGGAGAAACTGTGTCTGTGGCAACTCCAACAGTGGCACCTGCCATGCCCAGCCGCGCTGCGGGTCGCCGTAGTAGTGGAACTCGTCGACGATCGCCACGTCGACCGGCGTCGCGGCGCCGTCGCGCAGCGCCCAGTTCGCGAGGATCTCGGCCGTGCAGCAGATGATCGGAGCGTCCGGATTGACCGACGCGTCGCCCGTGATCATCCCGACCTGGTCGGAACCGAAGTCGCGGCACAATGCGAAGAACTTCTCGCTGACCAGCGCCTTGATCGGCGCCGTGTACACGCTGCGCTTCCCGGCGGCGAGCGCCGCGAAGTGCGCAGCCGCCGCGACGAGCGACTTACCCGACCCGGTCGGCGTGTTCAGGATCACGTGGTTGCCGAGCACGATCTCGAAGATCGCCTCTTCCTGAGCCGGGTACAGCTCGAGACCGAGCTCCTCGGCGTAGCGACTGAACCCGGCGAGCACAGCGTCGTCGTCGACCCGGCCGTCGGCCGACCGTGCCGGGAGGTGGCGGATCAACGGCGGCTCGGACACCCCGACGAGGGTAGGGCAGCTGCGTTCAGGAACGGTCGTCGACGAGCACTCGCACGCCGGCGTCCCCGCACTGTTGGGTGATCTCGGAGATGTTGGTCACCTGGATCATGAAGGAGCGGTAGCCGGTGGCGTAGTCGCGCCGCTCGGTCAGACTCTGACCGGCCACCCGAACCGTGCGTCGAGCGGCTCGGCCCACCGAACGACGGGCTCGCCGTCAGGCGGCGAGAGCCCGCAGGCTGTCACCGCCGTGTCGCTCAACTCGACGATGTCAGCCTCGTGCAACACCCACGACGGATGGTCAACCGGATGGTGTCGCAACCGGCTACCCCACTTCGCAACCGTTCCCCATCGAGCGGTGAGGAACACGTCGAGTTCGGTCGGCTCGATTCGCTCGCCGACGTCGACGATCAGCGTTGTCGCCGCCGCCGGCCGACGGGGCCACCGACGCGACGTCGTGGTGTAACTCCACCGTTGCCCGACCCGATCAATGGTCATCCGCGACCACAGATACGGGAAACCGATCGCCCAGCGGGCGAACGCCACCACCGGGAGCCGGGTGGCGTCGAGCGACAAGAACCACACCGCCCGATTACCCGCTGAGTCGACGACGTAGGTGCGCACGTTCGTCTCGGCAAAGGTCGAGATCCACGGCAACGAGGGGAGGAACGCCGGGCCGGCGCGTCGCATCCGGAACGGCACGAGTGACACCCACGCATGGCCCTCGAAGGTGTCGACCTGCAGTCCGTCCGGGAGGAGGGCCTGCACCTCCGCGGGCGGATACCCCCAGTGCACGAACGTGAGGTCGTCCCAGCGGTTGCGTAGCCACGCGCGCCGGATCGGCTCCGGGCAGATTGCTGACAACGGAGCAACGGGTCGATCGTGCGGTTCGATGTCCGGAGCCACTCCCACATCGTTACCGTGACCGGATGGCCAACCATGACATCGAGTCCGTCGAAGTGGACCGTCAGTCGCACGTCGAGGTGCTCTTCGAGGATGGCATGCGCGCCAGATTCGAACTCGGGCCGCTTCGCCTCGCGTGTCCGTGCGCCGACTGCAACGCCAAGCGCACCCGGGGGCAGTCGGTTCAACCAGCGGTCGAACGTGGCGAACCCATCACGATCTCCGATGCCGAACTCTCCGGCGCCTGGGGTCTCAGCCTCGACTGGAGCGACGGTCACTCGACCGGGATCTACGCGTGGGAGAAGTTACGCGACTGGGTCGATGCCGGCAAGGTCGGCACCGCCAACTGAGTGTTCGTGAACGCTCGGTGACGGGCAGTGGGGCGCCGAGTATGTGTCGCTACCGGCGGGTAACTTCGTCGAGTGTCGACGTCCCGTGCATCTGTGAGCGATGAGGTAGGAACCGGAATGTCGCGGCGCCCGTCGATCCCGGTACTCGTCGGCCTCGTGGCGATCGTGGTGGCCTTGGTGGGCATCGGCGCGTTGCACGCGTTGCAGCAGCCAGCGTTCTGGCCCACCGACGAAACGGCACACGTCGGATACGCTCAGGAGATCGCCTCGTTCCGGCTTCCGCAGATCCGTGAGTTCCCGGAGGTGCCTGTCGAAGCCCGTCAATGGCAGGCCGAGCGGTCGATGGCGAACGACACTCGGTACCGCGGGGTCTGGGTGGCGAACCATCCGCCACTCCACTACGTCGCCGTCGCTCCGCTGATCTGGATCAGCCGTGCCACCGACGCTGGCGATGGTGGCCTGATCCTGATGCGGCTCGCCAACGTGACCTTCGCGGCAGTCGGCGTCGTGTTCACGTTCCTGCTGGCATCGGAGCTGACCCGTCGCAACCACCGACTCGCCCTGCTCGCAGCAGCGCTCGTGGCGCTCGTCCCGCAGGGTCACGCGGTCTTCTCCCAAGCGCTCAACGACGGGCTGGGATTCGCGGCCGGCACGGCGGTCGTCTGGGCGGGCGCCAGATGTCTCCGTCGTATCGATGACCTCACGAAACGGGACCTGGCGCTCCTGGCCGCAACGGCAGTCGTCGCGTTCGGCTCACGGGCGTCCACGATGTTGCTCGCGATCGCGGTGGTCGGCGTGGTCGCACTCCGCCGGTTCACTCGACCAGCGCCGTCGGCCGGAGTGCAAGCGCGCCTCGCAGCGAGAGTGGCGCTGATCGGGCTTGGTCCGGCCGTCGTCGTCTTCGGCTGGTTCTACCTCCGCAACATGGTGTTGTACGGCGACGTCGGAGCTTCGCAGTATCTGCTCGAGATGTTCCGGCGCGAGCGGCGTGGATCGGTGCTCGACACAGTGGTCCGCTGGTCGATGTGGTCGGACGTCTACGACGGGCTGATGTCGCCGACGACGCGACGACGCATCGTGCCGCCTGGTTCGCTGGTGATCACGTTGATCGCAGCGTTCGGTGTGGGTATCGCGTTCATCACCGGTCGGATCAGCCGTGGTGACGAGTCGCACTTCGACGCCGACCGTGCGCGAGACGATCGAACTCACGAGTCATCGACATTTCGGTGGCAGATCGCACTCGGCCTCGTCATGGTTGCTCTCATCGCACTCACGATCGCGCAGCACGCGAGCGGCGGGGGGAATGCCCACGCCCGGTATGCCATGCCTGCGATCGGCGTCGCGGCGGTGCTGCTGGTGATCGGTATGGAACGGATCTGGTCGCGTTGGGCACCCCTTGCCCTCGTGGCGGTCGCCGGCTGGTGGGCGTTGATCAACCTTCCTGTCGACATCGATCCACGGACCATGGTGCGCAACCGCGATGACGGCCAGCTCCCGCCCCTTCCGCTGCGGGTGTTGCCGCTCAGCGACGGCTGGCGCACCGCAGCCGGTGTCCTGATCGCCGTCGGTGTGGTGGTCGCTGCCGGTGTACTGCTCGCGATGCTGCGGGCGCCCGCACGTCCCGCGCCCGGTCCCCACACCCTCGAGCCAGTCGGGCCCGAGCCGCAGGGGGACGGAGAACTCGTCAGTGTGTCGTCGGGGCCGGTCGAAGCGATCAGGTCGTCAGAGGAGTTCAGCCGAGGATGAGTTCGGCGAAGCTCGGCAATGCCATCGCCGGGCCGCTGACGAGGAACTCGGTGATACACGTCTCGCGCCACGTGTCGAGTTCGTCGCGGATCTTGTCGGGTGGCCCGACGAGTGCCACGTCTTCCACCATCGCCAACGGAATCGCAGCTGCAGCCTCGGCCTTCTTGCCTTCGAGGTAGAGCTCTTGCACTCGGTCGGCGACGTCGCCGTACCCCATCCGGGCGAAGACCTCGTAGTGGAAGTTGGCACCCTTGGCGCCCATGCCACCTGCGTAGAGCGCCAGGAATGGCCGCACCAGATCGGCGCACTTCTCGGCGTCGTCGCCGGGAATCAACATGATGGTCGCGGTGACCTCGAAGCGGTCCTTCTTGCTCGGGTCGCCTGACGCGTCGAATCCCTGCTGAAGGCAGTCGCGGTAGAACTTGTCGTCCTTCGGTGAGAAGAACAGCGGTAGCCAACCGTCGCAGATCTCCGCGGACAGCGCCACGTTCTTCGGCCCTTCGGCGGCGAGATAGATCGGGATGTCGTTGCGAAGCGGATGTACGGTCGACTTGAGGGCCTTGCCCAAGCCAGCACCACCGTCGTACGGCATGTCGTAGAACTCGCCGTGGAACTCGACCGGCTCGTCGCGACGCACGATCGACCGCACGATCTCGACGTACTCGCGTGTGCGGGCGAGCGGCTTCGGATAGGGCTGGCCGTACCACCCTTCGACGACCTGCGGTCCGGACGCGCCGAGCCCGAGAATGAATCGACCGTTCGACAGGTGATCCATCGTGATCGCCGCCATCGCCGTGGCGGCCGGGGTGCGCGCCGACATCTGCATGATCGCCGTGCCGAGCTGCAGCGTTTCGGTCGAAGCACCCCACCACGCGAGTGGCGTCAGCGCGTCGGACCCGTACGCCTCAGCCGTCCAGACCGAGTTGAACCCGAGTCGCTCGGCCTCTTTCACCGCGTCGAGCGCCCCGGCGGGCGGACCTGCCGACCAGTAGCCAGTGTTGTAGCCGAGCTTGATGTCTCCCATCGCCTCACCGTACGCGACGGACGATGACCAGGCATGCTGGGGGAGTGGGAGCAGCCGACGATCGCCTCGTGGTGACCGACAGCGTGCGCATTCCGCGCCACGAGCTCGCGGTCACCTTCAGCGCCTCGGGTGGCCCGGGCGGACAGCACGCCAACAAGTCGGCGACCCGGGCCGAGCTGTCCTTCGACGTCGAGACGTCGTCGGCGTTCTCCGACGCCCAGCGCGCGAGAGTGCTCGCGAAGCTCGGGCCGGTCGTTCGTGTGGTTGCGGACGACGAGCGTTCCCAGCTTCGCAATCGCACGCTCGCCGAGGAACGCCTCGCTGGGAAGCTTCGGGACGCGTTGCACGTGCCCCGGCGACGGCGAGCCACTCGACCGACTCGCGGTTCGCAACGCCGCCGAGTGGAGGCCAAGAAGCAGCGCGGCGAGACCAAGCGGTATCGCCGACCACCCTCGATCGACGACTGATCGGATCACCGCATCGGCCGATTTGTGTCAGCACAACTCACCGGTTCGGAGGTCAGGACTGACACAAACCCCGCCAGCGTTGATCAGGTCGGGGTGAAGGTGACGGGCAGGTGGGTCGGGCCGAAGATCGCGGTGGTCGACGGCTTCCATTCGATCGCCCCGTCGAGCGCGAGGTCCGGCATCCGGCGGGCGAGGATCGGCAATGCCTCCTGCAACTCCGCGCGTGCGAGTGCAGCGCCCAGGCAGTAGTGGATGCCGGAGCCGAACGTGAGCTGGGGCTGGCCCGACGGTTCGCGGGCGATGTCGAACGTGCCCGGGTCGTCGAACACCGATGCGTCGCGGTTGGCCATCGCAGTCGACGTCATGACGATGGTGCCGGCGGGAAACAGCACGTCGCGGTACTCGATGTCCTCGCTGGCGAAGCGGACGGTGCCACGTACTGCGCCGAAGTAGCGCATTGCCTCCTCCACGGCGCGTGGGGCGAGGTCGGGATCGTGGGCGAGCAGCTTCCACTGGTCCGGGTAGCCGGTGAGCAGACCGACGGCGCAGCCCAACTGATTGCGGGTGGTGTCGGTGCCTCCGACGATCACGGCGTCGACCATCATCACCAGCTCGTCGGTACTGAGGCGATCGCCCTCCTCCTCCGCAGCGATCAGGTCGGTGATCAGGTCGTCGCGCGGGTCGTTGCGGCGATCGGCGATCAGCCCGCGGGAATACTCGTCGAGTTCGCCCTGCGCCTGCTTGATCACGTCGAGTTCTTCGAGCACGTTGCCGTTGAAGATTCGTAGCACGTCCTCGGCCCAGCGCGAGAAAAGCTGCCAATCCTCTCGTGGCGCACCGAGCAGTTCGCAGATGATCGGAATCGGATAGGGCTCGCAGATGTCGACCGCGACGTCGGCGCGACCGGTCGATGCGACGTTGTCGACGAGGTCGTTGACCACCTCGCGCATGAACGGTCGCAGACGGTCAGCTGAGCGCGGCGAGAACGACTTGGACACAAGTCGGCGAAGTCGCGTGTGCACGTCGCCTTCGGCCGACAGGATCGACACGCGTCGGTTGTCGAGGAATTCGGGATCGGTGATGCCCATCATCTCGGGGATCTTCGATGTGGCGCTGTGCCACCGCTTGTCGCGCAGCACCGCCACGACGTCGGGGTACTGCAGTATCGAGTACCCGATCGAGTTACGCACGATCCAGTTGTTGACGGCCAACGACGCGACCAGGGCTTGTCGTTCGGCGTCACCCAGACTGGGATCGTCGATTGACGGCAGGTCGAGTTCGGCCACGTGTCCGGGGGTCATGGACACACCGTAGGAGATCTGTCGCAGTCGGGCCCGGTGCGCTCAGCCAGCGGCGAGTGCATCGATCGCCGTCGCCCCGAGCGACTCGGCCACGATGGCGTTCGCGAACGCACCGCCAACGGTGTTGAGACCATGAGCGATCGCCGGGTCGCGCCGGGCGGCGCCGATCGCCCCGTGTATCGCCACGTCGAGGAGATAGGGGAGCGTGGCGTTGGTCAGTGCGTATGTGCTGGTGTGCGGTACGGCACCGGGCATGTTGCCGACTGCGTAGTGCACGACGTCGTGCATGACGTAGGTCGGCTCGTCGTGGGTGGTCTCGCGGGTGGTCGCGATGCAGCCGCCCTGGTCGACGGCGACATCCACGATCACTGCTCGTGGCTTCATGGCCCGCACCATCTCCTCGCTCACCACGACGGGGGCACGGCCACCGGCCACCAGGACCGCGCCGATGACCAGATCTGCGTCGGCAACCGCTCGCTCGATCGCTCCCCGGTTGCTGGCGGCGGTCACGATCCGACCGCGGTGGATCTGATCGACGAAACGCAAGCGATCCAGGTTCTTGTCGATCAACACGACTTCGGCCTCCATGCCTGCAGCGATCCACGCCGAGTTCCAGCCCACGTTGCCGGCACCGAGCACGACGACCTTCGCCGGGCGCACACCCGGGGCGCCGCCCATCAACACGCCTCGTCCGCCGTTGTGACGCTCGAGGAAGTGCGCACCCATCTGCGGTGCGAGCCGCCCCGCGACCTCGCTCATCGGCGCCAGCAGCGGCAGCGACCCGTCGACCGACTGGACCGTCTCGTAGGCAACCGACGTCGTTCGGGCTGCGAGTAGCGCGTCGGCGACGGCCGGGTAGGCAGCGAGATGCAGATAGGTGAACAGGGTGAGGTCGGCGCGCAGGAATCCGAACTCCTCCGACTTCGGTTCCTTGACCTTGACCACCATGTCCTGCGCCCACGCGTCGGCCGCGGTCGCGACGATGTCGGCGCCCGCAGCCACGTAGTCAGCGTCGCTGATCGATGCGCCCTCGCCGGCGCCGGTCTCGACGAGCACCTCCACGCCGAAGCGTTCGAGCTCACGGACGCCGTCGGGTGTCATCGCCACCCGGTGCTCGGCGGTCTTCACCTCGCGAGGAACGCCCACGGTGCGGATGACGGGTTCAGAAGCAGACATGGTGCTCATCATGCCTGATTGATCATCGCCCCGATCGCGACCACTACCGTCAGTACTCAGATGACGAACAATGACGCCCCTCGAATCCACCTCGGCCCGTCGGGTGGACCCGATTGGCTCGCCGACGCCGTGATCGACGGCGGTGGCGAGCTGGTCGGCGCCGACGAAGCCGAAGGTGTGGTGTGGGCCGACGCCAGAGACGTCGACGCCCTCGGCTCGATGCTCGATGGTTCCGACCACATCCGCTGGGTGCAGCTGCCGTTCGCCGGCATCGAGAATTTCGTCGAGTATCTCGATCACGATCGGATCTGGACGTGCGGCAAGGGGGTCTACGCCGAACCGGTCGCCGAAATGGCCTTGGCGCTCGGGCTCGCTGGTCTCCGTCATGTCGGCGCCTACGCGAGGGCCACCGAGTGGACCGGTCCGCACGGGCACAACCTGCTCGACGGCCGCGTCACGATCCTCGGCGGGGGAGGCATCACCGAGTCGCTCGTGCGTCTCCTGCAGCCGTGGCACTGCAACATCACCGTGGTCCGCAACCGCGCCGAAGCGATGGAGGGCGTCGACGTGGTGCTCGAAGCCGATCGCTTCGCCGACGCGCTTCCGGGCGCCGATCTGGTGGTGCTGGCGTTGGCGCTCACGCCCGAGACCGAGGGTCTGTTCAGCGCCGACGAGTTCGGCTTGATGGAGGATCATGCCTGGATCGTCAATGTCGCGCGAGGGCGCCACATCGTCACCGACGATCTCGTCGAGGCGTTGCGTTCAGGAGCGATCGGTGGGGCGGCACTCGATGTCACCGATCCCGAACCACTCCCGAGTGATCATCCGCTGTGGGCCCTACCGAACTGCATCATCACCCCGCACGTCGGCAATACCCCGGAGATGGCCAAGCCACTGTTGGCACGACGAGTCACGGAGAACGTGCGCCGGTTCGCGCGAGGTGACGAACTGATCGGCCTCGTCGACGTCGACGCCGGCTACTGAGCGCCGAGCGGACACCGCCGAGACCCGCAGGGCACCCCACCATCCGCTGGGTCGCAGGGACAACGGAGATGACAACTACCAAGCGAACGCTGTCTGACACGGCATTGCCCCGGCGATCTCTCAGGCGAACGACCGGCGCCGTAGCGTGGGTTGATCGTGCCTCGACCGACCCACTACGACATCCTGGGTGTCGCGCCGAGCGCGGATGTCGTCGCGATCCGAGACGCATATCGCCGCCTGGCACGCGAGCACCACCCGGATCGAGCGGCGTCGAGCGATCGTGCGGGGGCCGATGTCGACATGCCGGCGATCAACGAGGCGTACCGGGTGCTCAGCGACCCGGCTCGACGGGCGGTCTACGACGCAGCGGTGCGTGGCGCCCGCACGTCCGAGCGCGGACCAGGCGCGCCTCCACGAGCGACGGGCTCCGACCCGGCGCCGACGATGCCGACATTCGCGAGTCACCTCGGGCCGGCCCGCATCCCGTGGCGATCTGTGATGTTCGTCGCGACCCTCGCGATCGTCGGAATCGTCGTGCTCGCCCAGTTCACGGAACCAGGGGAGCCACGCGGACCTGATGGCATCATCCAAATCGGTTCGTGCGTCACGATCGAACCGAACGGTGACGCACGCGAGGTGCTGTGTACCGGCGACCCGGGTGTCGACCTGGTCGTCGAGGCCTTCGTTCCGTTCGACGACGCATGCCCTGGCGGCACCATCGCTCACCGAGACCGCCAGGGCATGGGTGTCGCCTGCGTCGCCGATGCGGTCGACCCCACCGGTTGAGGCCCGTGCCGGGGGGACACGACTGACGGCGCTGCTAACTTGTGTCTTCCCTCAGGGGCGATTAGCTCAGTTGGAAGAGCGCCACGTTCACACCGTGGAGGTCGGGAGATCGAGACTCCCATCGCCCACCCTGTGAGCCCTGGTCAGAGGCTATATCGCCCGACCGGGCCGGTTGTGAAGATCCGCCAGGTGCACACCAGGTGCACACGATTTCCGAGAACTCGTCGACACCAGACGAGATCAGATGGGGCGTCTCGATACTTGACGGCACCCTCGGACACTGATCGAGTCTCGGAAATGTCTGTCTCGGGTGGCCCCGCGAATGCGGTTTGACGGCTGTTCGTCGAGCTGCGGTGACGACCCAGCTCGACGTAGCCGTAGGCCTGTTGTCACGGCGCGGAACACCTGGCGCTTTCGTCTCACTCGGTAGCGTCGGCTGAGTGAAGCAACGATTCGTCCGACCGGGTGACGACCTCGGCGACGATGAGGAGATCGTGCTTCGTGGTGGCCGTCTCGCCGAAGCGGTTGTTCGCGCCGATGCGCAGCGAATGCACGACGTCTACGGCACCTTCGGGATCTCGGTATTCGCGCTGCGCGGAGCGACGATCGACGAACTCGCACAGCAGGTACCGCTCATTCGATTCACCGAGCTCACGGTCGTCACAGTCGGGGCACTCCGAAGCGTCGGCGTTCGTCTTGAAGCGACGGGGCGGAACCGCCGGCACTTCACGGTGGTGCTCGACGATCTCGATGCAGGAACCGAAGCCCTTCTTTCGTGTCGGTACCAGGTCTGGATGAACCCGTATCATGAAGACTGACTTCGTAGAAGGAGGAACGGACATGCTCGACGAACTCGATGTGATCGCAGATCTCAACGCAGAAGACGATGACGGCCTCGGCTGGTCGACACTGGCCGAAGCGCATGATGCCAGCCGTGTACGTCCCGGAGCGATGCTTCTTGCCGGCAACGAATCGGCGAAGGCTGTCGTCCGCGTTGTTGCGGTTGACGACGACGGCCAGATCCATTTCTCGATCCTTCCTGGCTCGGTCGCCAAGAACCGTCATCTGCTCGATCGGACGACTGCCTGACGAC
>JBBQEU010000039.1:0-26150 GCA_038321235.1 Acidimicrobiales bacterium | reverse complement strand
TGCCTGGTCGTGCTCCGATCAGTTCGATCGCCGGGCGAGCCCGGCGGGGAGGTCGTCATCCCGAACCTCTCGGTCGCCATAGCGGTGGTGTTCGGCGTCGCGACGATCCTCTCCATCGCCGCCTTCTTGAACCACAGTGCCCACTCGATGGACGTCAGCCAGATCCTCGACCGGGTCGAGCGCGAAGCAACCGGCCATGCCCGCCGCGAGTGGAACGTCTCTGAGCCCGACAAGCCACCGCCAGAACCGGTCGCCGCACCGGATCATCCGGCGCACATCGTCCGGTTCGACAGCGCTGGATGGGTCCAACAGATCGATACCGCCGCGCTGCTCGCCTGTCTGCCTGACGAGACCACCGCGTGGGTATTCGCCTACCCGGGCCGTTACGCGATCCCAGGAATACCGCTGTGCGCCCTCTCGGCGGAACCCGAGGACATCGAGGCGATAGAGCGAGCCATTCTCGACACGATCTCGATAGGTGACACCCGCACCATGCAGCAGGACATTTCGTTCGGCCTCCGCCAGATGGCCGATGTCGGTCTCAAGGCGTTGTCAACGGGGATCAACGATCCGACCACGGCACAGGACTCGATTTTCCACAGCGCGGCGGTCCTCGCCGAATTGCTCCGACGCGATCCGCCGCCCGGGCTGACAGACGACCGGGGTCGCCGTGTGGTGCTCGTCGAGCAACCCAACGGTGACGATCTGGTCCGGATCGCATTCGGTGAGCTTCGGCGCGCCGCAGCGACGCAGCCGACGGTGTGCATCTACCTCCTGGAGGCACTGCATCTCCTCCGGGAAGGGCTCGACGCGAAGGGGTTCTCGTCTCGCACCACGGTCCTCGTCGAACAGGCGCGCCTCGTCGTCACCGGCTGCGAGGCAGCCAACGTGTTGCCGGCCGACCTCGACGACGTCCGTGGTGCATACGACAGGCGCTTCGGACCCGCTTCGGCCACAGGGCCAGCGGTGTCGTAGGCGCGCCAGCAGCGGCTCCAGCTCGTGGTCCATCGTCGTGGGGACCCATGTCGTCTCGGAGAACCGTCAGCGTGGGGAGCACGATGCCCATGAATAGGCAGGACGTTGGCCCCTTCCGGCAGCGAGATGAGCGCGAGAGAATGATCTCGTAGGCATGGCACGAGGTCCTGCCACGAGAGGAGTGGCCATGTACATCGGTGGAGGAGTAGTCGTACTGATTCTGATCATCGCGGTCGTCGTGTTGTTGATGCGCCGTTGAGAGCTGCCGGGCGTCCTGCCCTCACGGCGCGGACGCCCTGACAGCACTGCGGCCGTCGAGTCGACGGGCGATGGAGTTTCCACGAGCGAAACGCGGACGTTTTCCCCTTGCGCAGCGGCGGGCGGAGTGGCGTGATGGTGGAGGAACTCTGATCGGCTCGAAAGGTGAGGCATGAGGACACAAGCGCGTGGACCGAGGTTCGAGGGCGTTGACGCTGACGCAAATCTGCTGCGACCGTTGCGGCAGTTGGTCGAACGCGACCCGGACCGGGTTGTCGCGGTGACCCGCGATGGTGCTCAGTTCGTCGACTGGACCGCAAAGCACATTGCCGAGCAGGTTCGGGCCGTCGCGAAGGGTCTCGTCGCGTGCGATGTCGAACCGGGGGAGCGGGTCGCACTGATGGCTCACACCCGACTCGAATGGATGATCGCCGACCTGGCGATCATGTCGGCCGGGGCCGTCACCGTCCCCGTGTACGAGACGTCGTCGGCCGAGCAGCTCGGCTGGATACTGGAGGACAGCGGCGCCGTCGTCGCGATCGTCGAGAGCGACGAACTGCGAGCACTTCACGCCACCGTGGCCGAGCGGGCTCCCGCCTGCCGCCACGTCTTCACGATCGAGCCGGCGGGCGGCCTCCCCGGGCTCGACCGATTGGCGGAACTGGGCGCACACGGCGACGACGACGAGATCGACCGGCGGATGATTGCGCTTCGCGCCGACGATCTCGCGACAGTGATCTACACCTCCGGTACCACCGGCCGTCCCAAGGGGTGCATGCTCACGCATCGCAACCTCTGCGCCAACGTCGCGCAGACCGTCGATGCGATCGGTTCGGAGATCCGTCCCAACGACCGGGGGCTGCTGTTCCTACCCCTGGCCCACTCGCTCACGAAGGGAACCCTGCTGTTCTGTCTCGAGTTGGGTGTGCAGACCGGATTCACCTCCGACATCGCCCGCCTGTCCGAGGAACTCGCGATGGTGAACCCCTCGGTGATCGCTGGGGTCCCGCGGATCTTCGAGAAGGTCCACAACTCGGCTCATCGCACCGCGCACTCGACCGGCAAGGGACCGATCTTCGACCGCGCCGAATCGGTCGCGGTTCGCTGGTCGAAGGAACATCACGGCGGAACGGTGCGACCGTGGACCACGGTCGAGCACGGGCTGTTCGAGCGGCTGGTCTACGCCAAGCTGCGCCACGCGCTGGGCGGCGAGATGCGACTTGCGTTCAGCGGCGGCGGCCCGCTGGGCGAGCGTCTCACGCATTTCTTCGACGGGGCAGGGGTGTGCATCTATGAGGGCTATGGCCTGACCGAGACCAGCCCCACCCTGACCATCAATCGTCCTGGAGCCTGGCGCCCCGGCTCGGTCGGCCGGCCCGTTGCGGGTACCACGATCCGCATCGCTGGCGACGGGGAGATCCTGGCGAAGGGCCCGCAGGTGTTCGCCGGCTACTGGCGCAACCCGACGGCCACCGCCGAGGTGCTCGACGCGGACGGCTGGTTCCACACCGGCGACATCGGCGAACTCGACGACGACGGCTTCCTGAAAATCACCGGCCGGAAGAAGGAGATCCTCGTCACAGCCGCCGGTAAGAACGTGGCCCCGGCACCGCTGGAAGATCGGCTTCGCGCCCATCCGCTCGTCAGCCAGGCGGTCGTCGTGGGCGACCAGCGGCCCTTCATCGCCGCACTCGTCACGATCGACGAGGACGAGTTCGCCGTCTGGGCGAAGGAGGCCGGCCTCGCTGTGGCAACCGTCAGCGAAGCCACCGAGAGCGCTGAGCTCCGCTCCGTGATCGGGGAGGCCGTGGACGCCGCGAACACCTCGGTTTCGCGCGCCGAGTCGATCCGCGAATTCGCCATCCTCCCTCACGACCTGACGATCGACGCCGGCGAACTCACCCCGACACTGAAGGTGCGACGTGCCGTCGTGCTCGCTCACTACGGAGCCGCCATCGAATCGATCTACGGCCCATGACCAGGCCCGCCCCTCGAATGGCCGAGATCACCGACACGTCCGCGCCCGACGCAGACGTGGTGACCCTCGCCGACGGTAGCCAGATCCTGGTGCGTCAACTCCTGCCGTCGGACCGCGACGAGCTGGCCCAGCGGTACCTCCAGTTGTCGCCTGCGGCGCGTCGGTTGCGCTTTTTCAATGCCCCCGATCATCTGTCCGAACGGCTGCTCGACTACCTGATGGACGTCGACGGACCCGACCGCTGTGCCCTGGTGGCGTTCGCCATCGACGAGGGACACAGCCCAGGTGTCGGGTTGGCTCGCTACGTGCGGAGTCGGGACGATCCCTCCGCCGCCGAGGCTGCGGTCACGGTCCTCGATGCCTACCAGAATCGCGGGATCGCGACAGCGGTGCTGCGCCGACTCGCGGACGAGGCGCGGCGGAACGGGATCTCGACGTTCACTGCGAGTGTCATGTGGGAGAACCGTGCGTTGCTCGACGGGCTCCGGTCATTCGGCGCCGAGGTTGCTCCGAGCGAGCCAGGCGTGGCATCGGTGAGGATCGCGCTGCCTGATCCCGATGTTGCGCTGCCCGAGTCCGATCTGCACCGTGCGCTGCGCATCTTCGCCACCCGGGTCGACGAGAAGATCGGCCTTCGTTTCAAACGCTGAGCAGCTGCACCGCACGATGAACCCGCCTTCGAAGGTTTGCACACCTTGACATCTGGTTATCTCCCGCACCGGCCTCGACGAAGTGGGTGGGCATGGAACGGGATGATCAATCGGTGGCCGAGCGCTCGGCAGCAGCGTCGGCGTTTCGAATCGGGCTGGTCGTTCTCGCCATCATCGTGTTGGGTCGCCTCGTGCTGCGGCTCCACGACACGATCGGGCTCATCCTTCTCGCAGGCACCTTGGCGATCGCGACCAACCCCCTGCAGCGCGCGATTCGCCGACGTATCGGTTCGGGCGCTTCGTATGCACTCACTGCTCTGATCACGTTCGCGCTGATCGTCGCGATCGCTGCTGTCCTCTGGAACGATCTCGCCCAACAGTCCGAGCGTCTCGCCGCGCTGCTCACCGATCGCATCGATGATCTGCGCCCCGGCACGCTGCCCCAGCGTCTTGCGAGTCTGACTCGTGCCGACGACAGCATCGCGGCCGTGTTCGAGCGGTTCCCGACCACCGTCGTCGCCGGCGAGGACTCGGCGACGGGTGTCGGGAGCAAGGTCGTCAACCTCCTCGTCACGATCGTGCTGGCTGCGTTCCTGCAAGCAGGAGCCGGTGGCGTGTTCGATTGGATCGTGGCGCGGTGGCCACGCGACGACCGAGCAGAGGTTCGTGACGCGATCGGCGACATGGTTCGACGAGCCGGTGGCTTGACGCGTCGAGCGCTCGGACTTGCGGTGGCCGCATCGATTCTGGCGACGGTGATCTCGCTCGGTCTGGGGATTCCGGGCGGGATCGTGCTTGGTTGCTGGGCGGGAGCTTGGCTCGTCGTGCCGGTGGTCGGAGCGGTCGTCGGACTCGTTCCGGTCGTGCTCGTGGCCTGGGCCTCGTCGCCAGGAGCCGGGATTGCGATGTCGATTGCGGCCATCGCACTCGCCGTGGCGGTACGCATGGCGCGGCGGGCCTACATGGACCCCGTGCTCGTCATCCCGCCGACCGGATGGGTGCTCGCCATCGGGATCGGGACGATCATCGCGGGACCAGGCGGTGTGGTCGTGATGGTGCTGATCGTGGCGCTCGTGATGGCTCGGCTCACGCTGGCCCAGGGGTTCTCGCGACCGCAACGCTCGAGCGACGATCTCCGCTCCAGGCTGTTCGAGGTGCGCGGATCGAGCGTCGTGGTGCTCCCGTCGTCTCGTGCGGTGATCGAGACGATCGCTGCTGCCATGGCCGTCGTGGTGGTGGCGATGGCGCTGGGTTCGGTCGTTCGGGCGATCGTGTGGGTCGTGGTGGCATCGATGATCGCGGTTGCGCTCGACCGACCGTCGTCGTTCATCGAACGCCACAGCCGCTTGAGTCGACGACACGCCGTCGCCGCGGTGATCAGCATCGGCACTGCGCTCGTCGGCATCATCGTGCTGCTCGGCGCGCTCAGCGCGTCGTCGACGTCGTCGGAGTTCAGCAGCGAACTCCCCACGGTCGTCCGCGAACTCGAGGATTCGCCGCTGATCGGCGACTGGCTGCGTGATCGTGAGGCCGCGGTCTGGCTCGACACCCAACTGCAGGATCTGCCCCAGCGTCTCGCCAGCGCCGGTGATGTCGCGGACTGGTTGCCGGCCGTCGGTAACCGTGTGATCGACCTGTTGTGGACCCTGCTGCTGGCGGCTGCTCTCCTCGTCGATGGTCCCCGGCTGGCCGCCGCCGCCAGGCGACGCGTGCCCGCTGGGCAGCGACGCCAAGCTGTGCGCCTGTCGACGGTGTCGCTCGAAGCCGTCAGCGGATACCTCGGCGGTGCGATGGTGGTGGCGAGCATCAACGCGTCGGTCGTGTTGGTCGTTGCGATCGCTCTCGGGCTGACCCTTGCACCGGTTCTCGCCGCCTGGGGATTCATCTGGAACTTCGTCCCGCAGATCGGCGGATTCATGGGCGGGTTCCCGTTGGTCGTTCTGGCGCTGACCGCTGGTCCGTTCCAGGCGCTGATCGCGGGCGTGGTGTACGTGACCTATCAGTTCGTGGAGAACCACGTGATCCAACCGAAGATCATCGGCGAGGCGATCGACGTGCCGGCGTGGGTGACGCTGCTGGCCGCACTGTGCGGTGCAGCGATGGCGGGGCTCCTCGGTGCGGTCGTGCTGACTCCCCTCGTCGGTGTCATCCACCTGGCGATCCGAGCGGGTCGGAGTGAGGACTTCCCGGGGCGTGTCAGCGAGACCGTGGGCGCAGAGCGGGTCGAAGTCGCCATGCCGGGAGTCGACCCCGCTGCGGTGTGACCCACCGTCGTGAACGGACGGGAGATACTTCGTGCGTGGCGGACCTGTCGCCGGACAGTCCCAGGTGTGACCAATGCAACGTTGCGTCCCTGATGAGAAACCGGACCGTGTCGATCGCGCGCAACACGGCCGGGCGCGTGAGGTACGACCACGCCACACGCCATGCCACGCAGTCGTACATTGCGGTCGTCCGCGACGTCGCCCCGGAGGAAGAGTCGAGGATCGCAGCGCAACAGGCCGAGCGCCGCCTCAGGACACTGCTCGACTCGATCGACGATGCGGTCATGATCATCGGCCCGGATGGACGGCATCGCTTCGGTAACACAGCCACGCAGCGCCTGCTCGGCTACTCGCCCGAAGAGCTCACGAACATTCCGGCACGCGATTGGATCCATCCCGACGACTTCGACCTCGTGCTCGAAAATCTTCGTAGGGTCGAGCAGGACCAAACGGCGACCTGCACGTTCGAGACACGTCTGATCAACAGTTCGGCCGCCGTCGTCACCGTGAGCGTCACGATCACCGACTTCACCGACGATCCGGTCATTGGAGGACTCGTCGCGACCTTTCGCGATCTCACGGCCGAACTCGAGGCGACGGCGTTGCTGGCAGAGTCCGAGGATCGGCATCGGCGGCTGATGCGGGTGATGCCCGACGCGGTGATCGTCGTCGAGGACGGCGTGTTCACGTTCGGCAACGACGCGGCGATCGCGATGTGCGGCGTCGCGTCCGAGGACGAACTCGTCGGGATGTCGATGTCGCACTTCCAGACACCCGAGGTCTTCGCCGAGTCGATGGAGTTCGGCCGACGCTTCCTGGCGACTGGCCGCAGCGACGGCCCACTCCTGGCCTGGATGCACCGTCTCGACGGCACGCCGGTCCGGGTGGAGGCGACGCTGGCGACGGTGCCCGGCAACGATCGTGCGCTGCTGCTGGTGATGCGCGATGTGACCGAACGCGATCAGCTGATCGCCGAACTCGCAGAATCGGAAGCAACCGGTCGCTTCCTGACCGAGAACTCGAGCTACATCCTCCTGCGCGTGAAGGACGATCACCGGATCGTCTTTGCGTCGACCGCCATGCATGCCATTCTCGACCACTTTTCCGAGGATCTCGTCGGCGTCGACATCCGCGACGTGATCGAGGACGAGGATCGCGGGCTGTTCGCAGCCGCTCTCGAACAAGCGCTGGCCGTCGGCGACGCGGAGCCCGTGGAGGTGCGGGCCAAGTCGGCAACCGAAGGTCACTTCGTCTGGGTCGAGGCAGCCGTGCGTACCGTCGTGGTGAGGAGCGGAGACGACGTCGCACTCGAGTATCACATCACGCTCTACGACGTCACCCGGGAACGTGGCGACCGTCTCGCTCTGGCGGCCAGTGAGCGCCGGATGCACACGCTCGTCGATGCCGCACCGATCGGGATCTTCGAGCTGGATTCCGCCGGAAACTGCACGTTCGTCAATGAGCGGTACTGCGAGATCGTCGGTGTGGACGGCCTCCAGGATGTGATCGGCTCGACGTGGATCCGTCTGATTCATCGCAAAGACGTCGACTGGACGCTCGCGCACTGGTGGTCCATGGTCGCCTCGCACGAGCAGTTCCACATCACGATCCGGTTCGTCAGACCCGACGGTGGCATCGTGCAGACCGAGGTCGGGGTGGTGCCCGTCCTCGATGGCGACACCATCGTCTCGTGGCTCGGCACGGTCAACGACATCACCGAGCGGGTCGCTCTCGAGCGCGCTCGCCGCGAGGTGGCGGAGCTGTTCGTGGCAGCCTTCGACCATGCCCCGGTCGGTCTCATGTTGATCACTGCCAACGATGTCCCACCGCGTGTGCTCAAGGCCAACCCCGCCGCTAAACAGATGACGGGTCTCACGCTGGAGCAGATGTCGAAGCTCGACTTCTACGATGTCACCCATCCTGACGACGTCCCGGCTGCTGCGGCAGGCTGGGCAGCGTTGCTTGCCGGCGAGATCGAGATCCACCACATGGAGATTCGTCAGCGCTATAGCGGCGACGCCTGGCGCTGGTATGCGCTGACGCGGTCGCTCGTGCGCGACGCTGAGGGTGAGCCGTTGCATGCGATCTTCCAGGCGATCGACGTCACCGAGCGCAAGGAGACCGAGCACCGGACCTATCAGCTTGCGGTGACCGATCCGTTGACCGGTTTGGCGAATCGCCGGCACTTCCAGGACCGCCTCGGCCACACCCATGCCCGCCTGTTGCGCTCGTCTGCGCTGATCGGGGTGATCTTCGTCGATCTCGATCACTTCAAGGCGGTCAACGACGAACTCGGGCACAGAACCGGTGACGAACTCCTCGAGCGGATCGCGGGGCTGCTGTTGGACTCGGTGCGCCCGGGTGACACCGTGGCCCGCCTCGGGGGAGACGAGTTCGCCATCCTCGCCGAGCACGATCACGAAGACGAACTCCACGTGCTGGCCGAGCGTCTCCGGTCGGTCTTGGACATCACCATGGTGCTTCCCGACGGCTCCCTTCACCGTGTCACTGCATCCATCGGGGTGGCGTCTCGTCTGGCTCGCCAGGTGCCTCCGGCGGAACTCGTGCAGCTCGCCGATCAGGCGATGTATCGCGCGAAGCGTCAGGGTCGCGACCAGTGGGCCATCGCGTCGCTGGTCTGATCCGGGGGACAGCGCCTCGCTGGCCGCAGGAATCAGGTGCTGAACGGACCCCGTGGTGGGCGGTCGGCCGAATCGTCGGGTGGCCGGTCGAACCGGTCGTTGCGCCGCCAGCGTGAGAAGGGGCTTGCTCCTGTGTTCTCGTTCGAGCCGGGCAGGCGGTTGATCAGCCACGTGAGCACCAGCGCGCTGGCAATGGTCAAGCCGACGACGATCACCACCGGCCCGATGCCGGAGCTGCCACGTGATGCGCCGTCGACACTGGCGATCATGGTGGCCAACATGATGCTCACCCTACTGCGGCGGTGATCCGGACGCCCGGAAAAGTAGACCCGAACAAAGAATGGACACAGTACGGAAGTTGCGGTACGCTGACTCCGTGACCGACGGCGTCGACCAACTCCTGCGGAGCCATGGGCTCCACGTGACGGCGCAGCGCATCGCTGTGCTCCGAGCCGTGTCGGCCCATCCACATGCGACCGCCGACGACATCCTCGCCTCGGTGAGCACCAGCATCGGCTCGATCTCTCGGCAGTCGGTGTACGACACGCTCGCGACGCTCTCCGACAAGGAGCTGCTCCGTCGCATCCAGCCCTCCGGATCACCCGCCCGCTACGAGAATCGCACCGGCGACAACCATCATCACTTGATTTGTCGCTCGTGTCGCGCGATGTTCGACATCGACTGCGCCGTCGGGGACGCGCCGTGTCTCACCGTCGACGACGACCACGGCTTCGAGATCGATGAAGCCGAGGTCGTCTATTGGGGCCGCTGTCCGCAGTGTCGAGAAGCAACCCAAACCGCAACATGAACACCGACCACCAACCCGAAGCACCACTCACCGCAAGGAGTACATCATGAGCGACACCACCGATGTCTGGCAGATCAACGACAGCGAGCAGGGCTGCCCCGTCATGCGCGGGTCCACCTCCGGCCACACCGCCCGTGGCACGACGGCCAACGAACACTGGTGGCCGAACCAACTGAGCCTGCGGATGCTGCACCAGAATTCGCCGGCATCGAGTCCGATGGACGACGACTTCGACTACGCCGAAGCGTTCGAGAGCCTCGACTACACCGCGCTCAAGGCCGACCTCACTGCGCTGATGACCGACTCGCAGGACTGGTGGCCGGCCGACTACGGCCACTACGGCCCGTTCTTCATCCGGATGGCATGGCACTCAGCCGGCACCTACCGCATCGAGGACGGCCGCGGCGGTGGCGGCAACGGCACGCAGCGCTTCGCTCCGCTCAACAGCTGGCCCGACAACGGCAACCTCGACAAGGCCCGGATGCTGTTGCAGCCGAACAAGCAGAAGTACGGCAACAAGATCTCGTGGGCCGACCTGATGCTGCTCACCGGCAACGTCGCGATGGAGTCGATGGGGCTGAAGATGTTCGGCTTCGCCGGAGGTCGCGTCGACGTGTTCGCTCCCGAGGAGGACATCTACTGGGGCCCGGAGAGCGAGTGGCTCGGCGACGAGCGTTACCACGGCGACCGCCAACTCGAGGAGCCGCTCGGAGCGGTCCAGATGGGCCTGATCTACGTGAACCCCGAAGGCCCCAATGGCAATCCGGATCCGCTCGGATCTGCCCGCGACATCCGCGAGACGTTTGCCCGTATGGCCATGAACGACGAGGAGACCGTGGCGCTGATCGCCGGCGGTCACACGTTCGGCAAGGCGCACGGCGCCGGTGATCCCGAGCTGGTCGGCTCGGAGCCCGCAGGCGCACCGATCGAGCAGATGGGGATGGGCTGGAAGAACAGCTTCGGCACCGGCAAGGGCGTCGACACCACGACCAGTGGCGTCGAGGGTGCGTGGACGCCGACGCCGATCACCTGGGACAACAGCTACTTCGACACGCTGTTCGGTTGGGAGTGGGAACTCACCGAGAGCCCGGCCGGCGCCAAGCAGTGGAAGCCGTCGAACCCCGAGGCGCAGGACATCGTGCCCGACGCCCACGAGCCGTCGCGGCGTCACGCTCCGATGATGAGCACCGCCGACATGGCGTTGCGGATGGACCCGATCTACGAACCGATCTCGCGCCGGTTCCACGAGAATCCTGCGGAGTTCGCCGATGTCTACGCCCGTGCATGGTTCAAGTTGCTCCACCGCGACATGGGCCCGGTGGCCCGCTATCTCGGTCCCGAGGTTCCCGCCGAAGTGTTGATCTGGCAGGACCCCGTTCCGGCCATCGACCACGAACTGATCGGCGAAGCCGACATCGCAACCCTCAAGCAGACGATCCTCGACTCGGGCCTCACGGTCTCCGAGCTGGTGTCGACGGCCTGGGCATCCGCGTCGACCTACCGCGACAGCGACAAGCGCGGCGGGGCAAACGGCGCCCGAGTGCGCCTGGCGCCGCAGAACGATTGGGAGGTCAACAACCCGGCGCAGCTGCGTCGGGTGCTGGCCGAGCTCGAGGAGATCCGGGCTGGCTTCGCGAAGCCGGTGTCGCTCGCCGACATGATCGTGCTCGGCGGTTGCGCCGGTGTCGAGGCGGCAGCGAAGGCTGCTGGTCACGGCGTGACCGTTCCGTTCTCGCCGGGTCGCACCGACGCCACCGACGAGATGACCGACGCCGACTCGTTCGTCCCGCTCGAGCCGAAGGCCGACGCCTTCCGGAACTACGTCGGCAAGGCACCCGCCCTGGCGGCGGAGGCGCTGATGGTCGACAAGGCACAGCTCCTCACGCTGAGCGCGCCGGAGATGACGGTGCTCGTCGGTGGGATGAGAGTGCTCGGTGCCAACGCTGACCGCTCCGATCGCGGGGTGTTCACCTCACAGGTGGGTGCGCTGACGAACGACTTCTTCGTCAACGTGCTCGACGTGTCGACCGAGTGGGCGCCGACTTCGGCCGACGCCGAGGTCTTCGAAGGTCGCGATCGTTCCAGCGGCGACGTCGAGTGGACCGGTACGCGCTGCGATCTGATCTTCGGATCGAACTCGCAGTTGCGGGCAATCTCCGAGGTCTACGGTGCCAGCGACGCCGGAGCGAAGTTCGTGAACGACTTCGTGAAGGCCTGGACCAAGGTCATGAACCTCGACCGCTTCGACGTCGCCTGACCCGATTACAACCCGGGTCTGACCCCTGATGTAATCCGATTACAACAGGGGTCAGACCCGCGATGTAATGACGGCGACGAGGAAGTCGGACTCGGGGGTGAACGGGCGGAGATCCCACGTCGACAGTCGCAGGTCGACGGCAAGGCCTGATGCCTCGACGTCGGCGAAGAACTCGTCGAACGGATAATCGCCGCCCGTGCCGAATCCGGTGACGATGCGGCCACCATCGACGAGCGTCGAGGCCAGCCGCTCGAGCACCCGTTGACGCGTCACCGGGTCGAGGAAACCCATCACGTTGCCAGCGCACACGACGGCGTCGAAGCCCGGTTCGACGCCGAGCGCGGCAAGGTCGAGCTCGGACAGGTCGGCGACCAGCCAGGTGGGCCCCGGATGGTCGTGCTCGGCAGCTGCGATCAACACCGGGTCGAGGTCGACACCCACGACGTCGTGGCCGAGTTCGGCGAGGTGACCCCCGACCCTGCCTGGGCCGCATCCCGCATCGAGCACTCGGGCGTGGCGTCGCACCATTGCATCGATCAGGCGAGCCTCGCCGTGCAGGTCGACCCCCTCGGCTGCCATCTTCCGGAAGCGCTCGATGTACCAGTCGGAATGCTCGGGGTTCTCTTCGATCCTCTCGAGCCAACGGTTGCCTGCCATCCGGCCGAGTGTTCCACACTGCGACGCGAAACGGGCGGTGTGGCCGCTGTTCGGTTCGACGGACTCAGGCTGATGTCGGCGCCTCGGCAGGTCGTTGCTCGATCACGACCGGTTCGGTCATGTCCACAGCGGAACGCCTGAGGCTCCACCAGCCGTACAGGGCGGCAACGACGGCGGCGACCCCACCGATCAGCAGCGACACACGTGCGCTGATGGTTTCGCCGATCCACCCCATCAGCGGCCCACCGATCGGGGTGGAGCCGATGAGGGCCATCGAGAAGATCGCCATCACGCGGCCGCGCAGCTTTGGATCGGAGTTGAGCTGCAGCGTCGCGTTCGACAGTGAGATCACCGCCACGCTGGCGGCACCGACGAATGGCATCACCACGAACACCAAACCGATCGTCGGCATGATCGCAGCGACCAGTACCGACGTGCCGAACGAGGCGGCCACGATCACCAAACGCTGGGCGGTGGGCGGCCCGCTCGATGCGACGACCAGCCCACCGACGACGGCACCGACGCCCATCAGCGCGGTCATCGTCGCGAGACCACTGCTGCCGGCACCGAAGGTGAACTCGGAGAACAACGGGAGCGTGGTGGTGAACTCGTAGGTGAACGTGCCGATGATCGCCAGCATGACCAGCGTGACGCGCAGCGTCGGGGTGTTCCAGGCGTAGGCGAAACCCTCGCGCAGCTGACCGGGCGCACGGGCACTCCGCGCCGACGGATGCAGCTCGGACGTGCGGATCAACATCAGCGCCACGATCACTGCCAGGTAGCTGAACGCGTTGACGACGAAACACTCGCCGATACCTACCGTGGCGATGATGACTCCGCCGATCGCCGGGCCGATCGCTCGGGCCGCGTTGACGACCACACTGTTGAGCGTGACGGCGTTGGCGATGTCAGCGGGGCCGACCATCTCCATCACGAACGTCTGGCGACTCGGATTGTCGACAGCGGTGACCGCACCGAAACCTGCTGCGATCACGTACACCATCCACAGCTCGACTGTTCCGCTGATCGTCAGGATGCCGAGCGCGAGCGCGAGCAGCCCGGCGATCGACTGGGTGACCATGATCAGCTTGCGCTTGTCGAACCGGTCGGCGATCACGCCGCCGAACGGCGCGAGCAGCAGCGTCGGGAGGAACTGCATCGCCACCACGGCGCCGAGTGCGGTGCCGCTGCCGGTGAGTTCGAGCACGAGCCAGGCTTGCGCGATGCCCTGCATCCAGGTGCCCGAGAAGGACACGACCTGGCTGAAGAAGTACAGCCGGTAGTTGCGAAACCGCATGGCGGCGAACGTGCGACTGGAGATGGCGGCGACTCGCTCGTTCACGATTCGGCGGTCACGAGTTGCTCGAGCGCCGGCAGTGCCGTTGCGAGCGCGCTGACGTCGGCAACGTCGAGCTCGGTGAGCTGCGCCGCCAGCCACGACCGTCCCGCAGCGCGGGCCCCTTCGAGGTAGGTCGACCCGGCATCGGTGATCGCTATCAGTGAGCAGCGCCGGTCGTCGGGATCGGATCGACGTTCGACCAGACCGCGCACCTCGAGCGAGGCGACGATCTTGCTCGCCGACGGAGGTTGGACGTGTTCGAGCTCCGCGACGCGACCGATCGTGGCCGGCCCGTTCTTCGCAATCGACGCGAACACCGCTTGCTGCGACGGGGTGAGTTCGTCGACGGAATTGGTGCGGATGCGCCGAGACAGTCGGAGCAGCACCAAGCGGAGGCGTTCGACGTCGTCATTCGTGAGCCCGTTGTCGGTGGGGGCGTCAGGAGTTCGGGTCGTGGCGTTCGGCACAGATGCATAGTATCGGAAACAATTTCCAACGCTATGGATCTGGTTCACCACCGAGTTCACTCCGAACGCGTGAACACGTGGTCCACTGACCGACCCAACTGTTCACGCGTTGCGGTTGGGTACGCGGCCGGTTTCGTAGGCCCACATGGCGATCTCGACGCGGTTGCGGGCGCCGAGCTTGGTCATGATGCTCGCCAGGTGGGACTTGACCGTGCTCAGGCTGATGTGGAGGTCAGCGGCGATCTCGTTGTTGGTGCGACCGCTTGCGACGGTGACCAGCACCGCTTCCTCGCGGCTCGTCAGCGGCTCGATCGGCTGCGCAGGTGCCGACCCGGGCTGCGTCTCGGCGAAGCGGGCGAGCAACCGCGCAGTGATACTCGGAGCGATCAACGCGTCGCCGGCGGCGGCGGCGTGGATCGCCTGCACGAGGAGGTCGGGTCCAGCGTCCTTCAAGAGGAAGCCCCGCGCCCCGGCGCGAAGCGCACCGTGGACGTACTCGTCCATGTCGAAGGTGGTGATCACGACGATCGCGAGCGGATCATCGACGTCCGGGCCGGCGAGCAGTCGGGTCGCTTCGATCCCATCGAGTTCCGGCATCCGGATGTCGAACAGGCAGACATCCGGGCGCAGGTGCTGGGCCAGGGTGACCGCCTCACGGCCGTTGGTGGCCTGGCCGACGACGTCGATGTCGGGTTGGGCGTCGAGGATCATCGACAGCCCGGTCCGCACCAGCTCCTGATCGTCTGCGACGAGCACGCGGATCGTCATGGCGCCACCGCCCGACGGGGGAGCACGGCGCTGATCTGCCACCCACCGCCCTGGACACGCCCGGCGTCGAGGGTGCCGCCGAGCAGCTTGGCCCGTTCGGTCATCCCGATCAGCCCGTAGCCGCCGATACGAGGCGCACCAGTGTGTTCACCGTCGTCGACGACCGTCAGCTGCACGAGATCGTTCGTGGCGACCACGAGGATCTCGACCCGGGTGGCGTTGCGTGCGTGTCGGACCGCATTGGTCACCGACTCCTGAGCGATGCGGTATGCCGCAGCGTCGACGACCGCTTCGATCGCTGTCATGTCGCCGTCGAGGTGGACGTCCACCTCGATCCCGGAGGGGGTCGAGGCGGCCAGCCGAGCGATGTCGGCGATGCCCTGTTGTGGGATCAGTTCGGCGCCGGTGTCGCGGCGGAGTGCACCGACCATGCCCCTCATCTCGTCGAGAGTTCGGGAGGCTTCCGCCTCGATCACCGCCAGCACATCGACGGCGGTCTCAGGTCGGGTGGCGGCGAGGGCCCGCCCGGCCTGCGCCTGGATCACGATCGCCGACACGTGATGGGCGACGGTGTCGTGCAGCTCACGGGCGAGTTGCTCACGTTCGCGGAGCTTGACCTCTTCGAGTTCGCGTGAGCGTGAGGTCCCGCGGTAGCGGACCATCCCGCCGATGGCGGCGGACAGCAGGAGCACGGTGAGGCCGCCGATTGCATCGCCGATGGTGCCGGGATCGGTGGCGATCGCTATCGCCGAGGTGAAGAACATGATCACCGCGCCGATCGCGATGTCGCGCCCCGACGCCCATCGCACGAGGGCGTAGGGCAGCACCAGGACGAACGCCATCGTGTGCAGCCCGGGGGTTGTCGTGGTGCCGGCGATGGCACCGGCGATGCCGAGCGCCGTCCCCGTTGCGAACGCGACCGCCAACATCGCCAGCGGATACGTCCGACGCCAGAGCACCGACACAGCCACGCCGATGCAGGAGATCAATCCGAGCACCGGCCAGACCAGATCGGTTCGCAGGATGGCCTCGGGGATCGCAACGGCCACGATCACAGCGAGCAGCGCCCAGTCGCGCCATACCCGCGCCGGCGGGTCGGCGACTGCCGGCTCGGCGAGGAAGGTGCGTAGTGCGGGGTTCACCACTTCCACAGCGTAGGGATTCGGCGTCATGCACGGATCGGCCGAAAGGACGATCGTCGGTCGGCTGGACGGCCGGTACCGAATGGGCCGATGGTGCGGTACGCAACTGCGCACTTGTCGAGATCATGGCACCCATGCGTCGGAAGTTGGTGGCGCCGGGTGTCGGAGTCGCCGCATCCGCCCAAATCAAGGAGAAGCGAATGTCGTCTGTGCTGTATCGAATCGGAAGGTTCTCGGCGAGTCGTCCCTGGATCGTGATTGGAGTGTGGGTTGCGATCGCGATCGCTGTCGTGGCCGCCGCTGGCACCGTCGGCAGCGAGCTGGAGGACTCCTTCGCGGTGCCCGGACTGGACTCTCAGGTCGCTGTCGACCTGCTCTCCGAAGCGCAATCCGACCAGGCCGGCCTGACAGCACGCCTCGTCGCGACACCCAGCGACGACGGGATGACGTTCTTCGACTCGGCTGTGGCTCGAGATCAACTGGCCATCGTCCAGCGGGCCGTCGAGTCGTTGCCGACCGTGCTCGCTACGTCGGATCCGGCCGGCGCGATCTCCGCCGGCCCCGAAGTCGCCATCGCGAGCGGTGCCGTGTCTGCTGATGGTCGGGTTGCGCTGATGACGATCCAGTACCCCGTGCTCGAAGAACTCGACAAGGGCGACCTCGCCGAGCTGAAGGGTGCGGTCGCCGACATGCGCGATGGATCGCCATTGCAGATCGAGCTGGGCGGCGATCTGTTCTTCAACTTCGAAGAGCCGGGTGGCGGGTCCGCCGAGCTGATCGGCTTGCTCGCCGCGATCGTGATCCTCCTGTTCGCGTTCGGGTCGATCATGGCGGCCGGCTTTCCGATCGGGATTGCGCTGTTCGGGTTGGGTGTCGGAATCGCGTCGATGTCACTCGTCGACTACCTCGTCGAGATCCCCAGCTGGGCACCGGACATGGCCACGATGATCGGGCTCGGCGTGGGCATCGATTACGCCCTCTTCCTGGTCACCCGACATCGCGAGTTCCTCGCCGATGGCCTGACCGTCGTCGACTCGGCGGGTCGTGCTGTCGCCACTGCCGGCCAAGCCGTGATCTTCGCCGGTGGAACCGTGGTGATCGCGATCCTCGGGCTCGCCGTGGCAGGCGTTCCGTTCATGACGGCAGCGGGGATCGCCACATCGATCATCGTGGCGATCGTGGTCATCGCCTCGGTGACGTTGCTGCCGGCATTCCTCGGGTTGAGTGGCCACTGGATCAACCGCCTCGGGATCCATCGGCGCCATGGCATCGGTGGCGACGTCGGCTCGGGCTGGCAGCGCTGGGGTCGCCACGTGACCAGCCACGCCTGGCCATATGCCATCGGTGTGACGGTGCTGCTCCTCGCCTTGAGCGCGCCCGTTCTCGCCCTCCGCCTCGGGTTCCCCGACGAGGGAACGCTGCCCGACTCGCGCACCGAACGGGTGGCGTACGACCTCGTCGCCGACGGGTTCGGCCCCGGCATCAATGGCCCGCTCGTCGTCGCCGTCGACCTCGGCGCGAGCCAGGGCGACGTTGCAGCGGTCGTCGAACGGCTCTCGCAGGCGGTCGCCGTCGATGCGGGCATCGCTGCCGTCGCGCCGGCCGATGTCGACGAAGCGGCCGGTATCGCGACGATCGTCGCCTTCCCGACCACGTCCCCACAGGACGACGTAACGTTCGCCACCGTCCAACGCCTCCGCTCCGACGTCTTCCCCGAGGTCCTGGCCGACACGTCGGTGACCGCTCACGTCGGTGGCCAGACCGCCAGCTTCGGCGACGTCGCTGATCGCGTCAGCCAACGCCTGCCGTGGTTCATCGCCGCCGTCGTCGTGTTGTCGGTGCTCCTGCTGACGCTCGTGTTCCGTTCGGTGCTCGTGCCGATCAAGGCGGCGCTGCTCAACCTGCTCAGCATCGGCTCCGCCTACGGCGTGCTCGTGATGGTGTTCCAGTGGGGCTGGGGCGAGGAGCTGATCGGCCTCGAGTCGACGGTGCCAATCGTGTCGTTCATCCCGATGTTCATGTTCGCCGTGCTCTTCGGCCTGTCGATGGACTACGAGGTGTTCCTGCTCTCACGGGTACGTGAGGACTACATCACCACCGGCGACAACGACGCCTCGGTGATCAGCGGCATCGCCAGCACCGCACGGGTGATCACGTCTGCGGCGCTGATCATGATCTGCGTCTTCGGCGGGTTCGTCCTCGGCGACGATCCGGTGATCAAGATGATGGGCCTCGGTCTCGCCGTGGCGATCTTCGTCGATGCGACGATCGTCCGGATCGTGCTCGTGCCCGCCACGATGAAGCTGATGGGCGACGCCAACTGGTGGCTGCCCGGTTGGCTCGATCGCATCCTGCCGACGATCGACATCGAAGGCGAGGCCGGGCTTCCCGAACGCGAGATGGAGAGCATCGATGGCTCGTCGCCCGACCGTGCGGCCACCGACTTCGAGCAGCCGGTCCTCGTGGGCTGACGACGATCAGGCAGATGCCAGTGCGTTCAGCGCATCACCGATGAGACGCCGGGCCTCGGCGGCGATCGGCGCCAGCTCGTCCTGGCCTGTCATCGACACCATCAGCCCGGGGTCGAGCGCGTCGACGTGCACGGTTCCTTCGACCTCGTGCACGACGACGTTGCACGGCAACAGGGCCCCCACCTGCGGTTCGACGTCGAGCGCGGCGCCGGCCAGCGTCGGGTTGCAGGCGCCGAGGATGACGTAGCGGTCGATCTCCTTGCCGATCTTGGTCCGCAGCGTCTGTTGCATGTCGATCTCGGTGAGGACGCCGAATCCCTGGTCGGCGAGAGCCGACTTGGTCGCGGCGGGCACCTCGTCGAACGGTCCCTCGAGGACCACGGTCTCTTCGAACACCATGTGTCTGTGCCTTTCGTGTGATGATCGGTCTGTCTCGACGGTGCCGCTTCGGGCGATCTCTGGACCAGAGCCGGAGGTCCTCTTGTTCGCCGACGAGGACAATCTGGCCTGGACCGATCGGTCAATCGAGCAAGGGAGCGAACGCATGGCGAAGATCGAAACAGGAACCGACGACCTCTTGGGTCGCATCGATGGGCATGTCGCTGTGCTCTCGTTCAATCGTCCCGAGCGGCGCAACGCGTTGTCAGCGTCGATGTACGACGGCTTCGGGCGGGCCCTTCCGCAGATCGAACGTCACCCGTCAGTGCGTGTGCTGCTGCTGACGGGTGAGGGCGGTGCGTTCTGTGCCGGTGGCGACGTGAAGGGGATGCACGAGAACAACACGTCCGACGGCGGTTCGGCGCAGGCCGGCGCGAGCGCGTCGTCGCTCGAGGATCGCGTGGCCTGGCTGCGCTCGCGCCAGGCGCTCGTCAGCCTGGCCCTCCGACACCTGCCGATGCCGGTGGTCGCAGCGCTTCCCGGCGCGGCGGCCGGCGCCGGACTGTCGATGGCGTTGGCGGCTGACCTTCGCATCGCCGCCGAACGAGCGGTGCTGGTCACCGCGTTCGCCAACGTCGGCGCGAGCGGCGACTTCGGCACCTCGTGGTTCCTGCCCCGCATCGTCGGCGAAGCCAAGGCGAAAGAACTGATGTTCACGTCTCCGCGGCTCACCGCCGCCGAGGCGGCAGACCTCGGACTGGTCAATCAGGTCCTCGCCGACGACGGGTTCGCCGAGGCGGCGCTTGCGTACTGTCACGGTCTGGCGAACCGCGCTCCGATCGCGCTGCGCTACATGAAGGAGAACGTCAACCGAGCGCTCGGTGTGACGCTGTCCGAGGCCCTCGATGCCGAGGCGTCGGCGATGGTGCGAACCATGGGGACCGCGGACCACCGCGAGGCAGCCGCTGCGTTCGTCGAGAAGCGCCCGCCCGAGTTCGCGGGCCACTGACGCCCGGCTGGCCGTGCGGTACAGATCGCCGAGGGCGTTCACCGGAGGCTCCTTGCAGGGTTGGAGCAATGGTCGACGAACCAATCGGCCGCGAGCGAGGCGACTGCCTCGAGTGTCCCCGGCTCCTCGAAGAAGTGGGTAGCGCCCGGCACGATCGTCAGCTGGTGCTCGCATCGCAGTTGTCGCGCTGCGTCTCGGTTCAGTGCGAGCACGTCGGTGTCGTCGCTTCCGACGATCAGCAGCGTCGGCGCGGCGACGTGGCCGAGGCGATCACCTGCCAGGTCGGGTCGTCCGCCACGGCTGACGACCGCCGCGATCGGGCGTGATGGATCGCTCGCTGCCACCAGTGCGGCGGCGGCGCCCGTGCTCGCACCGAACAGCGCGACCGGCAGGTCGGCGACGGCGTGGTTCCGCAGCACCGAGTCGGTGGCTCGTTCGAGCCGGGACGCGAGGAGACCGATGTCGAACACGTTGCGGCGATCCCTCGCCTCGGCATCGGCGAACAGGTCGAAGGTGAGCGTCGCCAGGCCGGCGGTGTTGAGGTGATCGGCCACGAACTGGTTCCTCGGGCTGTGGCGGCTGCTGCCGCTGCCGTGGGCGAACACCACGGTGCCGACAGCGTCAGGCGGCACGGTCAGGTGGCCCGGCAGCGCCAAACCCCCGACGTCGACACTCATCTCCCTGTCCACACCCACGGGGCAGTCTGGCCGTGCGTGCTCCGGTGCCGGTCGTGACCCCCTCGTGTCACGTCGATGAGCCCGTTCGAGCAGGTCGACGACCGTTTGATCGTCGACCTGCGTGAAGTCGTCGTACCACTCGCCGACGGAGCGCAGCCGCCTTGGTTGTTCGACACAGATGATCTCGTCGGCGTCGTCGGCCAGCGCCTTCACGGAGTCCGGCGCAGCGACCGGCACCGCCAACACGACATGTGCAGCACCGTGCGCTCGGGCGACGTGGCAGGCGGCTCGTGCCGTCGAGCCGGTGGCGATGCCGTCATCGACGATCACGGCGACGCGGCCGACGAGGTCGGCGCGAGGTGCGGCCCAGCGGAACAGGTCGGCCCGTCGTTGCAGCTCGTCGCGCTCGCGGTGTTCGACTCTGGTGAAGTCTGCAGTTGACGCACCGGTGAGGCGGACGATGTCGTCGTTGACGACGCGCACACCGTCTTCGCCGATCGCTCCCATCGCCAGCTCGGGCTGGCCCGGCACGCCGACCTTGCGCACGACGATCACGTCGAGAGGAGCGTCGAGCGCCTGCGCGATCTCGAACGCGACCGGGACACCGCCGCGCGGCAGCCCGAGCACGACGATGTCGTCACCACGAAGGTGTTCGAGGAGCGCGGCGAGCGCCGCACCTGCCTGTGTCCGGTTGCGGAATACCCTGGCCATGGGCTCCTCCTCGACCTCGTTCACCAACGTGGTGATTCCCGAATGTTGCGATCCTCCCGCGACGTGGAGCGCTACACCAGAGCCGAACGTCACCGCCGAGCGGGGCCCCTGCGATGTCAGTCGATGTTCTGGTGGCCGACGTCCGACTCCCGGTCGCGAGTGATGCACTGGCTACGTTCGCCGGGCACGGGCGGTTCGCGCTCGACAACGAAGGGACGCCCGATGGACATGACCCCGAACCCGCAGGCGGCAGGCCTCGACGCGGAGCGCCTCGAACGCATCGAAGAGCATTTCCGCTCGGCCTACGTCGAGCCCGGAAAGATCGCCGGTTTCCAGGTCGCCGTCGGGCGGCGCGGCCACCTGGGCTACCGATCCACGGTCGGCACGATGGACCTCGAGACCGGCACGGCGCTCGACGACCAGGCGATCTGGCGGCTCTACTCGATGAGCAAGCCGATCACCGGCGTGGCGCTGCTGTCGCTTCTGGAACAGGCCAAGGTGAAGCTCAACGACCCGATCCATCGGTTCCTGCCCGAATGGCGCGACGCCAAGGTGAGCGTCAAGCGCAGCGACGGCAGCGTCGAGCTGGTCGACGCCGACCAGCCGATCAGTGTCAAGCACGCGTTGATGCACATGACCGGCATCGGCACCGGCCCGCCGGAGGCGCGCCTGAACTTGGAGGCGCTCGTCGACGGCGGCGGGGCGCGATCGCTCGACCCGTCGGCGACGCTGGCCGACCTGAGCCGGCTGTTGGCCGCCGAGCCGCTGTGGTTCCAGCCCGGCGCGCACTGGTACTACTCGTGGTCGTCCGACATCTGCGCCCGCCTCGTCGAGGTGATCGCCGACGAACCCTTCGGCGATTACCTCCGGCGCACGATCTTCGATCCCCTCGGCATGGTCGACACCGGGTTCCACGTGCCCGAGAGCAATGCCGATCGGGTGCCGTCGCTGTATGCCCGAACCGCCCGCAAGGAGGTCCGGCTCCTCGATGATCGTGCGAAGAACCGGATGTGTCGCGAACCGGCGTTGCAATCGGGTGGCGGTGGGCTCGTCGGCACGCTCGACGACTACGTGCGGTTCTGCTCTGCGCTCACCGTGGGTGGGATGGGCGATGGCCCCAGGGTGCTGTCGCGACCGACGATCGAACTGATGCGCACCAACCATCTGCCGGGCGGCGGTCGTCTGCGCGACTTCGCCATGCCGGGCGGTTACGGCGAGGTCGGCTTCGACGGCAACGGGTTCGGTCTGCAGGTCGCAGTCGGGCTCGGCCCCTCCGAAACCGCTGGGGTCGGCCCGGCCGGCGACTTCATGTGGGGTGGCGCTGCGTCGACGGCGTTCTGGATCGACCCCACCGAAGACCTGTATGCGGTGTTCATGACGCAGCTCATCCCGAGCGGCGCCTTCGACTTCCGGGGTCAGCTCCGTTCGCTGGTGTACGCAGCAATCACCGACTGATCGCACGCGCTGGCGCAGCCCTCACCCATCGAAATTTGGCGAATGTCGGCTCGGGGCACGGGGGAGCAACGACTCGAGCGAGGCGTGGTCGATCTCGCCGTCGGGGTCGACCGCGACCACGGTGAGGTCCGGTCCGGCGAGCTCGAGGGCGACCTGGAGGCACGCCCCGCAGGGGAACGTGAGTTCACCGTCGGTGCGTTTCGAGCACACCGCCAGCACGACGGGTCGGATGCCACGGGTGACGGCGGCGAACAACGCCACGCGTTCCGCGCACATCGCCAGCCCGAGCGACACATTCTCCACCAGGACCCCGTCGATGACCTCACCATCGACGGACACCGCAGCAGCCCCCATCAGGAAGTTCGAGTAGGGCGCGTACGCACGCGATCGCGCACTGGTCGCAGCCGCCGCGGCGGTGGCGATCAAATCGGCGAGCGGAGGTTCGACATCGGCCATGTCTGCATGTTGCCAGGGTGACGAGGTTGAAACCGCCTTGGTGCGGAGCGCTCGGAGACCAGAACGGTCCTGCTGATTACGCTCGTCGAGGTGTCGACCGTCGAACTGTCCGAGTCTGACGTCTCCGCGTTCCGACGTGACGGGTATCTCCTGATCGAGTCGGTGTTCACCGACGACGAACTCGACGGATACCGCGACGCCGCAGACCGAATCCTCGAGCTGTCGATCAATGCGACCGTTGCGCTCGGTCGACGTCATCCTCGACTCGATGCGAAACTCCATGATGACGGCACCGTCACCGTGCGAAAGATCCAGCCGATCAACGATCTCGATCCACGACTGGCTGCGATCGCCGACGACCAGCGGCTGCTCGGCCCGCTGCGTCAGCTGATGGGCGACGAGCCGATCCTGATGGAGGAGAAGCTCAACCCGAAGCAGACACTCGACACGCGTCACGTCGACCTGACCGTGCTCGCCACATCGTCGTTCAACCGCGAGATCGGGATGGAGGGATTCCACCTCCATCACGACTGGGGCTACTACCGCCAGCAGGGGTATCCGGAGAACACGTTGTCGTCGGCGGTGGCGATCGACGAGTGCGTCGGTCGTGGCCCGCTCCGAGTGATCCCTGGGTCGCATCTCGTCGATGCGCCGATGGCCGACGATGATCCGGAGTCCGGGTCGGGCGTGGTGGTCGACGGGTTCTTCTCGGTCGACGATCTGGTGCTGCTCGACGTGCCCGCCGGGTCGGTGATGCTGTTCCACGCCAAGCTGGTCCACGACTCCGAACCCAACCGCTCTGGCCAACCTCGGCGGGTGATGATCTACAGCCATTACCCCCGCTCGCACGACCCCGACGGCGATCCCGATCGTCGCAATGGCCCCATCCGCAGATACTCCCGCGAGTTCGAGCGGCGATATCTCGACCTCGTCGCTTCGGGCGGCGTCGCCCCGACGTTCCGCCTGCGTTGAAGTCGCCCGGAGGGTGAGGCGACGTCGCCCGGCAACAACTGGTCAACTCCGCCGGGTTCGGTGCCGATGGACTGCCGTGGCTGATCTTCGAACTGCACTGCTCCCGGGGACGATCCTGGTGAGCCCATCGGGAAGTGTGCGGATCCTGCGATCACGCACTGCAGACGGCGACGGCTGGAACTGCTCCGACGGGGCGGCGGTCTCCGACGAGCACGCAGGTGATCCCGATCACTGGGTTGCGTACAGCCCCGAGGAGCTCGCCAGCCGGCTCGCGCTCGCGGCCGAGGTCTGTGACCTGGGCGGGACGCGCGAACTGAGCGGTGGCCTGGCCACCTGGGACGCCTGCTCGGGGCGCCCGTGCGTGCTCCCCAAGCTCGCCCGCCTCATCCGCTGACACTCGTCGGAGCGCTTGTTCTGCCTCCAGCAGAAACGGGAGCGCCACCAACTCGCGCCGGTGAGTTTCCGCGCGACCTGTGCGCGCTGAAACTCACCGCAACAACTGACGCTGTTACTCGTGGTGTCAGACACCACGAGTAACAGTCAGTTGCGGTTGGCGAAGTACTTCTTGTAGCGCTCGGCGGCTTCCTTCAACTCGGGGTCGGCCGCGAACTTCGGCTGGTACGACTCCCACGCCGCCTCGCGCTTGTACGGGATGTACTCGCGCGGGAAGTAGCCCTCGTGCGGGCGGTAGTCCTTGAGCACCCGTCGGGCGACGGTGGACTTGTGCACCTCGTCGGCACCGTCGGCGAGACCCATCGTGGGGGCGCTTGCGTACATTTCCTGCAGCGGGGTGAGATTGGTTGTGCCGAGCGAGCCGTGGATGTGCAGCGCGTTGAACGACACCTCGCGCAGCACTCGCGCCATCGTGAACTTCACCACGGCGATGTCGGTGCGGGCCTCCTGCGTGGAGGTCTGGTCGATCTTCCAGGCGGCTTCGAGCACCAGCAAACGCAGCATGCGGATCTGGGCGTAACTCTCGGCGATCTTCTCCTGCACCATCTGGTGTTCGCCGATGATCTTGCCGTGCGACTCGCGGCTCAGCGCCCGTTCGCACATCATGTCGAAGGCGAGCTTGCACTGCGCGATGGTGCGCATCGCGTGGTGGATGCGTCCGCCGCCGAGGCGCCGCTGGGCGAGCACCTTGGCGCCGTCCTCGGGCCCGAGTAGATGGTCGAGCGGGATGCGCACGTCGTTGTAGATGATGTGGTTGTGGTTGCGCGGCTCGGGCATGATCTCGACGCCCGGCGTGGTGCGCGGCACCACGTACATCCCGTTGGTGCACATCACGAACAAGATGTCGGCGACCCGCCCGGCGCTGGTGAACCACTTCTCGCCGTTGATCACCCACTCCTCGCCGTCCTTCACCGCGGTGGTGCGGAACAGGTTGGGGTCGGAGCCTCCCTGCGGCTCGGTCATCGAATACGCCGAGAACATCTCCTGGTTCAGCAGCGGCGTGAGCCAGCGATCCTTCTGCTCTTCGGTGCCGTACGCGGCGAGCATCTCCATGTTGCCCGTATCGGGCGCCGCGGCGCCGAACAGCTGCGGCGCCGCCGGGTACTTGCCGAGGATTTCATTGAGCAGGCCCAACTTCAACTGGCCGAAGCCGGGGCCGCCGAGTTCCTCGTCGAGGAAGATCGCCCACAGCCCCTGGTCCTTGACCTGTTGCTGGAGCCCGTTGACGAGTTCGCGCACCTTGGGGTCCGGTGAGCGCACCGCGTACGGGAACACGTAGTGCAGTGGCTCGACCTCCTCTTTGCAGAATTGCTCGACCCAGTCGAGCTTCTTCTGGAATTCGGGCTCTGTCTCGAACGACCAC
>JBBQEU010000038.1:0-27234 GCA_038321235.1 Acidimicrobiales bacterium | reverse complement strand
GCTCGCTACCTCCTCCTGCAGCCGCCGCTGCCGCTCGCCGCACGCGCCCCCTACGGCCTGATCGCCGGCGCCGCAGTAGCCCTGATGCCGGCGTGGACCCGAATCCCGCTGCGCCTGCCGTGGCTGCCGGTGTCGGAGGCGGTGGCCTTGCGCCCCGCCGGCGAGATCGTCACCCGCACCCTCCGCTGGGCCACCATCCCACCAGCGTGAGCTGTTCGAGATGTGCCAGGCACATCTCGAACAGCGCTCCGTCTGGGTGGTGACAATGGGCCCTGCTCGCGCGATGGCGCGGCCGGTACCGTCGACGCCATGAGTACTCCTGTCAGGTCTGCCCTTCGCCGTCTCGCCACCGCCGGTGCAATCGTCGCTCTCGCAGCGTCGGTTGCGGCATGTGGCAGCGACGATCCGGCTCCCGAGGTGCCCGAGGGTGGCACCGGCAGCGCCTTCAACGACGCGATCATCGCCTCGGAATCACACAACGAGGTACTCCTGGACGGAGGTGCTGGCGAGATCGTGGTCGCCGTCGACTGCGACCCGGACACCGGCGGCGACCTCGTGACCGTGGTCGCCGAGGGCCTCGAGCCAGCGGTGTACACCGGTATGTTCGATCCGTCGACCGGCGTCGACCTGAGCCTCGATGCCACGGGTGGCGGTCAGGCCGTCGGCACAGCGGAGATGACCCTCGACGCCGAGGAGTACACCGTGACCTTCGCCGACATCGACGGCGTCGTGTTCAACGTGCGCGGCTGTACGAACTGACTGCGGCGACGGCGCCTCCCAGTGCCGTCGAAAGATCGCCGCGACCGGCCACCTCGATGCCTGCATCGAGTCCGAGCCAACGCGCCATCAACGCGAGTTCCGCGGCGAGTTCGTCCGCTACGTAGCGCTCATCGATCCCGGGGTCCCCGAACGCGCTCTGCACGAGCAGCCTGCCCGTCGCACGATCGGCTTTGAGGTCGACTCGGGCGACCAGTTCATCGCCGAGCAGGAACGGCAGCACGTAGTACCCGTACTGGCGTTTGGCGGCCGGCACGTAGATCTCGATGCGGTAGCGGAAGCCGAACAGCCGCTCGATGCGGTCGCGGTTCCACACCACCGGATCGAACGGGCTCAGCAGGGCTCGGGCGGTGACCCGTCGAGGGATCACGGCATCGGGATGCAGGAAGGCCGGCTTGGACCACCCTTCCACTTTCACGGGCACGAGCCGACCCTCCTCGACGAGTTCCGACAGCAACGCCCGGGTGTGTGAGAGCCGGTGGTAGTCGGTGAGATCGGAGGCCGTACCGACGCCGTGATGCCGGGCCGCCCGCACCAGCAACTCTTTCTTGGCCTCGTGCACCGGAGGGCCCGACTGCGCGAGCACGTGGGCTGGGATCACCCGTTCGGCCAAGTCGTACAGCCGGGCGAAGTCCTTCGGGCGCCGACGGGCGGCAACCTCACCGGTGCGGAACAAGTGCTCGAGCGCGAGCTTGCCGTCGTCCCAGTCCCACCACGTGCCCTTCGGCCGGTCGCGCATCTCGAGATCGCTCGCCACGATCGGACCGTCGTCACGGACCCGATCGAGCACGTTGGCGACCAGCGCGTGGTTCGCTGCCGCCCACGCGCGCAGCGACTTCCAGCGCGAGTGTCCCTGCATCGCCCACCGCTGCAGCGGATACAGCTCGATCGGCACGTGGCAGGCCTCGTGCACCCAGAACTCGAACAGGTCACCGTGGCGGGTGGCGTCGTCGATCAGGCTGCGAGAGTGCGGTCCGAGTCGGGCGAAGAGTGGAAGTTCCTGGCTGCGCACCAACACGTTGACCGAGTCGATCTGGATGAGACCCATCCGATCGACGGCGCGTCGGAGGTGTCGACGATCGACGCGCCCGATGGGACGCGGGTCGGTGAATCCCTGCGCTCCGAGCGCAAGCCGTCGCGCCTGCGCGTTGGAAAGCTCAGCGGTCGTCGCCATCTGGCCGACCGTACCGGTGTTACCCGTGGTGTCAGACACCAGGAGTAACACGTCTCATGGCCGATCAGTCGTCGGCGACGGTGATCGCAACGGAGTTGATCACCACGTCGGTCTTCGGCTTGTCGCCCCCACCGGTGGGCACGCTCTGCATCTGGTCGACGACGTCGAGGCCTTTCACGACCTGGCCGAACAAGCTGTAGGCCGGGGGAAGACCGACGCCGGACGGGCCCGACACGATGAAGAACTGGCTGCCGTTGGTGTTCGGGCCGGCGTTGGCCATGGCGACCGAGCCGACCTGGTACTCACGGGGCTTGGGCAGTTCGTCGTCGAAGCGGTAGCCGGGGCCACCACGGCCGGTACCGGTCGGATCGCCGCCCTGGCACATGAAGCCGCTGATGATCCGGTGGAAGATCACGCCATCGTAATAGTGGTTGAGCGCCAGGAACACGAAGTTGTTGACCGTGTTCGGCGCCTTGATGGCGTCGAGCGCGATCACGATCTCACCGAGGCTCGTGTCGAGCTTTGCGGTGTAACGCTTCGACGGGTCGATGCCCATCTCCGGCGCTTGCTTGAAGTCCTGCACCTTGGGCGCCGAACCATCGAACGGGGGAAATGCGGTTGCCATGCGCCCGACCCTACCGGCCGTCCGCGCGAGCCTGCACGAGTCGCCACTGTCGCTCAGCTACGTTGCGGCGATGCCTGGGGGCCCCGAGTGGATCATCATCCTCGTGGCGGCGATCGTCGTGGCGATCGTGCTGCTCGTGATCCGCTCGGACCGTTCACAGTCGGCCACGCCCGTCGTCGACAGCTCCACGATCAGGTTGCCGGGCGGCGGCCGGGCATGGCTCGAGACGGTCGCGAACGACGTCCACCAGCTCGATGCGCACAGCGTCGAGTGGCTGTCGGCCGACGTGCTCCGGGTATCACCGTCCACGATCCGTCTCGGCGGCGAATTCTCCAACGCCGTCGTCGCGACGGTCAACGCACGCGTGCCCTGACGTTGGCTGGCGAAACTGTTACTCCTGGTGTCTGACACCAGGAGTAACACTCAGTTGCGTTGGTTGTAGCTGGCGATCAGCGAGTTGGCCTGGGCGACCGCGTCGGCCAGCGACGTCGCGACGTCGGCGCCGTTGAAGATCGCCGCAGTTGCATTCGCCGTGGCCACACGGACCTCACGTTGCGGACCGAGGACGGGGGCCAGCGACACCTCGCTACCGACCTCGCCGACCATCTGGTCGAAGGCCACCTTGAACCGGGGATCCTCTGCGTAGGTGGTCAGCAACGGTTCGAGGTCGGGTGCGTCGCCGCGAACGGGCACGTACCCGGTCCGGGACGCCCACCGTGACTGGGCCTCAGCGGTGATGAGGTACGTGATGTAGTCCCAGGCCGCTGCTGCTTTCTCGTCGCCCTTGCCGTCGACGATCCACAACGAGGCGCCACCGAGGTTCACGCCCGGTTCCGGGCTCGGCCCGGGCATCGGGCCGATCCCGACGTCGGCAGCAGTCAACCCGGGCGCCAGCCCACCGTCGATCGCGGCGAGCACGCCGCCGAGCGCTGCGCTCGAAGCGATGGTCATCGCCCCGTCGGCTGCAGGGTCGATCAGCTTCAAGAAGGTGTCCTGACCGCTGGCGTTGTCACCGATCGACACCGCCAGGCCGTCGTTGATCATGTCCTGGAGGAACGTCAACAGCTCGACCCCAGCAGCGCTGTCGAACAGGACCTCGGTGGCAGGGGCGCTGCGGCCGTTCTCGTTGTCGGCATAGGGCTCACCGGCCCGCGCGAACCACTGCTCCAGGAACCAGCCGCCACCGGAGTTCGTGCCGGAGTCGAGCACCAGCCCGTATGTCGCGGACCCGCTGTCGACGATCTGCTGCGATGACGCACGAATGTCTTCGAGGGTGATCGGCGAGGTATCGGGATCGAGACCGGCGGCCTCGAACTTCGGGCGCAGGTAGTAGAGCACCGGGTTGCTCACGTTGAACGGCATCGCCCACTGCACGCCTTGCCAGGTGTAGGCGTCGATCGCCCGATCGAGGAACGCCGAGGTGTCGAAGCCACTCGATTCGACGCACGCACCGATGGGGATCAACGTGTCGGACTGGGCGAAGGTCTGCAGCGAGTACTCGGGGAACTGGATCATGTCGGGCCGGCTGTCGGGGCTCGACTGGATGTACTTGTCGATCGCCGCGTCGTAGCCGGTCTGGTTCTGCAAGGTGACCTTCACCTTGTCCTGACTGGCGTTGTAGGCGTCGGTCAGCTCGATCAACGAGTCTTCGAGCACGTCGTTCATGCCATGCCAGAACGTGATCTCCACCGGGCCGGTGGCCGACTCGAGCGCGTCGGTGGGACAGTCGGCGAACTCAGCCAGCGGCGCCACGGTGGTGGTCGAGGCAAGCGCAGTGTCATCCGGCGAGCCGTCGGTGGTGTCGGTGGTACTGCCCGTGCTTCCGTCGGGTTGCTCGGTCACCGTGGTCGGATCGGGGCCGCTGTCGATCTCGAGCGCGGAGTCGCCCGACGAGCAGGCTGCTGCTATCGAGCCAGCGACCACGGTGAGCGCCGCGAGGCGTAGCAGCGGGCGGCCGCGGACGGTGCCACGACGGCGAACGCGAGATGAGAGGATCATCAGGTCATCCTTTCACGGCTCCCGCGGTGAGCCCACGCACGAGTTGACGTTGGAAGACGAACAGCGCAACGAAGATCGGCACCGCTGCGATGACCGTGCCGGCCATCACGAGGTTGGGCTCCGACAGGCTCGACCGGCTGAGCAGCCGCAGTCCGCTCTGCACGGTGTTCATGTCGGCTTCGTTGATCACCAGGTTCGGCCACAGGTACTGGTTCCATGTGCCGAGGAAACTGAACAGCGCGAGCGCGCCGATCGTCGGCCGCACGAGCGGCACCGCGACGTGACGAAGAAAGCCGAGGTGTCCGACGCCGTCGATCGCCGCTGCGTCGCGCAGGTCGCGTGGCAGGGTGAGGAACACCTGGCGCAGCAGGAAGATGCCGAAAGCCGTAGCCAGGAACGGCACCGCAAGGCCCTGATAGGTGTTGAGCCATCCGAGGTTGTCGACCGTGTCGAGGTTGACGACGAGCGTGGCTTCGGCGGGCACGAGCAGTGTTGCGACGAACACGAGGAACACGGCCCGCTTGCCGGGGAACTCGAGGATCGCAAACGCATACGCGGCGAGCACCGACGTGATCACCTGGGCAATGGTCACCACGAACGCGACCACGAACGAGTTCAGCAGGTATCGGCCGAGGCGACCCTCGTTCCAGGCATCGACGAGCACGTCGAACGTCACCGCGGTCGGAAGCAGCGGGTTCTTCAACACCTCGCTGCCCGGCTTCAATGCGGCAACGACCGTGGTGTAGATCGGGAACAACACCACGAACGTCACGAGGCAGAGCAGCGCATAGCGCCCGATTCGCCCGGGCCCAGTGGGCTGATCGAACGACTGCATCGGATGCCGCCTCGCAGCTGGCACCGCGGGCATGTTCGTCGTCGGGTCGTCGGTGACTTCAGTCGCCATAGTGCACCCGTTTTCCGATGCCGGCGAGCTGCAGGCCGGACAGTACGAGCAGCAGCACGAACAGCAGCACCGCCGCACCTGCTTGGAGGCCAGCGTCGTTGCGGATCGGCGAGTTCTGCCCGTAGATGAAGTAGGGAATCGTGGTCGTTGGATTCGTTGGCTGCGGGCCGCCACCGGTGAGCAGGTCGATCTCGCCGTAGGCCTGGAACGCCCTGGTCGACGAAACGATCATCACGAACAACAGAGTGGGTCCGAGCATCGGCACGGTGATCGACCAGAAGCGCCTGATACCGCCAGCACCGTCGACCGCTGCCGCCTCGTGGAGGTCGCGTGGGATCGACTGCAGCCCGGCGGTGACGAGGATGAACGTGAAGCCGAGGTTCGCCCACACGCTCGAGGCGCTGACCGCCCAGAGTGCGGTGTCGGGATCTTGCAGCCAGCCAGGGCTCTTCACCGACGGGAACAGCGAGTTGAACCACCCGACGTTGGCGAGCGCGCCAACCGACGGTTGGAGCAGGAACAGCCACATCAGACTCGCGACCGCTACGGAAGTGGCGACGGTGGAGGAGAACACCGCTCGGAACACACCGATCCCGCGCAGGTACTTGTCGGCGAGCACGGCCAAGCCGACGCCGAGGATCACCCCGGCGGGCACCGTGATCAGCGCGAACCGGATCGTGACCTCGAGTGCGTTCTGGAATTCGGTGCTGCGGAACAGGTCGAGGTACTGCCCGAAGCCCTGCGACACGCAGTTGTCGCCGAAGTTGTCGCACCGCTGCTGGCCGAGCCAGACCGCCCGACCGAGCGGGTACAGCACGAACACTCCGAGGATGATCGCCGAGGGGGCCAGCATGGCGATGGCGAGCGGGAAGTCGGCCCACCTTGCTCCTGCTCGCCGACGCTGCGCCACGGCGCCGACACTATTGCGCCAGGCCAGGCACCGCCTGGTCCTCGATCGACGAGCGACTATCCTCTCGACCCGTGACCGACTCCTTCCCCGAGCCGACGACACCCCCGGTTGTTCGAGATGTGCCCGACACATCTCGAACTGACGCCGCGCAGGAGGTCGACTTCGATGTGGTCGAACGCGACCTTGCCGCCGTCGAGACCGCGCTGCAACGGCTGTCCGACGGCACGTACTGGACCGACGAGGTGACGGGCGAGCAGATCCCCGAACACGTCCTCGCCGCCGATCCCACCGCTCGGCGGGCATGATGCAGCGCAAGGCAGTCGCCGGCCTCGCGTCGATCGTCGCGCTTGCGGCCGGACTCGCCGCTGCAGCACAGAAGGCGAAGGAGTCTCCGCTGACCAGTCGGTTCAACCGGTCGGCGCGCATCTGGAAGCTCTCCGCTCGCAACTCCGCCCGGTTCGCCGTGTCGCGGGTGCGCGGCATCGGGTCGGCAGAGGAACGTCGGGCGCAGCTCGACGAGCAGTTCGCCATCCGCACAGCGGAGGACGTCGCGAAGGAACTCGGCGAGATGAAGGGCGTGCTGATGAAGGCAGGCCAATTGATCTCGTTCATCTTCGAGGCGCTGCCCGACGAGGCGCAAGAGGCGCTCGCCACCCTGCAGGCCGATGCTGCACCGATGGCGCCGACGCTCGCCGCCAGCGTCGTGAAGGGCGACTTCGGCAAGCCGCCGGAGAAGCTCTTCCTCGATTGGCAGGACATGCCGGTCGCCGCGGCCTCGATCGGTCAGGTCCACCGGGCGATCACCCACGATGGCCGCGACGTAGCGGTCAAGGTTCAGTACCCGGGCGTCCACGAGGCGATCGAGAGCGACCTCGACGCCGCCGAGGTGATGTACGCGATGTTCTCCTCGATGATGCTGAAGGGCCTCGACGCCAAGGGATTGGTCGACGAGCTGCGCGACCGCATGCGCGAGGAACTCGACTACTCGATCGAGGCGGGCAACCTCGCCGAGTTCGAGGCCCGGTTCCAGGGTCACCCTTGGGTGCGGATCCCCAAGCTCGTTCCCGAACTGTGCAGCGGACGCGTCCTGACGACCGAATGGATCGACGGCATGACGTTCGATCAGTTCCGCGCCACCGTGTCGTTCGAGACCAAGCAGCGAGCCGGCGAGGTGATCTGGCGGTTCGCTCAGGGCGCCATCATGCGCCACGGCATCTTCAACGGCGATCCCCATCCCGGCAACTACAAGTTCCACCACGACGGCAGCGTGTCGTTCCTCGACTTCGGCCTCGTCAAGCGTTGGTCACCGGGCGAATGGGAGACACTGCGCCCGACCGTCGACGCCATCATCGTCGACCGCGACCCCGAACTGCTGGTGCGCGAGATGGTGCGGTCGAACTTCCTGCCAGCGGGCCACGGGCTCGACCCGGCGCTCGTGTACGACTACGTGTCGAGCCCGTACATCCCGTATCTCACCGACAACTTCACGTTCACACGTGACTGGATGCGCGACACGATCGCCAAGATCTTCGACGTGCAGGGTCCGCACGGCGCAGTGATCGAGCAGCTCAACATGCCACCGAGCTTCGTGATCCTCGACCGGGTGGTGTGGGGTGTCAGCGCAATTCTCGGCAAGCTCGAAGCCACTGGTCCGTGGCGCGGGATGCTGCTCGAGTACATCGCCGACGGCGAGCCCGCCACCGACCTCGGCGCCGCCGAGGCCGCCTGGCACGCCGGCCGCCCGATCTCCTGAGCGAGCCCTCGACCCGACCTTCCGGTGAGAGGTGAGCGAGACAGTTGCACGCAACTCTCACCGCAGGCCACCGACGCGCCGCTCCGGTGAGAGTTGTGTGCACCGCCGGCGCTCACCTCTCACCGCACGCTCGGGTCGGGGAGCGGAACCTCGCTTGAGTAGCGTCGCGACGATGGGGAACACGGGGACCGCGTCCGACACCGAATCGACCGCGCGGGCGCCGTTCGCGCCCTGGGACCGGCGCGACATCCCGGGGTCGTTCAGCGTCGACGAGACCGCTCGCCGGGTCGGCAACTACAAGTGGACCGAGATGAAGCTGTTCGAGGCGCTCGGCGGCTGGGTCGCCACCGTGCCCGAACTCGACGTGAAGATGCGTCTCGGCACGCACTGTTACCACCACGCCTGGCACGCCGACCTCTGGCACAAGCGCCTTCCCGAGTTGCGCGAGATGAAGCCCGAACGGCTCACGGTTCCGGCGAACGCCGCCATGGAGCGTTTCATCGAGGCCATGACCGAGCCCGAGGCACCCGAGCTGACGATCGAGAAGCTCGTCGGTGTCTACCGAGTCCTGATTCCTCGCTTCATCGCCGCGTACACCTACCATCGCAACAACACGAGCGAGATCACCGACGCACCGACGATCCGGTCGATCAACTTCATCCTCCAGGACGAGTTCGACGACTGGCGCGACGGCGAGATGCTGCTGCAGTCGTTGATCACCACACCCGATCACGTCCGCCGTGCCGCCGAACACCAGGCCACACTCGAAGCGATCATGGTGGAGGCCGGTGGCATCACCGGTCCGGATAGCATCGGCACAGGGGTTAACGATGAACACTGAAGGGGGCGCCTGATGCGTCAGTTCTTTCCGGTAGAAGACCTCGCTCGCGATGAGCGGTTCGTGCAGACGAACATGGCCGAACGCATGAAGGACGGCCGCACGGCGATCGACGTGGGAAAGACGTCGAGCGCGAAGAGCCGTGGCGCCACCAAACGCCTCACTCCCGATCGCCACGACGCGTCCGACGCCGCTCGTGGCCTGATGCACGGGATCATGGTCGGTGAGATCCAGGCGCTCGAAGGTGCCGGTCGCACCGCACACGACTTCGCCACCGGTGACGGCACCAACGACACCGTGCCGTTCGAGTTGAAACTCGACATGGCCCGCCAGGCCTGGGACGAGGCCCGCCACGTGGAGATCAGCGCCAAGCTGTCCGACTGGATGGGCACCGAACTCGGCGAGTTCGCCGAGAACACCGTGCTGTTCGAAGCCGCGTGCTCGAACGATCCGATCCTGCGTCTCGCCGGGGTCAACCGGGCGCTCGAAGGTCTCGCCATCGACGTGTTCACGCAGATGAAGGAGTTCGGCGATATCGCCGGCGATCCGTACCTCGAGTTCTGCGAGGACTGGATGCTCGCCGACGAGGTCACCCACGTGAAGATGGGCTCCGACTGGCTGCGAAAGGTCACCGCCAACGATCCCGAGCGCCGCACCAAGGCGCTCGAGTTCCAGCAGGTCGTCGACAAGCTCTTCAGCTTCGGCGGCGCCCGCGGCGAGAGCGAGGAGAGCTCGTTCAGCCTCGCCAAGCGATTCCGCGAGCTCGCCGGCTTCACCGACGACGAAGTCGACACCATCTCGCAGATGGATCACGAGGCACTGGAGGAGCGCAAGGAAGCGGTCCGTAAGTACCGCGAGCGCGTTGGCTCCGACGCCTGATCGGCAGGCACCGATGCCCGACGTCAGCGCCCCTGTCTCCACTGCGAAGGTGACCGTCTCGCCGGAGGAGTTCACGTTCGTCAAGTTCGACGCTGCGGAGATCACCGCGGTCGTCGCCGAACTCGCCGAACGTCTCGAGATCGCCAACCCGATCCACGTCGCCGTCAACGAGACCACCCCGCTCGCGAAGGTCTACGAGGAGATCGACGCCGCCTCGTCCGATGCCACGATCACACTCCATGCCGAGAGCGGGGCGCTCGAGGATCGCAAGCACCCGCAGTCGTTCAGCCCCACCGCCGCCCGCGAGTCGCTCGGACGGATCCTGTTACGTGCACACGACCGGATGCGCCCCGACTTCGCCGACGTGCCCCGCGATCTCGATCTCACCCTCGAACAGAACGCCGCGTGGGACACCTACTGCGCCGGCCGCCTCGCTCGGATGGGCGTCGAAGTGAACCAGCAACGGTGGCGCTACAACCACCGCAACCGGTTCGGTTTCAACGACGGTGTGGACGAGATGTTCGATCGGCTGTGGTCATCCGACGACCTCGGCTGGTCCGATATCTCCACCGGCGACTGAGCGAACCCGCCCCACCTCGACGTTTGCGTCGCATTCCTGGTGGGCCATCCCAGCGGGGCCGTCCCACCGAAATCCGTGCACGAACGTCCCTGCGAAGAGGTCAGGTTCAGTGGCGCAGCGGTGGCACGATCGGGTTGCGCCAGCCGAGACCGCGCACCTTGCCCGAGGGCGGCCAGTGATCGTCACGGCTGTAGGCCCACCACTCGAAGGGGTTGAGGTAGTAGGCGCACGACTCGACCACCTTCGTGAAGGGCTCGTCTCGCCGCCGTGAGATCCACACCAAGATACCGACCGCACCGCCGCCGAGCATCCAGACGCCGTACGCAAGCGGGTACAGCGGCCCGAACCACCGTGACTGCCACACGTGGACATCCTCGTGATCAGTCACCAGTTGGCGGCGCCGCTGGTTCGACGTGTCGCCGGCGCCGCTGATGACGTTGCCGATCGTGATGGCGAAACCTCGCCGTGGCACGAAGCCGCGCCGGAACACTTGGCGGTTCGAGCGCCGGCTGAGCGACGAGTCGTAGCCGGGCCGACCGCGCACCAGACCGAGCACCTGAGATGCCAGCCCAGCAGCGGTCATCGGAATCGACCACGTCGTGTCGAGCGTGAAGGCAACGACTCCGTTCGAACAACCCCAGTCGTAGGTCCGGCGCCAACCGGTGATCACCCCGTTGGTGGCGCCGATCGCGGCGAACGGCACTGCGAGCCCGAGGGGCGCGCCGACGACGGAAGCGACGACTCCGCCGAGAACGCCGACGGCGGCAGCTTCGGTGAAGCTGCCGCCGTCGGGTCGGTCGAAGTTCATGTCGCGGCGCTGACCGAGTGGATCAGCCGCACCAGCATCAGTTGCGCAGGTACGACAGGAGTCGGAGCAGCTCGAGGTAGAGCCACACCAAGGTGACGACCAGACCGAGCGCGGCGACCCACTCGTACTCCTTCGGCATGCCGGCGTTGGTGGCACGCTCGATGAAGTCGAAGTCGAGGGCCAGGTTCATCGCAGCAAGACCGCACACGAACACCGAGAACAAGATGCTCAGCACCATGTTGTCGCCGTTGAGGAACGGCAGCGAGCCGCCGAAGAGGCTGAAGACGAAGGAACCGAGGTAGAGCACCATCACGCCGAGGGTGGCGAAGATCACTGCCCGACGGAACTTGTCGGTGACCTTGATGATGCGGGTGCGGTAGAGCACGAGCATCACGGCGAAGACCGAAGCCGTGGCGAGCACCGCCTGGAGCACGATGCCGTTGTAGAACGTCTCGTAACCCTTGGAGATCGCACCGACTGCGAAGCCGTAGGCGATTGCGTACACCGGGCCGAGGAACTTCGCGAGCTTCGGCTTGAAACTCGACAAGATCACGGCGCCGAAGCCGACGAAGATGCCGACCATCGCGAGTGGCGGGAACTGGTAGGTCTCGACACCGTTGTCGAGCGTGGGGCCGGAGGCAGCCGACCAACCGAACGCGGCCGAGACGAGCAGGATCGTCAACAGCACGAGTGACGCCGTGATGGTGCCGTTGACGGTCATCGCCTTTTGCCACCCGGACACCGGCCCGTCGGAGGCCGGTTGCGTGGCGACATGGGTGCCAGCGGCCGGGGCGCCCCAGCCTGCCTGCCCACTGCCGGCGGTGGCGCCTGCGCTGGCGTTGAAGTTCTGGGACGCCGACTGGAACGAGTCTGCATTGAAAACTGGATTCGACATGGTCCTGCGATTCTAACGCGCGACCTCGGCCGGGCGCCCTCGTGTCGTCGGCTTTACCGAGTTCTCACCAGCGGCAGCGAACGGACAACGATCAGCGCAGATCGTGCGCGCTCGTGGCATCCCAGAGATCGATGTCGGGTGCATTCGACAACACCCCGGCGCACCCAGTCGCCATGTCGATCATCACCTCGGAATCGAAGTGTGCCTGCTGGTGCTCGGGCGTTTCCCACTTCTGCACCACGAGGTGCCGGCCGGGGTGCGTCACGCTCGCACAGAGATCGACATTGCGGCATCCATCCTGCATCCGCGTGAGCACCACGTACTTCGACAAGAGCGCGACGAGCGCTGCGTCGTCAACGGCGTCGAAGGTCATCGTCACCACCGTCAGTTCGACCTCGCCGATCGGGTCGGAATCGTTGCGTTCGTCGCTCACGACACCCTCATCGCTCATGTCATCGCTCATGGTGATCCATCCCCCTAGCACATCTCGAACCGCGATATGTGTGTTGCTGTTTGATTCCATTGGTTGACGGATCCGACGGCGTCGGTATCGTGACCGACGTCTCATGTCGATCGTCGTGCACCCTTCTCCGCAGACTTCGCCAACAGACACACTCGCACGCCGAATCCTCCACGACGGCACCGGCACCACCGATGCCGTCGTCGACACGACACAGTAGGAGCACCAGGTGGCCAAAGACCGCGTCGACCGCGACGACGAAGACCTCGTTCGTCTCTATCTCACCGACATCGGGCAGTACACGCTGCTCACCAAAGACGACGAGGTGCGTCTGGCCAAGGCCATCGAGGCCGGCAACGAGGCGATCGCCGAGCTCGATGCAGGTGGCACACTCACCGCTGCCAAGAAGCGCGAGCTGCGCCGTACCGCCCGCCAGGGCGAAGAAGCCGAGCGCCAGTTCGTGCAGTCGAACCTGCGTCTCGTGGTGTCGATCGCGAAGAAGTACCAGGCATCCGGTCTCCCACTGCTCGACCTCATCCAGGAGGGCAACCTCGGACTGATGCATGCCGTCGAGAAGTTCGACTGGCGCAAGGGCTTCAAGTTCTCCACCTACGCCACGTGGTGGATCCGCCAGGCGATCACCCGCGGTATCGCCAACACCGGCCGCACGATCCGTCTCCCGGTCCACGCCGGCGACACGCTCGCCCGGCTGCAAAAGGCGCGGTCGCGCCTCGAGCTGAAGTTCGGCCGTCCCGCCACGCTCTCCGAGCTGGCCAAGGAAGTCGAGATGCCCGAGGACAAGGTGACCGAAGCGCTGCGCTTCGCCGCCGAGCCCCTCTCGCTGTCGGAACCACTGCGTGAGGACGGCGACGCCGAACTCGGCGACGTGGTCGAGGACCGTTCGGCCGAATCGCCGTTCGAGGTTGCCGCCACCGCGCTGCTGCCCGACGAGATCTCAAGACTGCTCGCTCCGCTCGACGAGCGCGAGCGCGAGATCCTCAAGCTCCGCTTCGGTCTCGACCGCGGCGAGCCGCGCACGCTCGAAGAGGTCGGCGAGCACTTCAACCTCACTCGTGAGCGCATCCGCCAGATCGAAGCGCGCGCGATGAGCAAGCTGCGCCACCCCTCCAGCGACACCGGCGCTCGAGACCTCCTCGCCGTCTGACCGCCCTCCACCCACCTTGCGGTGAGCGGTGAGCGGCGCCCCTGCACACAACCCTCACCGGTGGCGACCATCGACGCACTGCGGTGAGAATCGTGTGCGCCCCCGCCGTTCACCTCTCACCGGAGCGGGAAACCGGGGGCCGACCGGCCCAGCGCGTGTGACAACGTGGGCGGGTGACTGATTTCGACATCCGGCCGGTGGCCGAACAAGAACGACGGGCAGCGGCCGACACCCTCCGAGTCGCACTCCTGAGTGGGCCGATCAACGACGAGACCTTCGAGTCGATGCAGACGTCGTGGGACGAGGCCGATTCGCTCGCGGCGTGGGACGGCGACAGGTGTGTCGGCCACGTTGCGGCGTTTCGCTTCGACTCGACGGTGCCCGGTGGTGCGCTGGTGAGGACCGCCGGGGTGACCCGCGTCGGGGTGCTGCCGACGCACGCCCGTCGCGGCTTGCTGACACAGTTGATGCACCGCCTACTCGGAGAGTCACGCGAGCGCGGCAATGTGCTGGCCACGCTCCACGCGAGCGAAACGCCGATCTATCGACGGTTCGGTTTCGGTCTCGCCACCGATGCCGTCGCTGCTGTCGTCTCGACACGAGCGGCCAAGCCGTGGCGGCTCGCTGCGGCACCGAGATCTGTTCGGCTCCTCGCCCACACCGAGGTGCTCGGCGTCGTGCCAGATCTGTATGAGCACGTGGCTCGGTGGCGAGTCGGCTCGATCAGTCGACCGCCGTGGATGTGGGAGAGAATCCTGAAGGGGGCGAGTGAGCCAACCGAGACGCAGTACGGCAAGGGCTCCTTCGTCGCCGTGCACAGCGACTCCGACGGCAACGATGACGGCTATGTCTTCTACGACGTCGACTGGGACGAGTCGTTCGCGGCCAATCCGACTGGCGCAGGAAAGGTGCGCGACCTGTGGGGTGCGTCACCGGCGGTCGAGGTCGAACTGTGGCGCTTCCTCCTCGGCATCGACCTCATCACCACATGGACGGCCGACGTACGACCCGTCGACGAACCGGCGAGACGAGCGATGCACGACACCCGGGCCTACGAAGTTCGCCAACGGATCGACGACCAGTGGGTCCGCATCCTCGATCTCGACGGCGCGCTGACCGCCCGCTCCTATGCGCCAGTCGACGCCGCGGCAACCATCGAAGTCCACGACCCGATGTTCACGACGAACTGCGCAACGTGGCTCGTCGCCGGCCACGGCGCCAAACGCGTGGACGGGCCGGCAGACATCAGCATCGACATCGGCGCCCTGTCGGCTGCCTATCTCGGAGCGGTGTCGTGGCACGACCTGGCAACGATCGGCGCGGTGGCGCCGAGCGACGACGTCCTCGGTCGCCTCGACGCTCTTTTCGCCGTTCGCCCCACACCGTTCTGTGGAACCGGCTACTGACGATTACATCGCGGGTCTGACCCCTGTTGTAATCAGGGGCCGGAGAAGATGCCGTCCTTGACGTCGTTGGTGCGCGACATGTATTCGGCCTTCGGGTCGTAGGTGTTGCCACCCTCCTCTTCCCACCGGGCGATCTCCGAGCGGCCGACGACGAACCAGTGCACCTCGTCGGGGCCATCGGCCAGACGCAGTGTGCGCTGCGAGGTGTACATGTCGGCGAGCGGCGTCCACTGCGACACGCCGGTCGCGCCGTGGATCTGGATGGCGTTGTCGATGATCTCGCACACTCGGATCGGCACCATTGCCTTGATGGCGCTGACCCACACCCGGGCCTCGGCGTTGCCGAGTTCGTCCATCGCCTTCGCAGCGGTGAGCACCATGCGGCGCATCGATTCGATCTCGATGCGCGACTTGGCGATCATCTCGACGTTCTTGCCGAGGTTGCTGACGCGCTTGCCGAACGCCTCGCGGGTGAGGCCACGCTTGACCATCAGCTCGAGTGCACGCTCCGCTGCGCCGATCGATCGCATGCAGTGGTGGATGCGACCCGGGCCGAGACGGACCTGGGAGATCTCGAAACCGCGACCTTCACCGAGGAGCACGTTCTCGTAGGGCACGCGCACGTCGTTGAAGCGAAGGTGCATGTGTCCGTGCGGGGCGTCGTCCTTGCCGAAGACGTGCATCGGGCCGAGGATCTCGACGCCGGGGGTGTCCATCGGGATGAGGATCTGCGACTGGCGCTGGTGCGGCGGGCCGTCGGGGCTCGTCTGCACCATGGTGATCATGATCTTGCAGCGCGGGTCGCCGGCGCCGGAGATGTAGTACTTCTCGCCCGTGATCAGCCACTCGTCGCCGTCACGCACTGCCTTGCAGGCCACGTTCTTGGCATCTGACGACGCGACGTCGGGCTCGGTCATCGCGTACGCCGAGCGGATCTCACCACGAAGGAGCGGCTCGAGCCACATCTGCTTCTGCTCGGGCGTGCCGACCCGTTCGAGCACCTCCATGTTGCCGGTGTCAGGAGCGGCGCAGTTCATCGACTCCGACGCGAGCGGGTTCTTGCCCAGCTCCATCGCGATGTAGGCATAGTCGAGGTTCGAGAGGCCCTCGCCGGTCTCGGCGTCGGGCAGGAAGAAGTTCCACAGGCCCTGTTCCTTGGCCTTGTCCTTGACCGACTCGAGCAGCTCGAGCTGACCGTCGCCGTAGCCCCAGTGGTCGGCTCGGCCCTGACCGAGTCGGAAGAACTCGGCCGTGATCGGTTCGACCTCGGTGTAGATGAACTTCTTCACCGAATCGTAGAGCGGTCGGACGCGCTCGGACATCCGTAGGTCGTACATGTCGGGGGTGGATTCGAGACCGGCCATTTTGCTTCTCCCAGGTTCAGCGGACGATCCAAACCTAGTGATCACCCCGTCGACGCGACGGATCGACCGGTCACACCGTTGGAGCGGTCGTGCCGTCGCTCGTCGTCAGTCCACGAGCAGCCGGAGTCGAATATCGACAAGCGCGCCCTCGTCCAGGCCCTCTGCCTTGCGGACCGCCTGCTTCACGGGCAGCAAGTACGAAGCGGCGTTCTTGTCGGGGAACACCGATGTCCGCCACGTCGTCGAGCCGACGGTGACCTCGACACGCCGCGACCCGAAGCCACCTCGCGCGCCCTCGTGGCTGTCGTCGATGTCGTCGGTCACATCGTGGGGCAGCGTGACGAAGTGCCAAGCAGCCTCGCCGTTCCAGCGCCAGACCTCCGCAACGAACTCGTACTCGCTCACCAGGTCAGCGCTCCCTGGCCGAGCGGTGTGGTCACGCGCTCCCAGCGGATGTCGAGGCCGTCGACCGACACGCAAGGACCGAGATGCTCGACCACGCCGAAGTCGGTGTCCGAACGCAACAGCGCGGGAGCGAACCCGCTCGGGCGTCCGGTATCGGCGAGTCGTCCGACCTTCAGGATCCAGCCGGCGGTCTGACAGAGCGAGGCGTCCACTCGGCGAGCGCGTCCGTCCTGCAGCAAGGCGTCGATCGCCCGCATCACGCCGGCTGCCAACGCGAACCCGGTCGTGTAGTCGGTGGCCGCACACGGCAGCATCGTCGGCTTGTCGTCGCCGAGCGGGTCGAGGCACAGCCCGCTCGTGGACTGCGCGAGTTGCTCCCACCCCGCACGACCCGCCCATGGCCCATCGTGGCCGTAGGCGCACACCGAGCCGTAGGCGCCGGTGAAGCCGTCAGCCCGCAGGGACGCTTCGTCGAGAGCGAAGCGTTCGACGATGCCCGGCCGCCAACCCTGCAGGACGACGTCGGCATCGAGCGCGACCTGGCGGAGCCGACCCCGGTCGCCGGGATCGGTCAGCTCGGCGAATGCCTGTCGCTTGCCGTGCCCGGTGTCGATGACGAAGGCCGGCACGACGGGTACATCGGGACCTCGCACGTGCAGCACGTCGGCGCCGAACGCAGCGAGCGTGCGCCCGGCGGTCGGTCCGGCGAGGACCCGCGTGAGGTCGAGGACGCGCAGCCCGTCGAGCGGGCGCACGGGCGACGGCGACCACCGCGCCTCGACGGTGTCACGTTGGCTCTGAACGACCGTCGGCATTCCGAGCACGAGCTGACCCTGAGGATGCCTCCGCCATTCGTCCTCGGTGCGGATGATCGCTGCGCAACCGTGCGCTGCGGCAACCGCGTCCTCGAGTTCGACCGATTCCCACCTCGCGGTGGCTACGGCGATCGCCTGCGCGTCAGCGGCAGCCGGGATGCCGAGCAGCGAAGCGAGGCGATCGACCAGCGGTGGGAACCCCCCATGACAGTGGATCCAGCGATCGTCGGCGCACCGATAGCGCTCCACCCACGGGTTGGCCGCGTTGGTCCGCCCGATCGACTCACCGCCGACGCGCATCACCGCGAACCCGAGCGTGGCCGCCGTTGCGTCCCCCACACTGACCCTGACTGGGCCGGGATCGGCGCCGGCGCGTCGGGCGAGTTCTGCCGCAGCCGCGCCGGCCTGCGCGAGTGCGACCGCCGCGACCTCTCCAACCGGCCAAGGGGTGGCGAGTACCGGGTCGGTGCCGTCGATCGTCACCCGATCGTCAGTTGGCCAGCCGCCGAGCTCGGCGATCAGCCTGGTACGGGCTGTCTCCATGGCCCGATGATGCCGCATCGCGTGCCGACGACCGAGCCACGGCCCGATCGATTCGCGAACACTGACGGACGGCGCGCCAGGTGACTTCGGGCTCCGGAAAGGTGCCCAGCGGTCGGCAACGTCCCAGTTGGCGATTCACCGATCGAGGTAGTCGCGATCGAGATCGGCTCCGGCTTCGAGGATCGAGCGGATGTCGCCGCGGTCGCGCTGACGCCATGCGATCAACTTGTGGATGATGACGTCCCAAACGGCCAACACGTGATCGTGTACCCGCGCGAGCGCAACGCGCTGGTACTCGACGACGGCCAGCAGGATGTCGATGGCCTCCGCACCGCGGTGCCAGCGGAGTAGATGTGCCAGCTCGCCTGCGTCGGCGATGACGTCAACTTCGTACCCCGCGTCGATCAGGCGACGTTCGAGTTCAGGATCGAACGTTGCCAACGTCGACGTCGGTGGTGAACCGCGGAGTCGCGCGATAACAGTTGGCCGCGAGCGCGCCGACAAGCGTCCATCCAACATGGACGGAGTCGAAGATCTCAGCGATCGACGCGAGCCATGCCGAGGGATCGAGCTCGCTCATACAGACCCTCCTCCGGCGCACGGTCGGTCAGCGGTTCGAGACCCTGGCGTCGACGGTCGGCATTGATCGTTTCGAGAATCCGCCGATGTTGCTCAGGGGTACCCCTGTCGCCAGACTCACCGGCGGCGAGGTCGCGTGCCAGCCGGCGCATCTTCGTCCGATCGACGTCGCTGACCATGCGCAGAGGTCAGCTCTTCGTTTGCGATCGGCCAGTCACCGGGAAGTGTGACGACTGACCCCGATCGGCCAGAACGTCGGCTTCGTAGGCTGGCATACATCAGTCCCTGACGAAAGGCCCGAGACCATGACCGTCGAGACCAGAACCTTCAACGCCGATGCGCCGTCCACCGAGCGCCCGGTTCCGCCCGAGCAGCCCGAATCGTGCTTCGCCATGCCGCTGTCACCAGCGGAGCTCCGAGAGCATCAAGAGCGATACCTCGCCATGCCGAGCTACCGGTACGGCCTGCCGGCCCGCATGCTGTTCTGGACGGCGGACAAGGTGTTCCCGCAGGGACGCAGCTTCGAGTTCTTCGCATTCGTCGAACTCGTCGCCCGCGTGCCGTACATGGCGTGGGAGCACGTCGGCCACATCGCCCAGACGCAGAACCACCACGACCACGAGTTCGATCGCAAGATCCAGGATCGGGTCGTGCTCGCCCGCGACGAACAAGACAATGAGTTCTGGCACCTCCTGATCATGGAGGAGTTCCTCGAACAGAACGGCTACGAGCGCCGCTGGTTCCTCGACCGCGTTTTCCCGCAGATCTTGTCGTTCCTCTACTACCACCTGTCGTGGATGCTCTACGTCGTGCGACCGAAGTGGTCCTACCAACTCAACAGCGACTTCGAGGATCACGCCCTGCGCCAGTACTCGTTGTTCGTGGCCGAGCACCCGGAGTTCGACGAGACATCATGGGAGTCGCGGTATCGCGGCGACTACGGCTACCACGCGTCCGTCGGCGACCTGCTGCGCCAAGTGGCGTGGGACGAGGAGCAACACAAGATGCACTCCGAGGAGTACATCCGTCGCGGAGCACGGTTCTCTCGCAATCGCGGCTGACGCCACCCCGAGCGTCGAGGGGTGGTCGGGTAGGCTCGCCGTCCAGATGGCTGCCACCACCGAACTCGACCGTGCGGTCACCGAACGCCTGGCCAAACACGAACTGCGCTACACGACCGGACGGCGACAGATCGTGTCCGGACTGCGACGCGCTGGTGGCCCGGTGACCCTGCCTGAGCTCCTTCAGATCCAGTCCGACCTCGCGCAGAGCTCGGCCTACCGGAACCTCTCACTGATGGAGGATGCCGGCGTGGTGCGGCGCCTCGTCCATCGTGGCGACCACGCCCACTACGAGCTCGCCGAGGAGCTCACCGAGCACCACCACCACCTGATCTGCGAGTCCTGTGGCCTCGTGCTCGACGTCACGCTCTCCGCCGCCACCGAACGCAACCTCGACAAAGCGTTCGACAGCGTCGCTGAAGCTCGGGGCTTCGTGCCGCGCCACCACGTGATCGACGTGTACGGCCAGTGCGAGCGTTGCGCCGCCTGACACCGCCGCGAGACGTGCCCTCAGGAGTGGTCGTGGTGGAGGTGCTCGTGATCCTCGGGGTGGACCCCGTCGTCGACGGCAACCGTGTGACCACCGAGGTCGAGCACGCGTGAGCCATAGGCGCTGCGGAGGCACTCGGGTCGCAGCGCCTCCGCCGGTGTCCCGGCGGCGACGACGTGCCCGTTGAGGAGCACGACGAAGTCAGCCCGGCGAGCGTCGTCGAGATCGTGCGTGGCGACGAGGATGAACCGTCCTGCGGCGCGCTCTTCTTCGATCACCGCCCGGATTCGCTCCGCCGACACCATGTCGAGACCAGCCAACGGCTCGTCGAGCAGGAGGACATCTGCCTCCTGAGCCAGGCCCTGAGCCACGAACACCCGCTGTCGTTGACCGCCCGACATCTCGGCGAGATGTCGTCGGCCGAGATCCGACACCTCGAGCCGATCGGTCGCTCGTCGGACTGCGTCGCGGTCATTCGCTCGCATCGGGCGGAACGGTCCGAGCGTTGCCGCGCGAGCGAGACCCACGACTTCATCAGCCGTGACCAGCAGGTGCTCGGACGCGTGTTGCGCCTGCAGCACATAGGCGATCTCGCGGCGCATCTGCGCCGGTGAACCTCCCGCCACGGCGACGGAGCCGCCGCCGGGCGAGAGCAGGCCAGCGATCACGTGGAGCAGGGTGGACTTGCCCGATCCGTTGGAGCCGACCACTGCGGTGACGCCGCGCGGAATGTCGAGCGAGTCGACGGTGAGCACCGTCGAGCGTCCTCGTTCGGCTGCAACGTTTCGCAAACTGATCGCGTCGGCGTCGCGGCCGTTCGTGCCAGAAGGGGTTGTCAAGTTCGCAGTGATGGGCTTAGCGTAGCGGTATGAGAAAGATTCTCACTCTAAGTCGAGTGGCTGCCCTCTGTTCGCTGGGAGTTCTTGCCGTTGCCTGCGGTTCCAACGACCCCAACTCCTCCGAAACGAGCTCGAACGACGAGCTCCCGACGATCGTCGTGACGACGAACATCCTGGGTGACATCGTCACACAGACTGTCGGCGACCTGGCCGAAGTCGAGGTCATCATGCCCGCTGGCGCCGACCCGCACGACTTCGCACCTTCGGCTCGCCAGGCCGAATCGATGGAGAACGCCGACCTGCTCGTGACCAATGGAGCCGGGTTCGAGGAGGGGATGCTCGTGGTCCTGGAACAGGTCGAGTCGTCCGGCACGCCCGTGTTCAGCTTCGCCGACCAGATCGAGCTGATCGAGTTCTCCGGCGAGGAACATTCCGACGAAGAACATTCCGACGAAGAAGAAAAGCCGTCGGGCACCGACGACGCGGACCACTCCGACGACGCGGAGCACAGCGACGACGCGGACCACTCCGACGACGCGGAGCACAGCGGCGACGACCCCCACATCTGGACCGACCCGTCGCGCATGATCACCGCCGTCGAGGCGTTCGGCGCCGAGTTCGCGTCGCTCGACGGTATCGATGCTGCCGACGTCGAAGCGCAGGTGCAGTCGTACGTCGACGAGCTCACCGCCCTCGACGCCGGGATGGAGGAAACGCTCTCGACCGTTCCGGACGACCAGCGTGTCCTCGTCACCAATCACGAGGTGTTCGGCTACTTCGCCGACCGCTTCGACTTCGAGGTCGTCGGCGCAGTCATCCCGTCGTCGACCACGAGCGCCGAGCCCTCGTCCGCCGAGGTCGCAGCACTGGTCGCTCTCATCGAGCAGGAACAGATCCCGGCGGTCTTCGCCGACACCAGCTCCCCCACCCGCCTCGCCGACGCGATCGCATCGTCGGCCAGCGGCGAGGTTCAGGTCGTGGTGCTGTACAGCGAGAGCCTCGGTGAGGCGGGATCCGGTGCCGACACCTACATCGCCATGATGGCGACCAACGCCACGCTGATCGCGGATGCGCTCGCTCCGGCCTGAGCCGGCTGCAACACTCGCGTCTCGTGTGGAACTTCTTCGCTGACGCCTTTGCGTCCGACATCACGAGGAGGGCACTCGTCGGCGGTCTGATCGCTGCGACCACCACCTCGCTGATCGGAACGTGGGTGGTGCTGCGCGGGCTCGCCTTCTTCGGCGATGCGATGGCGCACGGCGTGCTGCCCGGGATCGCTCTGGCTGTGATCTGGGGATTCGATCTCACGCTCGGGGCGATGGCCAGTGCGATCGTGATGGTGTTCGGCATCAATCTCGTTCACCGGACCACCCGGCTCGGCGACGACACGGGGATCGGGTTGTTGTTCGTCGGTATGCTCGCGCTCGGCGTCGTGATCATCAGCCGGGCCGACACCTTCGCCGGCGACCTCACGGCGTTCCTGTTCGGCGACGTGCTCGGCGTCCGCGATGCCGAGATGCGACTCGGTCTCGCCGCCCTCGCCGTCACCGCCATCGGGCTCGTTCTCGGCCACCGGTCGTTCCTCGCGCTGTCCGTGAACCGCGGCAAGGCGCAGACCCTGGGCCTGCGACCCGGTGTCGCGCACTTCGCGATGCTGACGCTCTTGGCGCTGTCCGTCGTGGCCAGCTTTCGCGTCGTTGGGACGTTGCTGGTCTTCGGGTTGCTGGTGGCGCCGCCGGCGACTGCGGTGCTGCTCGTGCGGCGCATCCCGGTGGCCATGGTCGTGGCCGTCGGATTCGGGTGGCTCTCGGTGGTGCTCGGCTTGGCGATCAGCTACCACGCCGACACAGCGGCCTCGGCCACGATGGCCGGCGTCGCGGTCGCCCAGTTCTTCGTCGTGCTGACCGCTATCGAGCTGGGAGCCTCGATCAACCGTCGGCGCCGCGTCGCCACGCCCTGACGAGACGTCCAGACACAAGCTTGACTTGATCGAAGTCGGCTGTCGCCGATGTAGGCACATGGAGGCGGACCAGATCGAGAGCGTTGACGAACGGCGCTTCGTCGAGATCGATTCCGTGTTGAAGCGCTTGAACATGACGGCCGCAATCGTGTTGGCCGGGGCCGCTGCGCTGTTCGTTGGTCGGTTCGGCGCCGTATTCGTGGCCTGCGCATCCCTTCCGATGCTGTGGTGGATCGGACGGCGGGTCCTGCGATTGCAGCGTCGGATCGGACTGCGCCGATGGAACGCCGCGCTGATCCTCATCACGATCGCATCCATCGTGGGCAGTGCAGCGGCCTCGGGCGGCCTCACCAGCCCCGTCACCTTCTTCTGCGGTGTCGTCGGGCTGGTCGCACAAGCCACATTTCCGAAGTTCCGTTGCTCCAGCATCATTGGCCTCGTTGCGATTGCGATGATCGTCTGCATCGACGTCCTCCGCGGACAGAACATCGACCCGTTCAGTTTCGTCGTCGCGGCCGTGCTTGCCGGCTACCTGCCGCTGATCGTGAGGCAACTGGTCGAGGTCGAACAGATCCAGCGGCGCAGCGCCGTCCTCGACGTTCTCACCGGCTGCCTGAATCGCCGGAGCTTCGAAGAGCGCTCGGCCGAGCTCGATGCGCAGGGCCGCCGCACAGGCGCTGCGGTAGCCATCATCAGCTTCGACATCGACCACTTCAAGGCGGTGAACGACAATTGGGGCCACGCCGCAGGCGACCAGGTGCTGGAGAACGTTGCCTACGTGGCCCGCAAGCAACTCCGACGGTTCGAATTGATGTTCCGACTCGGCGGCGAAGAGTTCGTCGTGGTGCTGCCCGATACCGAGGCTGCGGCTGCAATGGAGATTGCACAGCGGCTCCGATGCAGCATAGAAGCCACGTCGGCCAGCGGGATCAATGTCACGTCATCCTTCGGTGTTGCGGTCGGAACCGACGGCATCGAGGGTGTGCTTGCCCAGGCGGACGAACGGCTCTACATCGCCAAGAAATCCGGCCGGAACTGCGTGATCGGGCCGGACCGGACGCAGATTGCCGAGAGCGTCAGCACCTCCGGTTCGCCAGCTGCAGCGGCGACAGGCTGATCGCTTCGATCACTGCGACGAAGGTGTCGTTGCGACCAGCCGAAACGGTCGGGTTCACGTGGCGTAAAGGTCACCAGCGAGATACTTCAAGCCCGTGTCGCATGCGACGGTGACCACGCTCTTGCCCTCGCCGAACTCGATTGCGAGGTCGATCGCGGCGGTGACGTTGAGGCCTGTCGACGTCCCGGCGAGTAGACCCTCCTCTGCGGCGAGGCGTCGGGCCATCGCACGACCGGCGGCCTCGTCGATCGGGCGGACCTCGTCGTAGCGGTCGACATCGAGGAGCGGTGGGATGAATCCGATGCCGGTCCCCTCGACGCCGTGCGTACCCGGCTCACGCCCGGAAATGACTGCGGTGCTCGCTGGTTCGATGATGACGATTCGAGTGTCAGCACCGGCCTCGGCGAATGCAGTGGACACGCCCATTGCGAGGCCCGCCGTGCCGACCATCGCGCAGAACGCATCGATCGGGCGATCCATCTGCGCGAGGAGTTCGCGTCCGATCTCTCGGTATCCGACCAACGAGTCGGCATTGTTCAACTGATCGGTCCAGTAGGTCCCGGGCTCGTCGGCGAACTCGGCCGCCTTCGCGATCATTCGAGGTGTGAGTTCGGGGGTCACCTTGCCGCCGTCACTCTCGATGATCGTGAGATCGGCTCCGAAGGCGCGCATCGTCTGGAGCTTCTCAACGGCGAACGCGTCCGACGACACGACCTTGAACCGATAGCCCTTTGCGGCGCAGACGTAGGCGAGCGAACTGCCCGTGCTCCCACCGGTGTACTCGACCACCGTCATGCCTGGAGTCAGGTCCCCTCGGCGTTCAGCCTCGGTGATCATTGCGAGCGCCATGCGGTCCTTGTACGAGCCGGTCGGGTTGAACCACTCGAGCTTCACGAACACATCAGCTGCCCCCTCAGGCACCACCTTGCTCAATCTCACGACCGGCGTGCGCCCAACCATGTCCAACATCGATTCACCAAATGGCACAATCATCTCCCGTCCTGAGATCGCCATGTCACACTACAGATTCGATCGAACCGCACGGATCGGCCCCGTTCGAGGGTGGACGATGAAGTGATCGACGAACGGCTCGATCAGGGCGGGGTCCCACGACACGACATCGCGATGCTCACGGGGTCTCGTTGACAGAAGGACGCTGTGATCGATCCCGGTTCAGTGGCCGGCGGGAGACGGATTGGGAGCGACCGAGGTGTCGGGCCCTGGTAGTCCGTTCTCCAGGTCTCGTCATTCACGTCGTCGGGATCGCCCTCCACCATTCGACCCTACCGATCGCGTCCAACGAGAGGTCGTCGATCGTCGCGTGTTGGATCCGCGTGCTCCGACATCCGTGGAAGCGACATGTCGTGATGGGGTACCGAAGAGTTCGCCTGAGTTCGTGGTCGTGACTCACAACGTCGTGCACTTCGCCATCCACGCCGACGACGTCGAACGCGCTCGGGGTTCTACGAGTCGGTGTTCGGTTGGCGCTTCGAGCGACGGGCCCTGCCCGGCTTCTACAACGTGCTGACCGGAGACGATGACCACCCCGGCATCCACGGGGCGCTGCACGACCGGGAGGAATCGCTCACCGGCAGCGCACCCGCGGCTTCACGTGCACCGTCGCCGTCGACGACCTCGCCTTCATCCGCGAACAGATCACCGCAAACGGGGGGACCGTCATCCACGAGCAGATCGTGATCCCGAGCGTCGGCTCACTGACCCAGTTCGTCGACACCGAGGGAAACGAACTCGCAGCCATGGTCTACGAGCAGGAGAAGCACGCAACGTAGACGCCGGTACGGCCCATGATCGCCGGCGATCGCCGGCGTCAGGCCGGCGTCAGGCGATGTTCGGCGATGTGGCGCGGCCCGCCCGGACGCGCCGGATGATGCGGCGCGCGGTGCGGAACAGCATCGCTGCGACAACCGTCGACACGATCGCCAACATCGCTGTCAGGACGAGCGCGAGTTCCGGACGGGTGAGGGCGAGTGTCATCAGAATCACCACGAGCCCGTCCTCCCCGAGACTGACCGCAACGTTCGAGAAGGGCTCGGGCGACGCGTTGACGATCAATCGGGTCGATGCCTTCGCGCTGTGGCTGCTGAATGCGAGTGCGACGCCGGTCGCCGCGAGCGCGGCGACCGACAGATCGGTATCGGTTGCCGAACTCGCCAGGTAGCCGCCGATTGCCGGTCGGATGAACGTGTGCACGCCATCCCAGACACTGTCGATCAGCGCCACCTTGTCGATGACGAACTCGACCGCGAAGAGCAGCAGGGCCAGAGCGATCACCCACGCACGTTCGACGAACGGCGGCGCGTCGATCCAATCGAACCTCCCTGCCAGACCCACAATCGCCGTCACCCCGTAGACACTGATTCCCGACGCCCAACTCGAAGCCATCGCCGTTCCCAGATCCACGCGTCGGGTCTAGTCGGCGTCGACACCTCTCGCAAGCCTGGAGAACCACTTCCGTCGTCGCAGAGTGCCGTGATGCGACTCGTCGAACAAACACACGCAGTGAAGCACGACACCGGCGGCCCACCCAGCGGAGGTGACAGCTGCAAACCCGTCACCGATGAGCGAAACCCCAGGATCTGGGCATTCGGAGCTTTGGCTCATCGCTCGATGCGCGCCGGCAGGCGCCCGTGGACGTGTTGGCGGAGGTGGACGGGAATCCGCTGTGCGTTGTGAACTACCTGCTAGATCGCCTGTTGACTCGTAAAATCCGCCGTTCGAGAGTAACCGTGAGAGTAACCGCTCCGGCCGTGCCGGTAGGTCAACGGCGACGCACCGGCCGATGTTTCTCGGAACTGTCGAGCGGCGTTCTCAGTCGTCCGGCGCCTCCTGCCGGTCACCTGATGCGCCCTTCTTGCCGGATCAAGTGCG